>NZ_JAUHUI010000011.1:0-149131 GCF_030418155.1 Pseudomonas sp. 2,4-D
TGGACACACATCGGGGGTTGGGCGCAGGTCGTCGTAGGAGCGGTGGTGGACACACATCGGGGGTTGGACGCGTGCCGTCGTAGGAGCGGGTTTACCCGCGAAGGGGCCGGGCCTGCTGGCCAATTCCCCCGTCGTTCACCGTTGCCGCCGCTACCGTATTCGCGGGTAAACCCGCTCCTACCACGGTTCGCGCTAACGGCTGAATTTTGCGCTGGGCAAGACAGGCGCTGTAGATGTGGAACGCGATGGCAGCGATCAGCGGGCCAGGCCTGAACGACGCTCGCGCAGCGCCTTGTCGACTTCGGCCTCGATTTTGTAGGCCGGCCCCTCCAGGTCGTCGAAGTTGCGCGTATAGCGTCGGGCAAACTCCTCCACGCCCAGCTCCTGATACTGCTGCACATGCTTGAGCTCGTGCGCCCACAAGGCTACGTTGTCCTCCGCATCGGCGGGCCGGCGGAAGATGATCGTGTCGATCAGTGTAACGGCGTTCACATCGGGGTTCTGCAATAGTGCATTGGCTGCGCTGATCTGTTGCTCATCCCCCACCCGGAAGCGCGCCGCGTCAAGCACGGCAAAGTCATACCAGGGTTCCAGCTGCGCCCGAATATGCAACGGAATCGGCTGCACACCGCTGGCCGTGGCTTCGTCGCGGGCCTGGCGCAAGGCGTATGCCAGGCTGGACGAGGCCATGACCTCCACATCCTTGAGGATCTGCCCGGCCTGGCCTGGGTCGATCGGGGCGCAAAAGCAGCCCATCAGGCACACTTGATACTGCCCAGGCGGGCAGGCCTGTTCGGCAAGCGCTGGCAGGGCCAATAGCAAACCCAGCAGGGCACTAATCCGCCTCATGCAGGGCCTGTTCGACAAACTGGCGGCTGGCGCCCAATACCTGCGCTTGCACGCTTTCACTGGCCAGCATGCGCCCGACCAGCAATGCCCCTACGCACTGGCTGATCAGCACCCAGGCCAGGTGCTCATCCTCCAGGGTTGTGCTCCAGGCCCGGTGCAGTTCTACCAGCCAGTGCTCAGCCACTTCACGCACCGGCGTGTCGGCCCGGGCGATTTCCACACCCAGCGGCGGCAACGGGCATCCACCTTCGGCATTGCGCAGGTGGGCCAGGCTCAGGTACTGCTGCAGGCAGCGGCCCAGGCGTTCTCTGTTGGCTCCCTGGCTGGCCAGGCGTGCCAGGGGGCTGTTGCTCAGCTCCTGGCGTACCACCTCGGTAAACAGGTCGTCCTTGGACGGGAAGTGGTTGTAGAAGGCACCGCCGGTCAGGCCGATCGCTTTCATCAACCCGGCCACGCCGGTACTGGCAAAACCCCCGCGCTTGGCCAGCGCGCCGCTGCTGGCCAGCAACCGTTCGCGGGTTTGCTGTTTGTGTTCGTTGGAGTATCGCATTCACATGCCTCGGCAGACAGGCTTGACGGTGACCGCGATCATAACATAGCGTTCGTTTACTAAACGATCATTCACTAATGGAGCCGGGCATGTCAGAACAACAGAAAGTCGTGCTGGTGATCGGGGCGGGCGACGCCACTGGGGGCGAGATCGCCAAGCGCTTTGCGCGTGAGGGCTACATTGCCTGCGTAACCCGGCGCCAGGCCGACAAACTGCAGCCGCTGCTGGAGGAAATACACGCCGCTGGCGGCCAGGCCTACGGTTTTGGCTCTGATGCGCGCAAGGAAGAGGAGGTCGCCGCGCTGGTGGAGACTATCGAGCGTGATATAGGTCCGATTGAGGCATTTGTCTTCAATATCGGTGCGAATGTGCCATGCAGCATTCTCGAGGAAACCCCACGCAAGTACTTCAAGATCTGGGAAATGGCCTGCTTTGCCGGTTTCCTCACCGCGCAGGCGGTGGCCCGGCGCATGGTTCAGCGTGAGCGCGGCACCCTCCTGTTCACCGGCGCTACAGCCGGTACCCGCGGCGCAGCCGGTTTTGCCGCCTTCGCCGGGGCCAAGCATGGCTTGCGTGCCCTGGCACAGAGCATGGCGCGCGAGTTGGGGCCACGCAACATCCATGTCGCCCATGTAGTGGTGGACGGTGCCATCGACACGGCCTTCATCCGCGACAGCTTCCCCGAGCGCTATGCCCTCAAGGACCAGGATGGCATCCTTGACCCGGCGCACATTGCCGACAGTTACTGGTTCTTGCACGCTCAGCCCCGCGACGCCTGGACCTTCGAGCTTGACCTGCGCCCCTGGATGGAGCGCTGGTAAGCCTCTGTCATCACCCAAGGACCGTAACCATGCACAAGTCTGTCGATTTCTTTTTTGACCTGGGCAGCCCGGCCAGCTACCTGGCCTGGACCCAACTGCCGAACCTGTGTGCCCGCCACGGCGCTACGCTGCGCTACCGGCCAATGCTGCTTGGCGGGGTTTTCCAGGCTACCGGCAATGCTTCGCCGGCCATGATCCCGGCCAAAGGGCGCTATATGTTCACCGACTTGACCCGCTTTGCCGAACGCTACGGTGTGCCGTTCGGGATGCCGCCGGGTTTCCCGGTCAATACCCTGACGTTGATGCGCGGCGTGACAGGTACCCAGTTGCATTCACCGGATCGGTTCGAGGCATTGCTATCGGTGCTGTTCACTGGGCTGTGGGTACAGCGCCGCAACCTGAGCGACAGCGCTGTGCTGAATGAAACACTCGTGCAGGCAGGTTTCGACCCGCAGGGTTTTCATGCCCTGGCCGCTGACAGCGAAGTAAAAGCAGCGCTAAAGCAGGCCACCGAGGCTGCTGTGGCGCGCGGGGTGTTTGGCGCGCCCACCTGTTTTGTCGGTGATGGCATGTTCTTCGGCCAGGACCGCCTGGACTTTGTCGAGGAGGCGCTGCGTCAGGGGGCCAGCAGCCTCTCCAGCTGAGTGCGCTCCCACAGGCTGAGCAGGTCGGTGGGGTTGGTGCCATAGCGCTGCCAGTGCTCGAGCCCGGCCTGTTCGCCGCCGGGGGCTTGGCAATGAACGCAATGCGCCAGGCCTTCGGTATCCAGGGCCAACGTCAGTTGCCAGCCCTGGATACCGACATCGACCAAGCCGCCCTCGCGGCGTGCAGCCACCTCAAGTTGATGCACGCCAAGGGCCACATTGCGCAGGCACTGATAGACATCCCGGGCGCTCAGTGAACGTCTGTGGGTCAAGATCAGAAATTCGCCGGCGTGTTGGCGCTGATGATCTCGGCCTCATCCGGGCCGATGTTCTTGAAACTGTGCGGCAGGGTAGTGGGGATGTAGTAGCCGTCGCCAGAGTTGAGCACACTGACCTGGCCGTCGACCCACAGTTCGACGGTACCCCGGGTGACCAACCCGCATTCTTCGCCTTCAGCGTGCACGATCGGCTCGCCAGAGTCGGCGCCGGGTGCGTACAGCTCACGCAGCATGCGCATTTGGCGGCCTTCGACGCTGGCGCCGACCAGCAGCATGCGCAGGCCATTGCGGCCCAGGTCGGGTTGTTCGCCACCACGGAATACGTAGCGTTCCTCACGCACCGGCTCGTCGAAGCTGAAAAACTCCGCCAGGCTCATGGGAATGCCTTCGAGCAGTTTTTTCAGGGAGCTGACCGAAGGGCTGACGCGATTCTGCTCGATCTGCGAGATCGTCGAATTGGTCAGCCCGCTGCGGCGGGCCAGTTCCCGTTGGGAGAGGTTGTTGCGTTCACGCACCAGTTTGAGTCGCGTCCCCGTGTCCATAGCCGCCTTGTAATCAGAGGTGTCAATAATAATGAGCGATGCGCATTAAAACACACTCTGCGTCCTTGCGCGCTGTGCTTCTCAAACCCGCTGCTCACGCGGCATTGGCCACAGCCCGACCAGCAGCAACAGCACGGCTACGACCAAGAATGGCAAGCGCGGATCAAGGGCATACACCAAGGTACCGGCGAGCGGCCCGATCACCGCGCCCATGCCTTGTGCGGCGCCAATGGAGCCGGCCGTGGCGCCTTGTTCGGAGGCCTGCATGGCATTGGCCGCCAGTGCCGAAAACGCCGGGAACACGAAGCCCATGCCGGCCGCCGCAACAAAATAGCAAGCCCACAGCCAGGGGGCCGTGGTGGCCAGCGAGCCACAGGCAAAGCCCAGTGCCGATACCGTGGCACCTACCCGGATCATCTTCAGCGGTGGCCACTCCAGTTGGCGCAGTATCACCTGGGCCAGCATCAGTGCCACACCCACGGTGGTCAGGGCGATGCCAGCTGCCTGAGCGGCTTCGGCAGGGCCCAGATGCAAGCGGTCAAGGGCAAAGAAACCGACGATGATCTGCGACACGGTCACGCTGAGCATGGCGCTGAATGCCACCAGCAGCGGCCGGCGCAGGCGCGGGTCGTTCAGCCGCACCGGGCTTGGGGCGTGGCTGTGAGGCAGCGCCTGTGGTTTGAGGGTAAAAAACAGTACCAGGAAGGCAGTGGCCGGCAACAGCGACATGATATGGAACGGCAGGCTCAGGCTGTGCCGCGCCAGCAGTGCGGCCAGCGCCGGCCCGACCACCAGACCGACGGCGTTGGCCGCCCCCAGTGAGGCCATGGCCCGCGCCCGGCGTTGCGGCTCGACATGGTCGGCGATCATCGCATTGCAGCCTACCGGGATGGCAGCATAAAAGGCGCCGATGCAACCACGCGCGATCATCAGGCCGATGAACGCCAAGGTCGCCCCCGGCAGCCAGCGCAGTGCGCCTTCGACGAACAGGCACAGCAGCCAGTAGGCCAGGGTGAAGCCGGCGCTGCCCAGCAGCAGGATGCGCCGGCGGCCCAGGCGGTCTGCCGCTCGACCCCAGGGCCGGGCCAGCAGCACCCAGACCACGCCCGCCACGGTCACGGCGGCGCCGGCTTGCCAGGTGGCCATGCCAAGCTGGCGGGCTATCGGGCCGATCAGGGCGACGAAGGCCATCATCGACATGGTGCAGGCCATGTTGGCCAGCAGCAGCGGGCGCAAGTTCAGGGTACTGGCAGGCAGAAGGGTTGCAGAATCCTTTGCGACGTTCATAGGCAGTCCAGGGCAGAGTGGCAAACAAAATCGATATTATTAGGAATCATTATCGATTGTCGAACCCCGTGCTGCTACCGTTCATTCGCTGCGGTGCAAGGGGCCAGGCCACATGCTACGCAACACACCGTCGCGACGCACCCACGCATGCATCAAGGCTGCCCCCACATGGACCAGCACCGTGGCGAATAGCAGGTAGCCCGCCCAGCCATGGGCCTGGCGCAACACGGCATATAGCTGCAGGTTGTGGGGGGCGATGGCGGGCAAGCCGAGCGGGCGCGGGTAATCGCCGGCCGATAGCATGGCCCAGCCCAGCAGCGGCATGGCCAGCATCAGGCCATAGAGCAGCAGATGCGAGGCTCCGGCGGCCCAGCGCTGCAGTTTTGGCAGGTCGTTTGGCAGGGGGGGGTGGGGTAGGGTCAGGCGCACAGCGATGCGCAGTACCACCAGCACCAGCAGGGCCAGCCCGGTGGCCTTGTGCAGGCTGATCAGCAACGGGTGGCGTAGCGACAGGTCGGCGACCATGCTCACGCCGATGAACAGCATGGCCAGAATCAGCACGGCCATCAGCCAGTGCAACAAGCGGGCGAAAGGGTGGAAGGCTTGAGGTTTCATGGCTGGGCTCCGGTGCTGAGCGATTCGCGGCTACGGCGGTTGAACGATTCCGAATAGGCGGCCGAGCGGGCGGCGAGGATCGGGTCGGCCGACGCCTCTATACCGCGCGGCAGGATCAGCGGGTCGAAGTTGAGGTCGCGGCAGGCCCCTTGCTCGGGGGCGTCTACCTGTTCCAGCACCAGTGTGCCGGCGTCCACGCTGCGCCGTTCGGCGGGCCACGGCCGGGCAGGGTCGTCCACGGCATCGCCTGGTTCGGCCAGTACCAGGCGCAGCTTCCAACGCAACGGGCCTTGGGCGAGGCGTTGCTGCAAGTCGTGTTGCAGGAATTGTTTGTCATCCACCTGCGCGGGTAATGCCGCAAATGCAGTTTGTGGCTCGAGCTGCCAACGCACCGGGTGGGCCGCGCCAGCTGCGTCGATCAGGCGGAAGGCATTGATACTGTGGTATTGCGTGTTGGCGAAGCTGTCGCTGGGTTTGTAGCCCGCCGCCCATTGCCGAAACGCCGCGCTTTCCGGGTGGGCAGCGAAGAACGCCTGCAGCTTGCCAGGGTCCGGTTTGCCGGTCGCCGGGTCTGGTGCACTCGCCAGTACTTGCTGGTAGAACGCTTGCGGCGTGCTGACTGCCAGCACCGGCGGGTTGTTCATGCCCGTCCGCCAGACCTGGCCGTCGTCGGTGCTTAGCTCAATCGCCAGGCTGCGTACGGGTATACCCGTATCCGGGGCGAACGGGTTGGCACCGCCGATGGCAAAACGGCCAACCACCGGCACCCGTTGCTGGCTGAAGGCGCGCGCCGTGGACAGGTTGGCGGCCTGCCCGCTGGCCTGGAAGTAGCCGCTCACGCACAACCCCTTGGCGTGGTTCTTGCGATAGCCTGGGTAATGCCCGGCCTGGGCTTCGAAGGTGTCGATGATGCGTTGTGGCGTCAGTCGTGGGGCGCCGAGCCAGCCAGCGGCATAGGCAAAGCCGGCACCTGCGGCCAGCAGCACGCCGCCAATGGCGGCCAGGCGCAAGGCTTTGGCCGGGCCGTGCAAGGGTGTGTTCATGGTCATCGTCCGGTTCAGTGAAGGTGCCAGTACGACGTGTCAGAGAAAAAGTTATTCCCTCATCGGGAATAGAATTTGTTCACAGGCGTCTGCCCTTTACACTGACAACCCCAGAGGCCGGGACCTAGCCATGCATGATTTGGACGACCACCAGTGGCGCGAGCTGCTGGCCCGCCTGCGCCGCTTTGCCGTGTGGCTGACCCGCGAGCCGGGCAGCGCCGACGACCTGGTGCAGGCTACGGTCGAGCGGGCCCTGAGCCGTCGCGACCAGCAACGGGACGCTGATGCCCTGCGTGCCTGGCTGTTCACCATCCTGTATCGACAGTTCCTCGACGGTAAGCGCCGCGAGCGATTGCATGCGCGCTGGTTGTCCTGGTTCGGCCGTAACGAGCACGACGATGAGCCGGCCGGTGACAACCTCGAAACCATCGTCCTGGCACAGGCTGACCTGCAGGCGTTTGCCCGGCTGACAGCGGAGCAGCGTGCCTTGTTGTTGCTGGTCAGCATCGAAGGCTTGAGTTACAAGGAGGCCGCCCAGGCTTTGGGCATCCCCATCGGCACTGTGATGTCGCGCCTGTCGCGCGCGCGCAATGCCTTGCGCGAACTGACCGAGGGCAACCCCCAACCCCCGGCCTTGCGGAGACTGAAATGACGCGCCTGATCCCCAGCGATGACGAATTGCACGCTTACGTCGATGAGCGCCTGGAACCTGTTCGCCGGGCCGAAGTGCAGGCCTGGCTGGCGGCCAACCCGCAAGCTGCGGCACGGGTGGAAGGCTGGCGCGCCGATGCCCGAAGGCTGCGCACAGCGCTGGCCGGGTTGGGCGAGCTGCCCGGTGCGGCGCAGCTGGACCTTGGACAGTTGCGTCGGCAATTGCGCCAGCGTCGGCAGCGGCGCTGGGCTGCGGCGGCGGTAGTGATGCTGGCGTTGGGTGTGGGGGGCTTGGGCGGCTGGCAAGTGCGCGATGCAACCCTGGCGCGGGTCGACCTGCCCATGGCTGATGCTGTACAGGCGCACCGTCTGTTCGCCGGCAGTGAAGCACTGGATATCCAGGCCAGTGATCCTGGGCAGTTGCGCGACTGGCTGGGCCGCCATTTCAGTCGGGTGGGCCAGTTACCGGACCTGGCGGGCTATGGCTTCAAACCAGTGGGCGCGCGCTTGCTCAGCAACGAGCAGGGGCCGGCTGCATTACTGGTGTTTGAAGATGGCAAGGGCCAGCGCATCAGCCTGTTCCTGCGCTCTCCGGGCGACCATTATCGGCGCATGCCGGACGGGCAGCGGGTCGATGGCCAACTGGAGGCGCGGTATTGGTCGCATGGGGCTTATAACTTTGCCTTGGTCAGCGCGGCGGACGATGTGCGTGGGGCGGGAGTGGGGGAGGCGTTGAGGTTGGGGTTGTGAGTGTGGGCCCAAGGCGTGCACCTTGGGCCCCTCACCAAAATCAGCTCAACTCCAGCCAGATCGGCGCATGGTCCGACGGCTTTTCCATCCCGCGCAGCTCATAGTCCACGCCCGCTGCCTTGATGCGCGGCACCAGCTGCTGCGAGGCCATGATCAGGTCGATGCGCAGGCCGCGCTTGGGCTCGTCCTCGAAGCCGCGGCTTCGGTAGTCGAACCAGCTGAAACGGTCTGTCACCTCCGGATACAGGTGGCGGAAGCTGTCTACCAACCCCCAGCCTTTCAAACGTTCCATCCACTCACGCTCCTCCGGCAGGAAGCTGCACTTGCCGGTCTTCAGCCAGCGTTTGGCGTTGTCCGGGCCAATGCCGATATCACAGTCTTGCGGCGAGATGTTCATGTCGCCCATCACCAGCACTGGCTGGTCGTTGCGGAACTGGCTTTCCAGCAGTGCCTGCAGGTCGCTGTAGAAGCGCTGCTTGGCCGGGAACTTGGTGGGGTGGTCGCGGCTTTCGCCCTGGGGGAAATAGCCGTTCATGATGGTGATCGGGCTGCCGTCGGCATCGGCGAAGGTACCCCAGATGAAGCGGCGCTGGGCATCTTCTTCGTCGGTGGCAAAGCCCTTGTGCAGGCTCAGCGGCGCCTGGCGCGACAGCAGGGCCACGCCGTAGTGGCCTTTCTGGCCATGGTAGTGCACGTGGTAACCCAGTGCTTGCACGTCGGCCAGCGGGAATTGATCGTCGCTGACCTTGGTTTCCTGCAGGCCGATCACGTCCGGCTGGTGCTTTTCGATCAGCGCCGCCAGCTGATGCGGGCGGGCCCGCAGGCCGTTGATGTTGAAACAGACGATCTTCATGGAAAGACAATCCCGGTAAAAGGCGCGATGCTAGCCGACATCGACCTGCATCACCAGCATGGCGGCCAGGCGAGCCTGCTGCTAACGTGCTGTTGGGGGTGAACGAAGCGCGCTGGGGCACCTCCAAGGCACTGAACGCCCATTCCAGGAGGTCTGCCCGCAATGCCCGAAACTACAGCCGCCCCGGCCCGTGTCTGCCTGCTCGACGATGGTTACAGCCGCGAGGCACGTTCGCTGCTGTACAACGCCTACCGTCACGAGCCCACCTTCGCCTATATCTTCGAAGCCCAGCGCCCGGGATATGAGCGGCGCCTGCGGGTGATGGTGCGCGAATGGGTGCGCCAGCACTTCTACCTGCAACTGCCCGCCATCGGCCTGCTGGTCGATGACCGTCTGATTGCCCTGGCCCTGATCGTGCCGCCGCTGCGCAGGCTGGGCGTGGCCGACAGCTGGGCCTGGCGCCTGCGCATGATGCTGGGTACCGGCCTGCGCTGTACCCGTCGCTACATGGACTACCAGGCTGCGTTGGCCACCTGTCTGCCCACCGACCAGGTGCATGTGTTGCCTTTGCTGGGGGTGCATCCGCAATTTCAGGGCAAGCACTACGGCGAACAATTGTTACAAGCTGTGCACGATTGGTGCGCGGAAGACCCAGGCACCCAAGGGGTGGTGCTGGACACCGGTAACGAGCACTACCTGGCTTTTTACCAGCGTCAGGGTTATGAGGAAATTGGCGAAGTAGCTGTAGGACCAATCCGGGAGAGGGTGTTCTTTCATCCTAATCCAGTCTCTTCAAAACCCGCTTTTGCCTGAACAGGCCGCCGGGCGGCTCCCTTGAGCGCCTGGCTCTGGTAGCATGCGCCGCATGACGTATTCAGGAAGATTGACCTGGGGCCTGGTTTTCTGGGTTGCCAGTTTCGCAGCATGGGGCCAGAGCGAGTTGTTGGTGAAGGTGAAGCCGGCCAACAAGGCGCTCAAGGCCAATGTCGAAGGCTATATAGGCACATTGGGTGACCGCGACGAAGAAGCACTTTTGCGCTTCAGTCGCGGGGCAGAGGAGCAGGCGCGCAAAGCGGCGCAGGCACTCGGCTACTATCAGGCGCAGATCGATACCGAGGTCAAGCCCGCCAGCGACGCCGACCATCCCCCACAACTGATCATCAGCATCAACCCGGGCGAACCGATTCGCCTGCGCAACGTGACCGTGCGCATCGAGGGTCCAGCCAGCGAGATGAAGGCCTTCCGCGTGCCTGACAGCAAGGCGCTGCGGACGGGTGAACAACTCAATCACGGCCATTACGAGGATGCCAAGCGGCTGATCCAGAACCAGGCGTCGCGCTATGGCTTCTTCAGTGGGCGCTTCAGTAGCCAGCGCCTGGCCGTCGATCCGCAAGCCGGTGTGGCCGATATCGACCTGGTCTACCAGAGCGGCCCACGTTATCGCCTGGGCGCCGTCACTTTTGGTGGCGACACGCCGTTGGACGAGGACCTGCTGCAGCGCATGGTTTCGTTCAAGCCGGGTACCCCCTACGACTCGGAACTGATCGCAGAGCTGAACAATGACCTGCAATCGAGCGGCTATTTCGAAGGCGTGCGCGTGGATGCGGCGCCCACTGCTGCTGTGGGCGAAGAAGTCCCGGTGGATGTTCACCTGGAAACCCGTAAACCACGCACCATGGGCCTTGGCCTGGGCTTCTCGACCGACGTCGGGCCGCGCGGCAAGGCCAACTGGACCCGCCACTGGGTCAACCCGCAAGGCCACAGCTATGGCTGGGAAACCGAACTGTCGGCACCGCGCCAGAACGTCGGCCTGTGGTATGACATTCCCCTCGACCCGCCGCTGACCGACAAGCTGCGCTTTGCCGGTGGCTACCAGAACGAGGAGCTTGCCGGCACCGACACGCTCAGCAAGCTGTTGACGGTCGGCCCCGAGTGGCACAGCAAGCTGCCCAGTGGCTGGCAGCGGGTGATTTCGCTCAAGTACCAACGCGAAGAATATCGTCTGGGCGACGACTCCGGGTTGAGCAACCTGCTGATGCCGGGCGTCAGCTATTCCTTCCTGCGCAGCGACAACCGTATCGATCCGCACAACGGCTATCGCCTGCAGTTCGATGTTCAAGGGGCCAAGGAAGGGCTGGTTTCCGACACCAACCTGCTGCACGGCAACATATTGCTCAAAGGCCTGACCACACTCGGCCACAACCACCGCTTTCTCGGACGCGTGCAGTTTGGTGGCAGTGCAACCAATGGCTTCAAGAACAATATTCCGCCGTCGCTGCGTTTCTTCGCGGGTGGCGACCAGAGTGTGCGCGGTTACGACTACCAGACCCTGTCGCCGAAGAACAGCGACGGTGACCGTATCGGCGGGCGCTACCTGGTGGCAGGCAGTGTCGAGTACCAGTATTCGCTGACCGAAAAATGGCGGGTCGCGACGTTCGTCGACCAAGGCAATTCGTTCAACGACCTGGAGCTGCCCAGCCTCAAGACCGGTGTCGGCTTTGGTGTGCGCTGGGTATCGCCAGTCGGGCCGCTGCGCCTGGACCTGGCCAAGGCGCTGGATGACGAAGGGGGCATTCGCCTGCACTTTTCCATGGGGCCCGAGCTGTGAAACGCGTAGTCAAATTTACTTCACTGGGCCTGCTGGGGGGCGTCGCGAGCGTGGGCCTGGTGCTCGGCTTGCTGCTGGGTACCCAGGCCGGCAGCCGCTGGGTACTGGGCCAGGTGCCCGGGCTTGAAGTGGCCGACTTCCAGGGGCGCCTGGCGGGCAGTTGGCAGGCCAGCCGGCTGAGTTGGGCCGACGGCGGCAGCACGGTAGAGATGCAGGCGCCGTTGCTGGCCTGGTCGCCTGCCTGCTTGCTGCGCGCAACCTTGTGCATTGATCGGTTGCAGGCAGACCGCATTGACATGGCCTTTGCGCCAAGCGCCGAACCGGCCGAGAGCGCCCCGCTGCAATTGCCGACCCTGCGTTTGCCGCTGGCCATCGAACTGGGCGAGGTCAAGGTCGGGCAGCTGCGCCTGGATGGCAGCGATCTGCTTGGCGATTTGCAACTGGCTGCGCACTGGACCAACAGCGGGATACGCATCGACAGCCTGCGGCTGCTGCGCGACGACCTGCAATTGAGCCTACAGGGCGACCTGCAACCCGAAGGCGACTGGCCGGTAACACTACAGGCGCAATTACAGTTGCCTGCGGTAGACGAAAAACCCTGGCAACTGGCACTGACGGCCAATGGCCAATTGCAGAAGACGTTGGAACTCGCCGGCACCAGCAGTGGTTACCTCGATGCCACATTGAGCGGGCAGTTGCAGGCACTGGCCGAGCACCTGCCGGCGACCTTGCACATCCGCTCCGAGGCGTTCAAGCCGGCTGGAGCGTTGCCTGACACCTTGCAATTGAACGCGCTCGAGCTCGATGCCAAGGGTGATCTGCTCAATGGCTATCAACTGTCCGGCAGGGCCAGCCTGCCGGCCGAGCAGTCACCGATCGCCTTGCTCCTGTCCGGTCTGGTCGACACTAAGGGGGCCAGGCTCGATGCCCTGGACCTGACCGCCAGCGAAAGCCAACGGGTCAAGCTGCAAGCCACGGCTGACTGGCAGCAAGGCCTGAGCGCTGATGCGCAGCTGGACTGGCAGGACTTCCCGTGGTTACGCCTGTACCCACTCGAGACCCCGCCCGAAGTCACCCTCAAGCGCTTCAATACCCAGGTGCATTATCGCGATGGCAATTACCAGGGGACTTTCACCGGGGACCTGGATGGCCCGGCGGGAGCGTTCAGCATCGCCAGTCCGTTCGAAGGTGACCTCACCCAGGTGAAACTGCCGCAGTTGGCGCTGACCGCCGGCCAAGGCAAGGCAGCCGGCAGTGTCGCCGTACGTTTTGCCGACACCCTGGCCTGGGATGTCGACCTGCAGCTCTCCGCGCTCGATCCGGCCTATTGGCTAGCCGAACTGCCGGGTACCCTGGCGGGGCCACTGCGCAGCAAAGGCGAACTGAAAGGCGATGCGCTTACCCTGGATGCCCAGCTTGACCTCAAGGGCCGCCTGCGTGGCCAGCCGGCCATGCTCAAGGCCGAGGCCCAGGGGGCAGGGCAAAACTGGACCCTGGGCACACTGGCCATCCAGCTGGGTGACAACCGCATCAACGGCAGTGGCAGCTTGCAACAGCGCCTGGCGGGGCAAATCGATCTTGACTTGCCGCGCCTGGGCCAGTTGTGGCCAAGGCTGCAAGGCGGGGTCAAGGGCCGGCTGGATGTCGCCGGTACCTTGCAGGCCCCGCAAGGTACGCTCACCCTGCAGGGCCAGCGCTTGGCCCAGGCCGAAAACCGCCTGCAGCAGTTGGACCTGGATGCCCGCCTGGACAACGCCCAACGCGGTGTAGTCGGGCTCAAGGCAACCGGTATCCACCTGGGTGATACCGCCTTGGGCACGTTGCAGATCAACGGCAAAGGCGACATTCGCCAACAGGCCTTGACCCTGGCGCTGGATGGCCCGCAGCTCAAGCTAGACCTTGGCCTGGATGGCCAGTTGAACAAAGGTGACTGGCGCGGCCGCCTGGCCACTGGCCGAATCCAGGCCGGTGGCCAGGACTGGCAGTTGCAGGCGCCGGCACGACTGCAGCGGCTGGCCAGCGGCCAGCTTGACTTCGGGGCCCACTGCTGGCGCTCCGGCCAGGCAAGCCTGTGTGGCGACGACCAGCGGCTGGCCCCCGAACCGCGCCTGCGCTACCACCTCAAGCAGTTCCCGCTGGGCAGCCTGGCCCAGTGGCTGCCGAAGGACTTTGCCTGGCAAGGCCTGCTCAATGCCGACATCAACCTGGACATCCCGGCCAGCGGCCCCAAGGGCACTATCGTTGTCGATGCCAGTGGCGGCACCCTGCGCGTGCGCGACAAAGGCCGCTGGATCGATTTCCCTTATCAGGCCCTGCGCCTGGACAGCACGTTGGCACCGCGGCGCATCGATACGCGCCTGGCGTTTCGCGGTGAGCGCCTGGGTGAGCTGAACGTCAACGCCCGGCTTGATCCGCTCGGCAAGAACAAACCCTTGTCGGGTGATTTCCGCCTGGCCGGGCTGGACCTGTCGGTGGCCCGCCCGTTCGTGCCCATGGTCGAACGCCTGGCCGGGCAGCTCAATGGCAGTGGTCGGCTTTCAGGCACCTTGCTGGCACCTCAGGTCAACGGCAACCTGATGCTCAGCGGTGGCGAAGTCAGTGGCGCCGAGCTACCGGCCAGCCTTCAGGACCTGTCATTGCAGGCGCTGATTGCCGGCGAGCAAGTGCAGCTCAACGGTAACTGGCGCAGTGGCGAGGCGGGACGTGGCCAGTTGAGCGGCAGCCTCACCTGGGGGCAGGCACTGGGCATGGACGTGCGTCTGCAAGGCCAGCAACTGCCGGTCGCGGTCGAGCCCTACGCCACACTGGAAGTTGCCCCGGACCTGACCTTGCGCCTGATCGATGACAAGCTGGCGGTGACCGGCAAGGTGCAGGTGCCCAAGGGCAAGATCACTGTACGTGAGCTGCCGCCGTCCACGGTCAAGGTGTCGGATGACACGGTAATCGTCGGTCACCAGACCGAGGAAGGCAAACCACCCATGGCAATGGCCATGGACATCGATGTCGAAGTCGGCCGCGACAAGCTGTCGTTCAGCGGCTTCGGGCTGACTGCCAATCTGCTGGGTCATGTGCACATCGGCGATAACCTCGATACCCGTGGCGAACTGAGCCTGGCAGACGGCCGCTACCGCGCCTACGGCCAGCGCCTCACCATACGCCGGGCGCGTCTGCTGTTCGCCGGCCCGATCGACCAGCCATACCTGGACATCGAGGCGATCCGCAAGGTTGACGATGTAATAGCCGGCATCCGCCTGAGCGGCAGCGCCGAGCAGCCGACGACCAAAGTGTTCTCGGAGCCGGCCATGAGCCAGGAGCAGGCGCTTTCGTACCTGGTCTTGGGCCGGCCATTGGGCAATACCGGCGAAGATAACAACATGCTCGCCGAGGCGGCGCTGGGCCTGGGCCTTGCCGGGAGCGCCGGCATTACCGGCAGCCTGGCGTCGAGCCTGGGGATCGACGACTTTCAGCTGGATACCGAAGGTTCTGGCAACAGCACCAGCGTGGTCGCCAGCGGTAACCTTACCGAGAAGCTCAGCCTTCGTTACGGGGTGGGCGTGTTCGAACCGGCCAACACGATCGCGTTGCGTTACAAGCTGAGCAAGAAGGTTTACCTCGAGGCCGCCAGTGGGCTGGCAAGCTCTCTGGACATCTTCTACAAGCGCGACTTCTAGGCCCGACAGCGTGGCGGCCATCAACGGACGGTGGCCGCCTCAATGAACTCGTTGGTGTCGGGTGAGGGCGGTGGGGGGGTGGCGCGTACCGGGACGATCAGGTTGGTGTATTCCTCGATCAACCGGTTCAGGGCCTCTGGCGGTTCGCTTGCCTGGAACTGCATGCGGATCTGCACTTCATCCGGGTCTCGGTTTTCGCCCTGACGGCCTTGGCCGCCAATGGTGACCTTGAAGCTCGCGGCCTTGCTCTCGCTTGCGGTCAGCAGTGCCTGCTGCGCCTCGGTGCCTTTGACCCTTACCGACAGGTCGACCTGCATGCGCTCAAGGGCCAGGCCTTTCGGTGACACTAGCGCAAACAGGGGGACGCGCATGATGTGTTGCCCATCCATGGCCACCTCGACCATCTTGGCTTTCATGGGGGCGCCTAGCGCCTCGGTGTCGCACTCGAAAAACTGGTCGAACAGGTTGATGTACTGCTGGGCAATCAGGCTGTTGGTGGCACTGGCGGCTTCTTGCAGGCCACGGGTAATTTCACGTAGGTCAATGGAGGTCATGGGGGCGGGGGGCTTTTGCAATGATTCGACTCCTCAGGCCAGGGTGTGCCCCTCCCGCTACCGGCAGGAGGGGCAATGGGTCAAGCGCTAGCGTTTTGCGGGGTCGGCAGGTTTGCAGGCGCGGCCCGTTTCAAGGTGTCCGCCTGGGATATTTCGTCCGGGCTTTCCAGTGCTGCGGTTCGGACAACGGTTGGCTTGGTTGCGGCGTCAGTGAGGAACTCGATTACCCTCATCATCGCTTCGGGCGGTTCCTGACGCTTCAGGGTCGTGTTGAAGGCATAGCGGGCACGGGTATCTGATTTGCGGGTTTGCGTGGATTTGTGGCTCACGCTGCCTTTCACGTTCAGCCTGAACGGCCCCCATCCCAGTGAGCCGGTAACTTCTGCATTCATGTCCTTGTTGGAAATATCTTCCGACATCTGGTTGATAACCAGCTCGAACTCTACATTGCCCTCTTCGATGGAAATGTTCGGATGGGTAATGGCCGCCATCAGCGGCACTTTCATGGTCTTGCTGACTACGCCTTTGTATTCGCCCTGTTCGTCGACGATGGTTTCGTCGTAGTCGAACTGGATGGCTACTGCCTTGCCATCCTGGACGCATACCTGCATCAGGAAGTCGGCGTACGATTTGCTGGCGGTTACCTGCGCCTGGACCATGGCCTGCAAGGGGCCGGCGATCATACGGTCCATCGGCAGGGCATTGATCACGGAGCCTATAAGGCTGTTATCTATCGACATATCGGGAAGCTCGCTCTATTTAGTGGGGGTAAGGCCGCCGCGAATAGCAGCCAAGTTGTCCGGGCGTCAGCGCGTGCATAGCTCCTGGCGCCGGATGTTGCCGATCTGCCGCAGGCTCAGGCCGTACTTGTTGGCCAGCAGGCTGCGGGACAAACCGTTGGCGCTCTCCTTCTGGATCTGCTGGTTGCGCAGCTGACGCAGAAAGTGGTCAGCCTTGGGGATCTCCAGGGCGACCCCGGCAAAGCGCTTGATCAGTGCGTCGAGCGCTTCGGCCGGCAGCACGTCAGCGAGCTTGGTGCGCTCGCGGTGCTTGGGGATGTACTTGGGCCTGCCGCCGTAGGCGCAGGTCAGTTGGTAGGCGTTTTCGATGCCGATACAGTCGATCAGGGCCTGCAGCGAGTGGGGCAATTGGCTGATATCAATCTGGCTCAAATCTGGCATTTGCATATGGCGCTCCTTCGGGGTAGATGGGATGTGCGACCCGATCACCCGCGGCGTTATGTCGAAGGTGTGAGCAAATTCTGTGCGACAGCCGAGGCACGTCGCTAGGCGGCATATGGGTTGGGGGTTGTAGCTTCGGTGAACAGGATTTGCAGGCAGCGATATCTGGCGCTGTAGGAAATGGCGTCGACATCTGGCTGTGCCCCCTGGTTTCCTGTCGGGTCGCTCGCGATGATGCGGAGCGGGTGCGGCACCCCTCAATCGCACGGGTAGCTGCTCAGCAAGCTGGCGCTACCCAGATAGGCTTGAGGAGTGGCGCGCATGCCCTGCGGCAACGTGCGCCAATCGACCAGCAGGCACAGCGCGTGCAACGGCCGGCCGTTGCGCTGGCCGATGACCTGGTCGGCAAAGTGGCGGCGGTACAGTACCTGGGTCTGACGCATTGGCTGTGCCTGGTCGGCCTGCGCCAGCGTTTGTCGGGCCAGGTCGGGCAAGCGGGCTGTGGGCACGCTGAAATGTACCGGTGCAGTTTCGGTCTGCAGGTAGCCGGCCTGGCGTACGCGTTGCCACAGTTGTTGCCATTGGCTGGCACCGGCATGGGTGGCCAGTTCGCGGCCCAGTTCGAGCAGGTGTTCGGCCGGCGTCTGCTGGGTGTCCAGTGCATGAAGGGAGAGCGGGGTCAGCAACAGCGATGCGAACAGCAGGGGTTTGTACATGGTGCCTCCGGCGTGGGTGCTAGGAAGCCCCATGCTTTCAGGCTGACGTCACCCCACCCAGCAGGAAATCCAGCGCCGGGGGCGGTGACCGTTGTATCATTGCCGCGGCTCGTTGCGAGCCATTTGCCCCTGATGTTGCAAGGAACATTCGATGACACACGTGCAGCGCCTCAAATATTCACTTCTGATCATCCTGGTGGTACTGGGCCTGATGCTGGGCCTGTCCCACCTGCAGAAGCAGGGCACGATCAGTGAGCAGACCTTCCAGATGCTGGCCATCGCCATTGCCGTGGTGGTCGTGGTGATCAACGGCATTCTGCGGCGCAAGGTCAAGCCCTGATCTACGCGGGCCGGCCAGGTATGGCCGGCCATGCGCTCAACGCGAGGGTGTTTGCTCCAGTACGGCGCGCGCCTGGGGGTTGAGCCTGTAGCACTTGTCGCTACCCAGTTGTATGACGCCTTCGGTGCACAGGCGCTTGAGCACTTCACGCACACTTAGGAACGACAGCGGGATATCCAGTTGTTCCAGTTGTGCGTGCACCCCGCGCACGCCAATACTGCGGCCATTGCGGTCGGCGGCGTGCAAGGCGTCGATAACCTTGAGGCGGATCAGGCTGGTGCGCAGGCCGAAGGTGCGCAACAGCTCGCGGATCTGTTCGTTGCCGATTCGTTCTTCAGCAAACACGTCCTGTTCCTTGGACGTTTTGCCTGGGACGCGCCCTGCCTGGATCGAGGTTTGCGGGTTGTACATGCGAATGCTCCTTTTCGTGGACGAACCCGAAATGTGGGTGGCTCACTTACTAGGACGAATGAGCACGCAAAAACTGCAACCCATTCGTGAAAAAAAGCCCTGTTTCTCATCAAGACGTTTCATCGCCTTGTAATACGTAAAATATTCATCTGGCCATTCGTCTGATCGGGATGACCCCCGAACCCGAGGAGTGCCCGTGTTTCCATTTTGCCGCCCCATGACCTGCGCCGGCCTGGCCGCTGCCCTGGTGGCCTTCAGTGTCGGTGTGCAGGCGCACCCCGCGCCAGCCGACGCCAGTGCCCAGATCCGCTATACCCGTTACGGCGTACCGCATATCGTGGCCAAGGATGAGCGTGGCCTGGGCTATGGCGTCGGCTATGCCTACGCCCAGGACAACCTATGCCTGCTCGCCAATGAAGTGCTGACCGTGAGCGGTGAGCGCTCGCGCTATTTCGGCGCCAAGGGCAAGACCCTGGAGCAGCGTGACAACCTGGCCAGCGACCTGTTCTTCACCTGGCTCAATAGCCCAGCGGCGGTCGATGCCTTCCTGCAGGCGCAACCCGCGCCGGTGCAGGCTTTGCTGGCGGGTTATGCCAGCGGCTACAACCGGGCGTTGGTCGAACGCCGTCGTCAAGGGCTGCCCGCCGAGTGTGGCGATGGTGAGTGGGTGCGGCCCATCAGCAGCCAGGATCTGGTCAAACTGACCCGCCGTTTACTGGCCGAGGGCGGTGTCGGGCAGTTCGTCGAGGCGTTGGCAGGGGCGCAACCGCCAACGCTGACCCGTCAGCAATCGTCAGCGGGCTTTGCCACCGCGTTGGCCCGGCAGGAGCGGTTCGCCGCGGAGCGCGGCAGCAATGCGGTGGCAGTAGGCGCGCAGCGCTCAGCCAATGGCCGCGGCCTGTTGCTGGCCAACCCGCACTTCCCGTGGATGGGTGGCATGCGCTTCTACCAGATGCAACTGACCATTCCCGGTCAGCTCGATGTGATGGGCGCGGCGTTACCAGGCCTGCCGGTGGTCAACATTGGTTTCAACCAGCACCTGGCGTGGACGCACACCGTCGACACCTCCAAGCACTTCACGCTCTACCGCCTGCAACTCGACCCCAAAGACCCGACCCGCTATGTGCTCGATGGCAAGTCGCTGCCGATGGCCCGGCAAACCATCCGTGTTGCGGTCAAGGGCACGGATGGCAGCCTGAGCCAGATTGAGCGGCCGGTCTACAGTTCGCAGTTTGGCCCGGTGGTGCAATGGCCAGGCCGCCTGGACTGGGATGCGCAGGCGGCCTACAGCGTGCGAGACGCCAACCTCGAGAACTCACGGGTTTTGCAGCAGTGGTACCAGATCAACCGAGCCGACAGCCTGGCGGCATTGAAGGGATCGGTCGAGCAGTTGCAAGGTATCCCTTGGGTCAACACGCTGGCCGTGGATCAGGGAGGGCGGGCCTTGTACCTTAACCAGTCGGTAGTGCCCTATGTTGACCAGCAACTGTTGGATACCTGCAGCAACCCGCAGGCGCAAGGGCGCCTGGTGGTGCTGGATGGCTCGCGTAGCGCATGCCAGTGGAAGGTTGACGCGCAGGCGGCACAACCGGGTATCTTCCCGGCGCGGCTGTTGCCAAGCCTGGAGCGTGAAGACTTCGTTCAGAACTCCAACGACCCGGCCTGGATGGCCAACCCGGCGCAGCCGCTGACCGGCTACTCTCCACTGGTCAGCCGCAATGACCAGCCACTGGGCATGCGTGGTCGCTTCGCCTTGCAACGCCTGCAGGGCAAAGCCCGGTTAGGTGCAGATGAACTGCAGCGCATGGTCACCGATGACGAGGTGTACCTGGCCAGCCTGGTGTTGCCAGACCTGCTGCAATGGTGCAAGGGCGCCAGCGCAGATGTGCAGGCCGTGTGCAGCAGCCTGGCCGCCTGGAACGGCAAGGCCGACCTCGACAGTGGTATGGGCCTGGTGCACTTCCAGAACCTGTTCAATGCGCTGGCCGAGCACCCGGAAAGCTGGCGAGTGGCATTCAACCCGGCCGACCCGCAGCACACCCCGCGCGGCCTGGCTGTCGAGCAGGCGGCGGTGAGCAGGCTGGTACATCAGGCAGCACTGGCGTCGCTCAAGCAGGTCAGTGAAAGTGGCGTTGCCGGGCAAGCGCGCTGGGGGCAGGTGCAACAGGCCCTTGATGGTACGCCGGTACCGGGCGGCCCGCAGGCGCTAGGGGTGTACAACGCGATCTACAGCGTGCCGCACGGGCAGGGCAAACGGCTGGTGGTGAGTGGCACCAGCTACCTGCAACTGGTCAGCTTTACCGACAAGGGCCCAGAAGCCCGTGGTCTGCTTGCGTTTTCCCAGTCGAGTGAGAAGGCTTCGGCGCATGCCAGTGACCAGACCAAGGCATTTGCGGCCAAGCAATTGGCGGTGATTCCGTTTACCGAGGCCCAGATCAAGGCAGACCCGGAGTATCGGGAAGTGGTGATCAGTGAGCGGGACAAGGGGGCGGTAGTCAGCCAGCCCTGAGGCGTCAGCCTGCGCCGGCCCATTCGCGGGTAAACCCGCTCCTACAGGGGTCTGCGGGCTTGCCCGCGAGACCCTGTAATGTCAGGAAAACTCGAACGGCGCCAACTGAAAGCCCTGTTCGTCAACCTGCAAGGCCCAACCGCGGCGGTCCCAGTCGCCCAGCACGATACGCCGTGCCGGCTGGCCACCGACCATCAGCTTGTGAATCGCTGGCCGATGGGTATGGCCATGCACCAAGGTGCGCACGCCATGCGCCGCCATCACCTTGGGGACTTCTTCCGGCGTGACGTCGACGATTTCGGTGGACTTCATCCGCACTTGCGTGCGGCTTTCGCTGCGCAGCTTGCGTGCCAGCTTGTAGCGGGCCGACAGCGGCAGGTGGCGCAGGATCCACAAGCTCAGCGGATTGCGCAGCAGGCGGCGCATCTTCATGTAGCCCAGGTCTCGGGTGCACAGGGTGTCGCCGTGCATCAGCAGCACCTGTTCACCGCCCAGCTCGATCACGCTGGGGTCGCTCAACAAGGTGCAGCCAGCGGCATCGCAGAAGGCCTGGCCAATCAGGAAGTCACGGTTGCCATGCATCAGGTAGATGGCCGTGCCACTGTCGCTCAGCCGGCGCATGGCCTGGCAGATCGACTGCTGGAAGGGCGTCATGGCATCGTCGCCAATCCACGCTTCGAAGAAGTCACCAAGGATGTACAGGGCCTTGGCGTGGCGGGCGCGGCCATCGAGCAGATCAAGAAACGCCCGGGATATATCCGGGCGTTCTTCTTGCAGGTGCAGATCAGAGATCAGCAGAATCACTCAATGATCTCGGCTTTCTCGATGATCACGTCGTCCTTCGGTACGTCCTGGTGGCCAGCTTTGGAACCGGTAGCCACTTTTTCGATGGCGTCGACCACTTCACGGCCTTCGATCACTTCACCGAATACGGCATAACCCCAGCCTTGCACGTTCTTGCCGCTGTGGTTGAGGAAGTCGTTGTCGGAGGCGTTGATGAAGAACTGCGCCGAGGCGGAGTGCGGCTCCATGGTACGGGCCATGGCAATGCTGTACTTCTTGTTCTTCAGGCCGTTGTCGGCTTCGTTCTGGATGCTTGCGCGGGTTTTCTTCTGGCTCATGCCGGCCTCGAAGCCGCCGCCCTGGATCATGAAGCCTTTGATCACACGGTGGAACACGGTGCCATTGTAGTGGCCGTCCTTGACGTACTGAACGAAGTTTTCGGTAGTCAGTGGCGCTTTCTCGGCGTCCAGTTGCAGGACGATGTCGCCGTGGTTGGTGCTCAGTTTGACTTTGGACATGCTGAAACTCGCTCTTTCAAGGCAATCAGAAATTAGGGTGCGCAGGGCGCGGGTTATCACCAGACGCAGGATCAGGCGATCGCGACACATGGCGCGCACTGGCCATTTTGCCAGGCTGCGGCAAAAAGCCGTGATAAATCACATCAGTTTGTCCGGGCGCGGCTGTCAGCAGCTTGACTGCTTCGGCTATGATAGGCCCTTTGATTCAATCGGCCTACCCAGGCTGGACACACGCATTCAAGGATCCTATGAGCAAGCCCACTGCCGACAACGCGCCCAACGCCGCTGCCAAAGGCGCCCCCGCTGTCCCTGCGAACTTCCTGCGGCCGATCATCCAGGCCGACCTGGACTCGGGCAAGCACAGCAGCATCGTCACCCGTTTCCCGCCGGAGCCCAATGGTTATCTGCACATCGGCCACGCCAAGTCGATCTGCGTCAACTTCGGCCTGGCCAAGGAATTCGGCGGCGTCTGCCACCTGCGTTTCGACGATACCAACCCGGCCAAGGAAGACCAGGAGTACATCGACGCCATCCAGAGCGATGTGAAGTGGCTGGGCTTCGACTGGGCCGGCGACGTGCGCTATGCCTCCGACTATTTCGACCAGTTGCACGATTGGGCGGTCGAGCTGATCAAGCGCGGCAAGGCCTACGTCTGCGACCTCACCCCTGAGCAAGCCAAGGAATACCGCGGCAACCTCAAGGAGCCGGGCAAGAACAGCCCGTTCCGCGAGCGTAGCGTGGAAGAAAACCTCGACCTGTTCGCCCGCATGAAGGCTGGCGAATTCCAGGACGGCGAGCGTGTGCTGCGGGCCAAGATCGACATGGCCTCGCCAAACATGAACCTGCGCGACCCTATCCTGTACCGCATTCGCCATGCCCACCACCACCAGACCGGCGACAA
The DNA here is from genome assembly GCF_030418155.1 of Pseudomonas sp. 2,4-D. Classification (NCBI taxonomy): domain Bacteria; kingdom Pseudomonadati; phylum Pseudomonadota; class Gammaproteobacteria; order Pseudomonadales; family Pseudomonadaceae; genus Pseudomonas; species Pseudomonas sp. 2,4-D. The sequence goes on from NZ_JAUHUI010000011.1 coordinate 23,076, forward strand.
GTGGTGCATCTACCCCAACTACGACTTCACCCACGGCCAGTCGGACGCCATCGAGGGCATTACCCACTCGATCTGCACCCTGGAGTTCGAAGGGCATCGTCCGCTGTACGACTGGTTCCTCGACAACCTGCCGGTGCCGGCACACCCGCGCCAGTACGAGTTCAGCCGCCTGAACCTGAACTACACCATTACCTCCAAGCGCAAGCTCAAGCAGCTTGTGGACGAGAAGCACGTCGACGCCTGGGACGACCCACGCATGTCGACCCTGTCCGGCTTCCGTCGCCGTGGCTACACGCCGGCTTCGATCCGCAACTTCTGCGAAATGATCGGCACCAACCGTTCCGACGGTGTGGTCGACATGTCGATGCTCGAGTTCAGCATCCGTGACGACCTGGACCGCACCGCGCCACGCGCGATGTGCGTGCTGCGCCCGCTGAAAGTGGTCATCACCAACTACCCTGAAGGCCAGGTCGAGCAGCTTGAGCTGCCACGTCACCCGAAGGAAGACATGGGCGTGCGTGTGCTGCCGTTCTCCCGCGAGCTGTACATCGACCGCGACGACTTCATGGAAGAGCCGCCGAAGGGCTACAAGCGCCTGGAACCGGCCGGTGAAGTGCGCCTGCGCGGCAGCTACGTGATTCGTGCTGACGAAGCGATCAAGGACGCCGATGGCAATATCGTCGAACTGCGTTGCTCGTACGACCCGGACACCCTGGGCAAGAACCCTGAAGGCCGCAAGGTCAAGGGCGTGATCCACTGGGTGCCGGCCGAGGGCAGCGTCGAGTGCGAAGTGCGCCTGTACGACCGCCTGTTCCGCTCGCCGAACCCGGAAAAGACCGAGGAGGGCGGCAGCTTCCTGGACAACATCAACCCTGCTTCGCTGCAAGTGCTCAGCGGTTGCCGTGCCGAGCCGTCGCTGGCCCAGGCGCAGCCCGAGGACCGCTTCCAGTTCGAGCGCGAAGGCTACTTCTGCGCTGACCTGAAAGACAGCCAGCCGGGCCGCCCGGTGTTCAACCGCACTGTCACCCTGCGTGACTCCTGGGGCAGCTGAGGAACCGCCGTGCTTACCATCTACAACACGCTGAGCAAAACCAAGGAAGTCTTCAAGCCGCTGGATGGCAACAAGGTGCGCATGTACGTGTGCGGCATGACCGTGTACGACTACTGCCACCTGGGCCATGGCCGCAGCATGGTGGCCTTCGACCTGGTCACCCGCTGGCTGCGCAAGAGCGGCTATGAGCTGACCTACGTGCGCAACATCACCGACATCGATGACAAGATCATCAACCGGGCCAACGAGAACGGCGAAAGTTTCGACGCCCTGACCGCCCGCATGATCGACGCGATGCACGAAGACGAGCGCCGCCTGAACATTCTGCCGCCGGACCAGGAGCCGCGTGCCACCGACCATATCGCTGGCATGCACGCGATGATCCAGACCCTGATCGACAAAGGGTACGCCTACGCGCCAGGCAATGGCGACGTGTACTACCGGGTCGGCAAGTTCGTCGGCTACGGCAAGCTGTCGCGCAAGAAGATTGAAGACCTGCGTATCGGTGCACGCATCGAGGTCGACGAAGCCAAGCAGGACCCGCTCGACTTCGTACTGTGGAAGGGCGTCAAGCCGGGCGAGCCGAGCTGGGAATCGCCATGGGGCCCGGGTCGCCCGGGCTGGCACATCGAGTGCTCGGTGATGTCCACCTGCTGCCTGGGCGAGAGCTTCGACATTCACGGTGGCGGCAGCGACCTGGAGTTCCCGCACCACGAGAACGAGATTGCCCAGAGCGAGGCGGCCACTGGCAAGCAGTACGCCAACGCCTGGATGCATTGCGGCATGATCCGTATCAACGGCGAGAAGATGTCCAAGTCGTTGAACAACTTCTTCACCATCCGCGACGTGCTCGAGAAGTACCACCCGGAGGTGGTGCGCTACCTGCTGGTGGCCAGCCACTACCGCAGCGCGATCAACTACTCGGAAGACAGCCTGCGTGACGCCAAGGGCGCGCTGGAGCGCTTCTACCACGCACTGCGCGGCCTGCCACGGGTGGCGGCCAAGGGTGGCGAAGCGTTTGTCGAGCGCTTCAGCGTGGCGATGAACGACGACTTCGGCACCCCCGAAGCCTGTGCCGTTCTGTTCGATCTGGTGCGCGAGATCAACCGCCTGCGCGACAGCGACGTGGAGGCTGCTGCTGGCCTGGCCGGTCGACTGCGCGAGCTGGGTGATGTGCTGGGTGTGCTGCAACTGGAGGCCGATGACTTCCTGCGTGCCGGTGCCGAAGGCAAGGTCGATGCGGCTGAAGTCGAGGGTTTGATCCAGGCACGCCTGCAGGCGCGTGCGGACAAGAACTGGGCCGAGTCCGACCGCATTCGCGACCAGCTGACTGCCATGGGGGTGGTGCTGGAAGACAGCAAGGGCACGACTACCTGGCGTCTGGCTGACTGAAGTAACTGGGGCTGCGGTGCAGCCCTTCGCGGGCACGCCCGCTCCCACAGGGATAGCGCACACTTGAAATGTCGCGCCAACTTGTGGGAGCGGGCGTGCCCGCGAAGGGCCGCAAAGCGGCCCCAGCTTTTACTTGCCTAGATCCGCAAGCGGGCAGTGCAATACCAGCCTGGCCCCACCCAATTCGCTTTCGCCAATCTCCAGCTCGAACCCATGCAGGTCGACGATTGCCGCCACGATCGACAACCCCAGCCCGAAGCCGGCATGGCGGTGGCCTTCATCGCTGCGATAGAACCGTTTCAGCACGGCCGTTCGCTCTTCTTCGGGAATACCAGGCCCGCTATCCTCAATCGCCAAGTGCACGCCGTTGTCATCCTGCGTGGCGGTGATGCGCACCCGACCACCCTCGGGCGTGAACTTGATCGCGTTGCCCACCAGATTCGCCAAGGCCTCGAACAGCAGTTCGCGGTCGCCGTGCAACGCCGGTAGCTGCGCAGGTTGGTGCAATTGCAGTTGAATGCCGCCATCCTCGGCCAATGGCAGGTAAAAATCGTGCAGTTCTACCACCAGTTCATGCGGGTCAAGCTGGACGAAGCCGGCACGGCGCTGACGGTCTTCCAGCTCGCTGATGCGCAATAACCCGCGAAAGCGCGCCATCAAGGTGTCGGTTTCGCCAATGGCCTGGTCCAGCGCTTCGGCTTGCGCAGAATCCACGTCGCTTTGCTGGCGAATACGGTACAGCTGGGCGCGCAGGCGGGTCAGCGGTGTGCGCAGGTCATGGGCAATGTTGTCGCATACACCCTTGACCTCATGCATCAGCCGTTCGATACGGTCGAGCATGGCATTGACGATCGCCGCAAGCATGTCCAGCTCGTCGCGGCGGGCCGACAGTGGCAGGCGGTGGGTCAGGTCGCCGGCGACGATCAGTTCGGCCTGGGCCTGGATCGCCCGTATACGCTTGAGCGGCCTGCGCCGTAGCAGGTACCAACCGGCAAAACCCGGGATCAGGGTCAGCGAGATGCCCCAGAGCAGGGCGTGCAGGATGATCCGGGTAACCACGAACAGCGAGCCATTGTCACGCACCAGCACCAGCCACCGGCCATCCTGTACCTTGATTGCCACCGCGTCGCAGCTGTCGCGGGGCACGCGTGGGTCGTCGGCATCCAGGCAGCGTTCCAGCTCATGGATCTTGCCGTCCAGTTTGAGCTCTGGGGGCAGGGCTCGCACGGTACCGCCAATCGGGTTGAGCTGGCTATCGAACAGGCCGTAGGCGTCAAAGCTGCGCTCCTCGAAGGCCTGGCTGGCGATCAGGGCGTCGTCCAGTTGCTTGCCGCTCATGTGGGCGAACAGGTGCTGGCGCTGCAGCATGGAGTGACGGGTAAGTTTGTTCAGGTAGCTGGAGACCTCGAAATACAGCACCCCCATGAGGATGCTGCTCCAGGCCACGAACAGAAAGCTGTAAAGCGCTAACAGGCGGCTGGTAGAAGAACTCCAGCCTTTAGACGGGTTCAGCAATGGCATAGCCGGAGCCCCGTACCGTACGGATCAGCGGCGACTGGCCGGGTGAGTCGATCTTCTTGCGCAGGCGGCCGATGTGCACGTCGATCAGGTTGGTGCCCGGGTCGAAGTGATAGCCCCAGACCTCCTCGAAAATCATCATCCGCGTGATCACTTGGCCGCTGTGGCGCATCAGGTACTCCAGCAGCTTGTACTCGGTGGGCAACAGATTGAGGGTGTTGTCACCGCGGCGCGCCTCGTGGCTGATCAGGTCCAGCTGCAGATCGGCAACCTGCAAGCGGGTCTGGGTCGTGGGTACGCTGTTACGGCGCAGCAATACCTCGACTCGCGCGGCCATTTCGTCGGAGGCGAACGGCTTGGTCAGGTAGTCGTCCCCGCCTGCACGCAGGCCGCGCACCCGCTCATCGACGTCGGAGAGGGCGCTGATCATCAGGATCGGCGTAGCGATCTTGAGGTTGCGCAGGGTGGTGACGATGGTCAGGCCGTCGACCTCGGGCAGCATGCGGTCCAGGGTGATCAGGTCGTAGCCGCCCGCAATGGCTTTGGCCAGGCCTTCACGGCCATTGTCGGCCCAATCCACTTCCAGACCGTGGCTGGTCAGTTCGGCGACGATTTCCTGGCCGGTGACGGCGTCGTCTTCGATGGTCAGTACGCGAGGCATGCTGGTTCCTGGGCATCTAATGGAGATCTGATTGTGCCAAAGAATAGACAACCGGCGATTTAAGAAAAATTCATCTAGCGGGCACCGATGCCTTCGGCGTGCATGATCTGCGCAATGATCGGTACCGGTGTCACCAGGTGCGAGCGCATCATGGCGCTGGCAGTTTTGGCATCCCGGGCGAGGATCACCTCGACCAGTGCCGCATGCTCCTGGCGCTTGAGCGCCAGCGCCTCTTCGGAAAACACCGTCTGCGTCAGCCACAGGTGGCGGTAACGCTCGGCCTGGTCGAACAGGTAGGTGCGTGCCTGCAGCAGGTGCTTGGAGCCGCAGCCCGAGGCAATGGCAGTATGGAACGCCTTGTGCCGCTCGTCCCACACATCCAACCGCTGCTCGCGGGTTTTCACTTCCACCACCTTGGCCAAGGTATGCGAGTGGGCCAGCACCGACGCCTCCCAGGCGTCATCGCCGCGCTCGATGGCCAAGGCAATGATCATCGCTTCCAGGTTGGCGCGGGCGTCGTAGATGTCGTTCATCTCATCCAGCGACATGGGCGCTACCCGGTAGCCTTTCTGGCTGATCGCGTTGACCAGGTGCTCGGCCACCAGTTGCGACAGCGCTTCGCGCAGCGGGCCCACACCCAGGTCGTAGCGTTCCTTGAGGGTGCTCATCAACAGCTTTTCACCGGGCTTGAACACCCCGCGGATGATGTCCTTCTTGAGCCTCTCATACCCGCTGAATGCTGAGTTTTGTCGGGGGGCGAGCGCTTCCAAGATCCTGTTCCTCAAAACGTTTTGCCGATCATACCGAAACCCTCTGTAGACGAAAAACAATGGACAAACGCAAATAGTGTCGCTGAAACATAAAAATGTAGACATTTTTGGTTAGTGGCGATATTTTTACCTCGCCCGCACTGATCCAGGTCATGACCGGACGGCGCCACCTACTTTTTAGCCAGGACACTGCCATGAACGCCTTTACGCAGATCGACGAACTTGTCATGCCACTGCCGCTCGAACCGCAGGGCTACACCATCGCCCCCTCGAAACAGTCGCCGCGCCTGCTTGAACTGACCTTTGCCCGGGAAACCGTTGAAGCGTTCGTGCAGGCCGTTGCCCAATGGCCGGTGCAGGCATTGGAGTACAAGTCGTTCCTGCGTTTTCGTGTAGGCGAAATCCTTGACGAGCTGTGCCAGGGCACGCTGCGCCCGGTGCTGCTCAACACCATCCTCGACCGCGCCACAGGCGGCATGCTGATCACCCCGATTGGCCTGGATGATGTGAGCCAGGCCGAAGACATGGTCAAGTTCACCACGGCCTGCGCTCACCTGATCGGCCGTTCCAACTATGACGCCATGAGTGGTCAGTTCTATGCGCGCTTCGTGGTGGTCAACAGCGACAACTCCGACAGTTACCTGCGCCAGCCGCACCGGGTCATGGAGCTGCACAACGACGGCACGTTCGTGAACCAGATCACCGACTACGTGCTGATGCTGAAGATCGACGAAAAGAACATGGAAGGCGGCAACTCGCTGCTGCTGCACCTGGACGACTGGGAACAGTGCGAGGCGTTCTTCCGTCACCCGATGGCCCGTCGCGAAATGCGCTGGACCGCACCGCCGAGCAAAAAGGTTGCCGAAGATGTGTTCCATTCGGTATTCGACACCGATGCCGAAGGCCGGCCGACCATGCGCTACATTGACCAGTTCGTGCAGCCGGAAAACTACGAGGAAGGTATCTGGCTGAACGCCTTGTCCGAGTCGCTGGAAGGCAGCGGCAAGAAGGTCTCGGTACCGGTTGGCGTAGGCAGTTTCCTGCTGATCAACAACCTGTTCTGGCTGCATGGCCGCGATCGCTTTACCCCGCACGAGGGCCTGCGCCGCGAACTGATGCGCCAGCGTGGTTACGTCGCCTTCCCCAAGCCGCTGTACCAGCGCGGGCAATAATGACAGGGCGCGGGGCGGGCGCCCGCCCACGCGTTTTTGCACAAAACAATGCCACCAGGCCCCGTGCGGGCTTTGGTGAGCCTGCCAGGCAATGCCTGCGTGTGAGGTAAGGCTGTGTACGATTTCATCATTATTGGCGGCGGGATTGTGGGCATGTCCACGGCCATGCACCTGATCAAGGTCTACCCGGACGCGAAGATGCTCCTGCTGGAGAAAGAGTCTGGCCCGGCCCGCCATCAGACCGGCCATAACAGTGGCGTGATCCACGCCGGCGTGTATTACACCCCCGGAAGCCTCAAGGCGCGCTTCTGCCTGGAAGGCAACAAGGCGACCAAAGCCTTCTGCACCCAGCACGGCATTCGCTTCGATGAGTGCGGCAAGCTGCTGGTAGCCACCAACGATCTGGAAATGCAGCGCATGAAAGCGCTGTGGGAGCGTACGGCGGCCAATGGCCTGGAACGCTACTGGCTGTCGGCTGACGAGTTGCGCGAGCGTGAGCCCAACATCGTCGGTATGGGGGGCATCTTCGTGCCGTCCAGCGGCATCGTCAATTACGCCCAAGTCACTGCTGCGATGGCCGCAGAGTTCCAGCGTGCCGGTGGCGAAATCCGCTATGGCGCAGAAGTGGTCGGCCTGCAGGAACAGGCAAGTGAAGTGATCGTGCGCACTCAGCGTGATGAGTTGCGCAGCCGTTTCCTGGTGACCTGCTCGGGGCTGATGGCCGACCGCGTGGTGAGCATGCTCGGTCTGCGTACCGAATTCGTGATCTGCCCGTTCCGTGGCGAATACTACCTGCTGCCCAAGCAGCACAATCAGATCGTCAACCACCTGATCTACCCAATTCCCGACCCGTCGATGCCCTTCCTGGGGGTGCACCTGACCCGCATGATCGATGGCACCGTCACCGTAGGCCCCAACGCTGTGCTGGCGATGAAGCGCGAGGGCTACCGCAAGACCGATGTCAGCCCCAGCGACCTGTTCCAGACCCTGACCACGCCCGGCATCCTCAAGGTGCTGGCGAAGAACTTCCGCCCGGGCCTGATCGAGATGAAGAACTCGCTGTTCAAGGGCGGGTACCTCAAGCAGGTGCAGAAGTACTGCCCGAGCATTACCAAAGCTGACCTCACGCCTTACCCGGCCGGCGTGCGTGCCCAGGCGGTGTCGCGCGACGGCAAGCTGATCGACGATTTCCTGTTCGTCAACACCGCGCGCAGTGTCAACGTATGCAACGCACCGTCGCCAGCCGCTACCTCGGCCATCCCGATCGGCGCCTACATCGTCGAGAAGGTGTGCGAGCAGGTCGGCCTGCAGGGCGGCAGCTTCCCCAAGGCCGACCTGTCGGCCAACCAGAGGGCTGCCAGCTGACACCCCGGTAACACCTCCTGCGGTTTCGTTTTACTCAACCCGTACTGCCCTGCTCACCATTCAGGGCAGGGCGGGCTTTTTCGCGCCTGCGTCGGTGACGTGCAGCCGGCGGCCCCTGCGTGGGCATGACAAAAACAACAAGGTAGCGCCATGCAAACCCACAAGAACAATTTGAGTCATGGATTGAAATCACGGCATGTCACCATGCTGTCCATTGCCGGCGTGATCGGCGCCGGGCTGTTTGTCGGCTCTGGCCGCGCCATCGCCGAAGCGGGGCCGGCCACCATCCTGGCCTATATCCTGGCGGGCGGCCTGGTGGTGCTGGTGATGCGCATGCTGGCCGAAATGGCGGTTGCCTCCCCGGACACCGGCTCGTTTTCAACCTACGCTGACCTCGCCATCGGCAAATGGGCCGGTTACACCATCGGTTGGCTGTACTGGTGGTTCTGGGTGCTGATCATTCCGATCGAGGCCAATATCGCCGCTACCATCATCAACTCCTGGGTCCCGCAGATGGAGATCTGGGTGTTGTCGTTGGTGATCACGTTGCTGCTGACGGCCACCAACCTGTTCAGCGTGAAGAATTACGGTGAGTTCGAGTTCTGGCTGGCACTGGTCAAGGTGGTGGCCATCGTCAGCTTCATCGCCCTGGGTGTTTGCGCCATTTTCGGCCTGTTGCCGGGGTCTGGCGTCAGCGGCGTTTCGCGCTTGTGGGATACGGGGGGCTTCATGCCCAACGGCTTCGGTGCGGTGCTGAGCGCGATGCTGATCACCATGTTCTCGTTCCTCGGGGCCGAGGTGGTGACCATCGCTGCGGCTGAATCCGACGAGGCGGGCAAGCATATTTCCAAGGCCACCAATTCGGTGATCTGGCGGATAACGCTGTTCTACATCCTGTCGATCTTCATCGTCATCGCACTCGTACCATGGACCGACCCACGCCTGGCGACCGAAGGCTCTTATGTCACGGTGCTGGACACCCTCGGCGTGCCAAATGCCAAGGCCATCATCGACTTCGTGGTGCTGACGTCGGTGACCAGCTGCCTCAACTCGTCGCTGTACACCGCCTCGCGCATGGTCTATTCGCTTAGCCGCCGTGGTGATGCCCCGGCCTGTGCCCAGATAACCAGCCGCAGTGGTACACCCGTGGTGGCAGTCTTGTTGTCGACGGGGGCTGCCTTCCTGGCGGTGATCGCCAACTACCTGGTGCCGGCTCAGGTGTTTGGCTTCCTCATGGCAAGCTCCGGTGCCATTGCCTTGCTGGTATATCTGGTCATCGCCATTTCCCAGCTGCGCCTGCGCCAGCGCCTGACGGCACAGGGCAAGACACTGGGTTACCGCATGTGGCTGTTCCCGTGGCTGACCTGGGGCGTGATCCTGTTCATCAGCGGCGTACTGGTATTGATGCTGTTCCGCCCGGATCATCGCCTGGAAGTGGTCTCGACGATGGTGCTGGCGGTGTTGGTGGTGTGCTCGGGGGTGCTGGTGACCCGGCGCCGGGCGCGCGGCGGGGCAGTTGCTGGGGTAGGGCAGGGCGCCTGATTCGTCCGGCCTGAAGACAGACGAGCAAGTCGCATCAGGCTGTGAGAGGATGTCCGCCAACAAAGCCAGGACCCTGAACGCAGCCTGATGAAGACACCTAAAAGAATCGAACCGTTGATCGAAGACGGCCTTGTCGACGAAGTACTACGGCCGTTGATGAGTGGCAAGGAAGCCGCTGTGTACGTGGTGCGCTGTGGCAGCGAGGTACGCTGCGCCAAGGTCTATAAAGAAGCCAACAAGCGCAGTTTCCGCCAGGCCGCCGAATACCAGGAGGGCCGCAAGGTACGCAACAGCCGTCAGGCCCGGGCCATGGCCAAGGGCAGCAAGTACGGCCGCAAAGAAGCCGAAGATGCCTGGCAGAACGCCGAAGTGGCAGCGCTGTTCCGTTTGGCCGCCGCAGGTGTGAGGGTGCCCAAGCCTTACGATTTCCAGGACGGCGTGCTCCTGATGGAGCTGGTGACCGATGCCGATGGCGATGCGGCCCCGAGGCTGAACGACGTTCACCTCGAAGCGGAGGATGCCCGCGCGTTCCACACCTTCGTCATTCGCCAGGTCGTGCTGATGCTGTGCGCCGGAATGGTGCATGGCGACCTGTCCGAGTTCAACGTGCTGCTCGGCCCGGACGGGCCGGTGATCATCGATCTGCCGCAGGCAGTGGACGCAGCCGCCAACAACCATGCCTTCAGCATGCTGCAGCGCGATGTGGACAACATGGCCCATTATTTCGGGCGCTTTGCCCCGGAGCTGAAAAGCACCCGCTATGCGCAGGAGATGTGGGCGTTGTACGAGGCCGGCGAGTTGCTGCCCGACAGCCCGTTGACCGGGGTATTCGAGGATGACGAACATGAAGCTGACGTAACCGGGGTGATGCGCGAGATCGACGCCGCCCGAATGGACGACGCTCGCCGCCGTGCAGCACGCGCCGAGGCTGAGCATGGGCCGGCCAAGGCAGAGGAAGTGACGCCGCCCTGGCTGCAGTAATTTATTCCTGTACCGGCCTCTTCTCGGGTAAACCCGCAGCTACGGGATTCGTGGGCGCGGTTTTGCCCGCGAAGAGGCCAGCACAGGCAAACCCCGACCGTTGCCATTGACGCAAGACACAATCTCGTCAATTAGCCTTTTCACTGGCGCGCGACAGGCATAAGGTATACGCCGTTCAAATTCCCTGGAGCTGTCATGTCCAACCAATTCCCGTCCGTTCGTCCCCGCCGCCTGCGCCAGAACGAGTCCCTGCGCACGATCTTCCAGGAAACCGAGTTCCGCCTTGAAGACCTGATCCTGCCGATCTTCGTCGAAGAGGGCATCGATGATTTCGTGCCGATCACCAGCATGCCCGGTGTCAACCGTATCCCCGAGAAGCTGTTGGCCCAGGAAATCGAGCGCTATGCCCGCGCCGGTATCAAGTCGGTGATGACCTTTGGCGTATCGCACCACCTGGATGCCGATGGCAGCGACACCTGGAACGAAAACGGCCTGGTTGCGCGCATGTCGCGTATCTGCAAGGACACCGTGCCGGAAATGGTGGTGATGTCCGACACCTGCTTCTGCGAATACACCAGCCACGGCCACTGCGGCGTGCTGCATGACCATGGCGTGGACAACGATGCCACCCTGGCCAACCTGGGCAAGCAGGCAGTCATCGCCGCTGCTGCCGGTGCCGACTTCATTGCCCCCTCGGCGGCGATGGACGGCCAGGTGCAGGCTATCCGCAGTGCCCTGGACGGTGCCGGCTTCCACGACACCGCGATCATGGCCTACTCGACCAAGTTCGCCTCGTCGTTGTATGGCCCGTTCCGTGAGGCCGGCGGCACCGCACTGAAGGGTGACCGCAAAAGCTACCAGATGAACCCGATGAACCGCCGCGAAGCGGTGCGCGAGTCGCTGCTCGACGAGCAGGAAGGGGCGGACGTGCTGATGGTCAAGCCGGCCGGTGCCTACCTTGATGTGATCGCCGACATCCGCGCCGCGTCGCGCCTGCCACTGGCGGCGTACCAGGTGAGTGGCGAGTATGCGATGATCAAGTTCGGCGGGCTGGCCGGTGCCATCGACGAAGGCCGGGTGGTGCGCGAAAGCATTGGCGCAATCAAGCGTGCCGGTGCCGACCTGATCCTGACCTACTTCGCCATGGACCTGGCGCGCGAAGGTATCTGAAGCCAGGCCTTGGTCATGAAAGCCGCTGCCATTGCAGCGGCTTTTCTCTGGGCGCCGTTGGGTGGTGCCGCAAACGCACAAAAAAACAGTAAGCGCTGAATTATTTAGTGTCCTGTTGTATCTGATCCCTTAGAGCATTCATCGACAGGGATACGGGTATGAAACCTCGCAAGAAAAGCGTCCAGCCAATCGGCCTGAAGGACATCACCATCGTCGACGACGCCAAGATGAAGAAGGCGATCACGGCCGCCGCGCTGGGCAACGCCATGGAGTGGTTCGACTTTGGCGTATATGGCTTCGTCGCTTATGCCTTGGGCAAGGTGTTTTTCCCCAACGCCGACCCCAGCGTGCAAATGATCGCGGCCTTGGCCACCTTCTCGGTGCCGTTCCTGATCCGGCCTCTTGGCGGGTTGTTCTTCGGCGCCTTGGGCGACAGGTTCGGGCGGCAGAAAATCCTTGCCGCGACCATCGTGATCATGTCCCTGAGCACCTTCGCCATCGGCCTGATACCGTCCTATGCAAGCATTGGTATCTGGGCGCCGATCCTGTTGCTGCTGGCCAAGATGGCCCAGGGCTTTTCGGTAGGTGGCGAATACACCGGTGCCTCGATCTTCGTTGCCGAGTACGCGCCCGACCGCAAGCGCGGCTTTCTCGGCAGCTGGCTGGATTTCGGTTCGATTGCCGGCTTTGTGCTGGGCGCAGGGGTGGTGGTGCTCATTTCCACGGTGCTGGGTGAGGAAAAGTTCCTCGAATGGGGCTGGCGCCTGCCGTTCTTCCTGGCCCTGCCGCTGGGCATCATCGGCCTTTACCTGCGCCATGCGCTGGAAGAAACACCTGCGTTCCAGCAGCACGTCGACAAGCTGGAACAGGGCGATCGTGAAGGCCTGGCCTCCGGGCCCAAGGTGTCGTTCAAGGAGGTGGCCACCCAGCACTGGCGCAGCCTGGTGACCTGCATCGGCGTGGTGATTGCCACCAACGTCACCTACTACATGCTGCTCACCTACATGCCCAGCTACCTGTCGCACAACCTGCACTACAGCGAAGACCATGGCGTGCTGATCATCATCGCGATCATGGTCGGCATGCTGTTCGTGCAGCCGATCATCGGTCTGCTCAGCGACAAGTTTGGCCGACGGCCGTTCATCATCGTCGGCAGTGTCGGCCTGTTGGCCTTGGCCATACCGGCATTCATGCTGATCAACAGTGGGGTGCTTGGGCTTATTTTCGCCGGCCTGCTGATCATTGCCGTGCTGCTGAACTTCTTCATCGGCGTGATGGCCTCGACGCTGCCGGCCATGTTCCCCACGCACATCCGTTACAGCGCCCTGGCCAGCGCCTTCAATATCTCGGTGCTGATCGCCGGCCTTACCCCAACCCTCGCTGCGTGGCTGGTGGAGACCACAAACAACCTGTACATGCCTGCCTATTACCTGATGGTGATCGCTGCTGTCGGCCTGGTCACCGGCCTGACCATGAAGGAAACCGCCAACAAGCCCCTGCGCGGCGCGGCACCCGCGGCATCGGATATCGAAGAGGCGCGTGAACTGCTGCAGGAGCACCACGACAACATCGAGCAGAAGATCGAGGACATCGATGCGCAGATTGCCGAGTTGGAAGCCAAGCGCGAGAAGTTGGCATTGCAGCACCCGCGTATCGAATGATCAGCGCGGCATATAGCCACGCTGCCAGGACCGCGGGATGAACCGCGATACCAGCGCCAGCACGCAGGCCAGCGCACAACTGCCGGCCAGCGCCTGCAGGCCTAGGTGTTGTTGCAACCAGGCGCCGAGCGCGGCGCCCAGCAACATCCCGGCCCAAGGTACCAACTGCACTCGCCAGCCATTGCGCCGCTCGCCCAGCAGCCAACGCCCCAGGCCACGGCCGAAACGCGACAGGGCGCCCGTAACATAAGTCAGGCCAATGGGCAGGCCATTAACTTGTTCCACTACCGCATTGATCATGCCCATGGCCAGCGTGGCCGCCAACAGCGCAGGGAAGGTGGCCGGCAACGGCCACGCTGCCGCGAAAGCCAGCAGTGCGGCAACCACCAACAGCACCGGCCAGGCTCGACGGCGCAATCCGCGAGCCAGGAGCACACCCAGTGCATTGCCCGCAACGAAGCCCAGTACGGCGCCACTGAGGCGTAGCACAAGGGCCAGGTCAGCTTCACTGATGGCCACCGCCAGGCGTGTGGTGTTGCCACTCATGAACGACACGAAATCGCCCAGTGCCAGCAAGCCGATGGCATCGGTCATGCCGGCAAGCACCGAGAGGGCGGCGACCAGGCCGAGGCCGACGCGACCACGCATTACCTGCAGGCGCAAACGCCTCGCTGAGCGCGCGGGGAGGGCGTTAGGGAGCATGTGCAGGCCTCAGGGCAGGAGTTTTTCGCGGGCCAGAGTACCTTTGATGGTGCGCTCTACCACATCGACCAGCACCATGGTCTGGTGGTCGACCTCGATGTTGAGCAGTTCACCTGGGTGGTAGCTGGCGAAGGTAGTCTGACGCAGGGTTTCCGGGATCAGGTTGATGGTGATCACGTTGTCCTCCACGTCAGCGACAGTCAGGCTGCAGCCATTGACCCCGATGAAACCACGCGGGAACACGTACTTGCCCCATTGCGGCGGCATGCGGAACTTGATGAAGGCGCCGGTTTCCTTGATCGACAGCTCGACGATCTCGGCGGTGGTGGCGATGTGGCCGGCCATCAGGTGGCCGCCGACTTCGGCGTTCATCTTCGCTGAGCGTTCGATGTTCACGCTTCGGCCAGGCTTGAAGCTGCTCAGATTGGTGCGTTCGAGGGTAGCGGTCATGGCCTCGAACCTGACCTGGCTGCCGTCGATTTCGGTCACGGACAGGCAGGTACCTTCGACACTGACGCTGGCACCGATTTTCAGCTCGTCGAGTAGTTCCGGGGTGAGGTCGATGGTGAACTGGTTGTGGCCCGGGTAGGTGGTCACATCAAGCAGAGGGCGGACGGCCTGGACGATGCCGGTGTACATGGAGTTGCTCCTGGGCACGGAAAAGAAAACTTCCGAACGCTATGCCCGTAGCGCAGTAAATGCAAGACCGGCTTCTGGCTGGCAAGCCGGCTTGCGAGTCTGGCGCCAGCGTGGGGCAGGCGGCGTGCTTGTGGGCGAAACCGGTTTGCCGACGGCAGGGCCACTGCAGATTCAAACATGCCCGCTGCTGTTGACGATCCGCAGGCACAGCGCCTCGTACGGGTCCAGGTTCACCATCAGGCGCCCGTCCTCGGTCAAATCGCCTTCGACCGTCTCGTTGATCATGTCGACCACCGGCCCAGGTGTGAACCCGGTCAACAGCAGTTCCTCGGCAATCGCGTCCTGGCCGAAGTTCAGCGCAGTGATCTGGATACCGCGGCCGGCTGGCAGCTCATGCACCATCACCAGCAGCCCCGGGCTGCTCACCTCAGGTACCAGCACCTGACGGCTGGTGGCGATGCCATAAGCCTGGCGCACAGCCAGCAGTTTCTTCACCTTGCAGGCAAATGAATCACCCTCGTCCAACTGCTTGTCGAGGCTGCCGTACAGCGCCCGGGCACGCGGCATGCCACGCACTGAAGCTTCTGCCTGTGGGTCAAGCCCGGCGAGGTCATAGCCGCCCCGGTGAATCCAGCGGGTATCGCCATCGAGCATGCGTTCGGCCACCGCTTCGGCGGGCAAGGGCAGGGCACCGACCAGGTCCCAGCCGGACAAGGCGACCACCCCCGGCTGCATGGCGTTGTACATGACCAGCAGCAGGTGCACCTTCTTGATCAGTTCGATATCCGCTACGCCAATCTGTTCGAGGTCGCGAATACCCAGTGCAGCAGCGATCAGGCTGGCGGTGGTGCAGGCAATGCCGTTGGTCACGAAGCGCAGGTTGTACGGCGCATGTTCCCCCGACAGCCGTTCGTAGATCTCTTCGCGGATATGTTCGCGCAGGATGCTGCCAGGCAGGGTCTGGCCCTTGTACAGGTACATGTCGTGCGCGTGCAGTGTCCAGAAGTGCACCAGCTCCACGGTCAGCTCGTCATGGTTTTGCAGGGCATGGATCAGCGAGGCCGGGTCGATGCCGAAGGCGTGCATCTCCTTGAGCATCAGGCGCAGGAACTCGGTGTCGCCCGTCAGCAGGGCATGCTGGTAGGCCGGCCGGGTAATGAAATCGTAGGACAGGTCGGCACCACCCCTGGACATCTGCGCAATGTCATCGAGGGTCAGGTTCAGCTCCTGGAAGCTGAAACCGCCGGCCTTGCGGATCATGCCACCGATCAGCTGGTTGCCGACGAGCGACAGCGGGTGGCTTTCTGACCAGGCGGTGCCGCTGGCGCGGGTTTCCACGCCGAGAAAGCCGTTGGCGTCCAGGCGCAGGCCGCGTGCACCCAGGCAGTCCAGGGCGTGCAGCGCGTCACCAATGATCATCTGTTGGGCGGCGAAGGTAGGGTCCAGCCAGTTCAGTGAGGGCTGGCCCTCCTTGAAGTAGTGCAGGTACACCCAGCGGCGGGTCTTGCCGTCGACACCTGTGATCGGCGGCGTGGCGCTCCAGTCGGTTTCCTTCACGCCCGGCTCGAAGAAGATTACCCGTTGCAACTGGCCAACGATGTAATGGCGCGCCTTCAGCTCGTCACACTGCGCTGGCAGCAGATTGACCGCATCGCGCCCGGCGGGCACCTCGGGCAGCAGCGTCCAGTCTTCTTCGCGGATCTCGACCATGTGGTACAGCCCCGGGTAGGGGCCATGGGCGATCTCGGCCAGGCGGAAGTCGGCGCCCTTGCCGGTGTGCGAGGGGATCAGGTCGTCGATGGTCACGGCATTGTGCGCAGCGGCCATGCGGCTCATCTGGATCAGCTCCTGCTCGCTGCCGTACAGCGGGTCGATGTCGAAGCTGATGCGGTCGAAGTTGCCGTCCACGCTGGGGGTAAGTTCGCGGCCGCGGATGCCTCCGGACAGTTTGATCGGCCCCGTGTGCAGGCCCTGTACGCCGATCTCCGACAGGCGCTTCCACAACGCTTCGTGGGCCAGGGCACCGAGCACCGAGCAACCCTCGGGCGCGATGATGGCGTCGGGGTAGACGGTCAGCCACACCGAGGCGATTTCGGTGGCGCGGCGGGGCTGGGCCTCGGCGTAGGGTTGTTGCCACAGGCGCGACTGGCCTGAGTACAGGCTGGCACGCGCCTGGGAGGCCTTGAGCATGGCACGATCTTCGAGCCATTTGACGTATGACGGGTCGGGCTGGGTCATTTCGCGTCCTCTTTGCGTGTCGGCACCGGCTCAGGTTATGACGGCGCTGTGGCCTGAACGTTCGGCTCGAGATGGGTGTTGGTTTCTTCGCGGGCTTGCCCGCAGGCTCCCATACCGCTGAAGATTTGCGCTGCACCTGTGGGAGCGGGCGCGCCCGCGAAGAGGCCGGGCCTGCAAAGGCAGGCTCAGCGCCGGGCCGACAACTGCTGCGGTGCCAGAAACGCATCATGGAAGTAATTGCGCACCGCCTGCATCGCCGGGCTGAATGCCCGTTCCCGATGCCAGGCCAACCCCACGCTCATCGGTGTGACCGGGTCGCTGATGGTCACTGTCTCGATGCGCTTGCCCTCCAGTGACCACGGGCGGTGCACCAGGTCCGACAGGATCGCCACACCGCTGCCATTGGCGACCATGCTGCGCACGGCCTCCACCGAGCTGGTCCGCACCCTTACGCTTGGCCGTTGCCCGGCCTGCTCCCAGTAGCGCATGGCACTTTGCTCGGCCTCATCCACGGTCAACAGGATGAACGGCTCACAGGCCACCTCGGCCAGGCTCACGGCCGAGCGCTCGCACAGCGGGTGATGCCCGGGCAACCACAGCCGGCGCTCGGAGTTGAACAGGGTTTCCGAGACGATGTCAGGATGGGTGAGGTTGGCGGTGAGCACCACCGCCATGTCGAAACGCCCCTCCAGCAGGCCTTGCTCGATGGCGCTGCGCTCCTGCTCGTACAGCTCCAGGGTCACGCCCGGATGCCAGTGCTCCAGGCGCTGCAAGTGGTGCGGCAGGAAGTAGCCGATCACTGTGTAACTCGCCGCCAGGCGCAACAGGCCACTGGCACGCACGTCCGGTAGCGGGCTGTTCAACGCATCGTCGACACTGCGCAGGATGACGTAGGCACGGTTCAAGAAGTGCCGGCCGGCTTCGGTCAGGCTCATTCCTTGGGCCGAGCGCTGGAACAACAGCACGCCGAGCATCGCTTCCAGCTCCTTGATGGCCGTGGTCACTGCCGACTGGGAGATATTCAGGTGGATAGCAGCTTGGGAGATCTGGCCGATTTCAGCGGTGGCAACGAAGTAGCGGACCTGGCGCAGGGTGAGTGACACAGTAGGCTCCCGGGGTATCTGTTTTTCAGAAGGTACCCCATCTGTTTATAGATCTTCCCAAGGGGGGTGCAGAGAATCTAACGTGGCTTGCATGCAGTCACAAGTGCCAGGAGACGCGGTCATGCTAGCAGTGGATTTCAACTCGGACATGGGTGAGGGCTTTGGCCCGTGGACTATTGGCGACGGCGTCGATCACGAACTGATGGGCTACATCAGCAGCGCCAATATCGCTACCGGTTTCCATGCTGGCGACCCAGGTACGATGCGCCGCACCGTCGAGCGCGCCAAGGCCCTTGGGGTTGCGGTGGGAGCACACCCGGGTTTCCGCGACCTGGTCGGCTTTGGCCGCCGGCACATCAATGCCTCGGCGCAGGAACTGGTGGACGACATGCTCTATCAACTGGGCGCGCTGCGTGAAATCGCCCGTGCCCAGGGCGTGCGCCTGCAGCACATCAAGCCGCATGGGGCGCTGTACATGCACTTGGCGCGTGATGAAGAAGCGGCGCGGTTGCTGGTGCAGAACCTGCGGGTGATCGAGCCCGAGTTGCTGCTGTACTGCATGCCGGGTTCGGTGATCTGCCGCATTGCCCAGGAAATGGGGCAGCCGGTGATTCGCGAGTTCTATGCCGACCGCGAGTACGACCTGAGCGGGTCGATCGTGTTTACCCGCAATGTGCGTGGCTACGAGCCCCAAGCCGTCGCCGAGCGGGTGCTGCGTGCTTGCTGCCAAGGCGTGGTGCGCACCGTCGAAGGCCAGGACCTGGCGATCGAATTCGATTCCATTTGCCTGCACAGTGACACCCCGGGCGCGCTGGACCTGGTCGAGGCCACGCGCAGGGCACTGGATGCGGCCGGCATCGGGGTGCGTGCGCCGCGCTGAGCCTGTCAGGCATCCGGCAAACAGACAAGCCGGAGCCCGTGCATTTTGTTTTCGCCTGCCTTTCTATAAAGATTCCAAGAAAAGGAACTGTCATGGCCGAACCGCTTGCTACAACCCCGATCCGTTACAGCTTCGGCGCCGACGAGCACCTGTTTGCCGAAGTCAGCGAAAGCATGTCGCTGGAGGCCTTTTTCAAGGGTATGGCCGTCACCCGTGCGGTGGAGCGCATGGCCCTGGATGGCGTGCTTGATGTGTGCCTGGCCAATGCGTCGTTCCAGGTCCGCTTCGACCCGGACCGTATCGCCCCCGAGGCACTGCTTGAAGCCGTGCGCGGCGCCGAAGCGCAGGCGGTGGCCGAGCGTTCGCTGCAGACGCGGATCATCGAGATCCCGGTGCTGTACAACGACCCCTGGACCCATGAAACCCTGATGCGCTTTCGGGATCGCCACCAGGACCCGACCAGCACTGACCTGGAGTACGCCGCGCGCATCAACGGCCTGGCCGATGTCGAGGCCTTCATCGCCGCCCACAGTGGCGCGCCATGGTTCGTTTCGATGGTCGGCTTTGTCGCCGGCCTGCCGTTCATGTTCCAGATGGTCGAGCGCCAGCGGCAGCTGCAGGTGCCCAAGTACCTGCGCCCCCGTACCGACACGCCCAAGCTCACCCTGGGCCATGGCGGCTGCTTTGGTTGCATCTACTCGGTGCGCGGGGCCGGGGGCTACCAGATGTTCGGCGTCACCCCGGCACCGATCTACGACCCGCAGCAGACCTTGAATTACCTGAAAGAGCACATGGTGTTCTTCCGCCCGGGGGACATCGTGCAGTTCAAGCCTATCGACCGCCGCACCTACGACCAGGCGGTGGCGCAAGTAGAGGATGGCTGCTTCGACCTGCGCATTCGCCCGGTGGCGTTTTCCCTGGACGCCTTCCTCGCCGACCCGGTCGGTTACCCCAAATCGTTGCAGGAGGTGCTGGCATGATCAAGGTACTCAAACCGGGCTTGGCCACTTCTGTACAGGACCTGGGCCGCGAAGGTTACTACCACCTGGGCATTCCACCGTCCGGCGCACTCGACCAGTACGCCTTGAGCGCAGCCAATCACCTGGTGGGCAACCCGGCCGGCGCTGCGGGCCTGGAGTGCGCGCTGGTGGGGCCGGAGCTGGAGTTCCAGCAGGACGTACTGGTCGCTGTGTGCGGTGCGCAGATGCCAGCGTTGCTCGATGGCCGCGAGCAGCGCCCGGACACTGCGTTTGCCGTACGGGCCGGGCAAGTGTTGCGTTTCGGCTTTCCAACAGCGGGCGCCCGGGCCTACCTGGCAGTGGCCGGAGGCATCGATGTGCCCGAGGTACTGGGTAGCCGGTCCACCTACGCACTGGGCGCGTTGGGTGGCTTTCATGGGCGTAAACTGATGGCGGGCGACCTGCTGCCGGTCGGCGTGCCCAGCGGCAAGACCCGTGCCGGTGCAAGCTTGCCCATGGCCCTGCGTCAGGCCTTGGGGGGCGAGGTGGTGTTGCGGGTGGTGCCTGGGCTTTACTTCCACCGCCTGACCGAGGCTGCAGCGCAACGTTTCTTCACCGATGCCTGGACGGTTGGCTCCGAAGCGGACCGTATCGGCTATCGCTACAAAGGCGGCGGCGCCTTGAGTTTCCAGCCGCGCGAGCAGCCGTTCGGTGCCGGGTCGGATCCGTCGAATATCGTCGACAGCTGCTACCCGATCGGATCGATCCAGGTGCCGGCAGGGTTGGAACCGATCATCCTGCATCGCGATGCAGTGTCGGGGGGCGGCTACGCCATGATCGGCACGGTGATCAGTGCCGACCTCGACCTGATCGGGCAGATGCAGCCCAACCAGCAAGCGCGGTTCCTGCCGGTGAGCCTGGAGCAGGCACTGGAGGCGCGGCGTTCGTACAAGAAGAAGCTGGCCTGCCTGGCCAGGCTCTTCAGCTGAGCATCATGTTTTCGCTGTAGCTGCGGCCTTGTGCCCCGACGGGGCCGCATCGGGCTCCGCGGCTACACCGAGCGCGCAGGCTTGCTGATGGTCTTGCCGGTTTGCGAGGCCACCTCAAGGGCTTGGCCGTCCCGCTGTTTGCCTTGGCGCGCCAGGCCTTCAAGCTGCGGTATCAGCATGCCTTCCGGCAAATGCCGCCAGAACCGCCCTGGCATGTGCAGGCGCAAGGCATCCGGGTTGAGGCGGGCCGGGTTGAAGGTATGGCGGTAGTAGGTGCGCCAGAGTTCGGCGCCGGGGTCTTCGGCGTTGCGGGCCCACTGGCGCCAGGGCTCGGGGCACTGTCGCTGGTAGTCGAACGACTGGCCGTCGAAGCGAATGCCATCCTGTGGCGTGGCAATCAACCAGCGCAAACGCCCCAGGCGGTCGGCGAAGTGGGCGCTGGCGCTGTGCAGAATGTCGTGTGCCGGCTCGTGATAGGCCACCAGATCCAGCTGCAAGTGCTCAGCCAGTTCCTCAGGCAACGGCACGAAGCGTACAAACGCGTGCAAGTGATGCGCCTCGCGGGTTACCTGCTTGATGCGCCGTTGCAGCTCACTGCCCAGCCGGTCACCGGCCAGCATTGCCGTGCGGTCGCCATGGGCGACACGCCACAGCACTTCATACAGCAGGTTCCAGCGCTGTTCGCCACGGTAGCGAGAGGCCTGCTCCAACTGGCTCAGCAGTGCGGCCGGGACTTTGGCCCGGAAAGGGCCAGGCCCTTCAGGCGGCGCAGCCGGCACGGCCAGCAGGTCCGCCATCGGGCCTTGCGACCAGGTGACTTCCGACGGGTCGATGCCATGGCTCAACAACACCCGGGCCTGGTCGCGCCAGGTGGCGAACAGGTCGTCGCAGTCGAGTGCGATCACCCCCATAACCCCATCTGCACGGGCGCTGGCGGCTCACTCAAGCGCGCTCGCAGCAAGCCGCTGCGCAGCTCGGCCTGGGCGGGGCGGTAGTCACTGGTGACGATGAACGGCCGTGCCTTGTCCAGCACGCAGCGCAGCTGGATCAGGTCGTCATAACGGATGCGCCGCTCCCGGCGCAAGGCGACCAGGCGCTGTACGCTGCGCAGGCCGATGCCGGGGATACGCGCCAGTAGCGCAGGTTCGGCGCGGTTCACGTCCAGCGGGAACACGTCGCGGTTGGCCAGCGCCCAGGCCAGCTTGGGGTCGATGTCCAGTGCCAGGTTACCGCTGTGGCCCAGCAGCTCGCCAGCCTTGTAGCCATAGCCACGCAGCAGGAAGTCGGCTTGATACAGGCGGTGTTCGCGCAGCAGCGGTGGTGCGGCGAGGGGCACGCTGCCGGGGCTGTCGGGGATCGGGCTGAAGGCGGAGTAGTACACGCGCTTGAGCCCGTAGCCCTGGTACAGCGACTCGGCATTGCGCAGTAAGGTACTGTCGTCGGTGCTGTCGGCGCCGACGATGACTTGGGTGCTCTGCCCGGCCGGGGTAAAGCGCGGCGCCCTGGGCTCGTTGGCCACGGCCTGCTGGCCCTGATGGATCACGCCCATGGCCTGACGAATGGTGCGCCCTTGCTTTTCCGGCGCCAGGCGCTTGAGGCTGGCGTCGGTGGGCAGTTCGATGTTGACGCTGAGGCGGTCGGCCAGGCGCCCGGCCTCTTCGATCAGCAGCGGGTCGGCATCGGGGATGGCCTTGAGGTGGATGTAGCCGCGGAAGCTGTGTTCTTCGCGCAACAGCCGGGCCACACGGATCAGCTGCTCCATGGTGTAGTCCGCCGAGCGGATGATGCCAGAGCTGAGGAACAGGCCGCTGATGCAGTTGCGCCGGTAGAAGTCCAGGGTCAGGCGTACCACTTCCTCGGGGCTGAAGCGCGCGCGTGGCACGTTGCTGGAGCGGCGGTTGACGCAGTACTGGCAGTCATACAGGCAGAAGTTGGTCAGCAGTACCTTGAGCAGTGATACGCAGCGGCCGTCGGGGGTGTAGCTGTGACAGATACCCATGCCATTGGTAGCGCCCAGGCCGTCAGCGCCGCGCGAATTGCGCTTGGGCGCACCACTGCTGGCGCAGGAGGCGTCGTACTTGGCTGCGTCGGCAAGGATGCCGAGTTTGGCGATGAGTTGCATGGTGGCTGACCTGCGATACTGAGTATTCATACAGTATTTTGAGATGTGGCCGATTGCAAGTGTTTGTGCGTCGTCATACCCGACTAAACGCGTCGGCTAAGCTTGTGGCTGAACCACGGACAGCAACGAGGCGCGGGATAGGTTATGAAGATCACCATCAAGCCAAAACTGGCGATGGCCGGGCTGGCCTTGGCCATCGGCATGCTCAATGCCCAAGCGGCGGAAACCAGGAAGGTCGATGTGCTGCTGGTGGGCGGCGGCATCATGAGTTCTACCTTGGCCGTGTGGCTCAACGAGTTGGAGCCCGGCTGGTCGATGGAAATGGTCGAGCGTCTGGACAAGGTAGCCGAGGATAGCTCCAACGGCTGGAACAACGCCGGCACCGGCCACTCGGCCCTGGCGGAGTTGAACTACACCCCGGAAAAAGACGGCAAGATCGACATCAGCAAGGCGGTTGAAATCAACGAGGCGTTCCAGGTAACGCGCCAGTTTCTCGCCTGGCAGGTCAAGCAGGGTGTGCTGAAAAATCCGCATTCGTTCATCAATACCACCCCGCACATGAGCTTTGTCTGGGGCGATGACAACATTCGTTTCCTTAAAAAACGCTACGAGGCCCTGCAGGCCAGCCCCCTGTTCAAACCCATGCAGTACTCCGAAGACCACGAGCAGATCCGCAAATGGGTCCCGCTGATGATGGAAGGCCGCGATCCCAACCAGAAGCTGGCCGTGACCTGGACGCCGATCGGCACCGACGTCAACTTTGGCGAGATCACCCGGCAGTATGTGGGTTACCTGCAGACGCGGCCGAACTTCGATCTCAAGCTGTCGAGCGAAGTGCAGGACATCACCCGTAACGACGACGGTTCCTGGCACGTCGAGTACAAGAATCTGAAGAATGGCAGCAAGGCAGCCACCGATGCCCGGTTCCTGTTCATCGGCGCTGGCGGGGCGGCACTGCCGCTGCTGCAGAAGTCGGGTATCGACGAGGCCAAGGACTATGGCGGCTTCCCGGTCGGTGGCTCGTTCCTGGTCACTGACAACCCGGCTATCGCCCAGCGCCACATGGCCAAGGCCTATGGCATTGCCGCAACCGGTGCGCCGCCCATGTCGGTGCCGCACCTGGACACCCGGGTACTTGATGGCAAGCGCCTGATCCTGTTTGGGCCGTTCGCCACCTTCTCGACCAAGTTCCTCAAGCAGGGCTCATTGCTTGACCTGCTCGCCAGTACCAGCGTGCACAATGCCTGGCCGATGGTGCGAGTAGGGGTACGCGAGTTCGACCTGGTGCAGTACCTGATCGGGCAGGTGCTGCAATCGGACGATGACCGCTTCGAAGCGCTGCGCACCTACTTCCCCGAGGCGAAGAAAGAAGACTGGCGGCTGTGGCAGGCGGGTCAGCGGGTGCAAATCATCAAGAAAGACGAAGCGTTGGGCGGCGTGCTCAAGCTCGGTACCGAGGTGGTGACGTCCAGGGACGGCAGTATCGCCGGCTTGCTGGGGGCCTCTCCCGGTGCGTCGACCGCTGCGCCTATCATGCTCGATGTGTTGAACAAGGTGTTCAAGAACAAGGTGGCGTCGCCCGAGTGGCAGGCCAAGATCAAACAGATCATCCCGTCCTATGGCATCCGCCTGAACGACCACCCGGATCAGCTAGAGAAGGAGTGGGCATATACCAACGAGGTGCTGCAGCTTGAGCCGCCTGTCAGTCCGCAGCGCCCTGAGTCGATAAGGCCGGCTGACAGCCAGGGAGTGGCCAGCCGGTAATCATTGCAGTCAAGCTGGCGCAATCTTGCCACGTCCGATGCCGTAGTAAGTCAGCCCTGCCGAGGCCATGTGCTCGGGTTCGTACAGGTTGCGGCCATCGAACACCACCCGGTCGGCCAACTGCTGCGGCACCTCGTCCAGGTTGAGCACACGGTAGTCCTGCCATTCGGTGACGATCACCAGGGCATCGGCGCCCCGCAACGCATCGTCCTTGCAGGGCACCAGTTGCAGGTCGGCACGCGGGCCGTAGTGGCGCCGGATTTCTTCCATGGCCTGAGGGTCGTGAGCCTGCACCCGCGCGCCCGCGGCCCACAGTGCTTCCAGCAGGACCCGGCTGGAAGCTTCGCGGATATCATTGGTATTGGGCTTGAACGACAACCCCCACAGGGCAAACACCTTGCCCCGCAGGCCGCCAGGGTAGTGGCGCTGGATCTTGCTGAACAGCCGGCCCTTCTGCTGCTCGTTGACCGACTCTACTGCGCGCAGCAACTGCGTCTCGAAGCCTTCTGCCTCGGCACTGTGGCGCAAGGCTTGCAGGTCTTTGGGGAAGCACGAGCCGCCAAAACCGCAGCCAGCATAGATGAAGTCGTAACCGATGCGCGGGTCCGAGCCGATGCCACGGCGCACCATTTCGATATCGGCCCCCAGGTGCTCGGCCAGGTTGGCGATTTCGTTGATGAAGGAGATCTTGGTGGCCAGCATGCAATTGGCTGCGTACTTGGTCAGCTCGGCACTGCGCGCGTCCATGACCATGAACTTTTCGCGGTTGCGGTTGAACGGCAGGTAAAGCTCGCGTAGCAACTCCACTTCGGCCGCTTCTGCGCCGCCGATGATGATGCGCTGGGGGCGCATGCAGTCATCCACCGCAGACCCTTCCTTGAGAAACTCCGGGTTGCTGATCACCTGGAAGCGGCTGGTATCGGCCACGGCCTGGGCGATGCGTGCCTTGATGCGGTGTACCGTACCCACCGGCACGGTTGACTTGTTGACGATAACTTTGGGCCCGTCAGCGTGCTCGAGGATGCTGTCGACCACGGCGAAAACGTGCTTCAGGTCGGCGCTGCCGTCGGCTTGCGGTGGAGTACCGACGGCAATGAACTGCAACCTGGCATAGTTGGCAGCCACTGCGGCATCAGTGGTGAAGCGCAGCCGACCGCAGGCGAGGTTCTTCTCCAGCAGCGGCGCAAGGCCGGGCTCGAAGATCGGGCAATGGCCTTCATTCAGGCTGGCCACCCGATCGGCATCGACATCCATGCACAACACCGAATGGCCTACCTGGGCCAGGCACACCGCCTGGGTCAGGCCGACATAGCCGGTTCCGAAAACCGTGACCTTCATTTGACAGCTCCTTGATAGGAAAGCTGAAAAAAAATGTCACATCGTTGTTTAGGAATTGTGACCTGAAGGATGCGCGCGTGGACCATATGGCCGTTATTCCACGTCGCCCAGGCAGAGCATCTAAACTTACTGACAGCTCGCGGTAGCGCGTTGTACCGCGAACGAAAACCCTTGAACCGACCACCGCCTTCCCGGAGCGGATGTCCCTCGTTGGCGATGGCCTTCTTGCAGAGGAGGGCAGGTCATGGACGAGGCAAGGCTTCACGATTTCATGGGCAAGCTGGTGGGCGACATGGGCGCGGCGGCGACGCTGGCCAATGTCATTCTCGGCGATGAACTGGGGCTGTACCGGGCCATGGCCGACAGCCAGGCGGTCACCCCTGAGCAACTGGCGGAAAAGACCGGCTGCCACCCGCGGCTGGTGCGAGAATGGTTGAATGCCCAGGCGGCATCGGGCTACATGGTCCATGACAAGGGCCGTTTTGTGCTGCCTGAAGAACAGGCCATGGCCCTGGCGCTGGAGGACTCCCCGGCTTACATGGCCGGCGGCGCGGCAGTGGTGGCGGCGCTGTTCCATGACAAGGACAAGCTGGTAGCCGCCATGCGCGGCGATGGCGGGTTGGCCTGGGGCGATCACCACCCGTGCATGTTCAGCGGTACCGAGCGGTTTTTCCGGCCGGGGTATCGCACCTTCCTGGTAGCGGATTGGCTGCCGGCACTGGAGGGTGTGGTGGCCAAGCTGCAAGCGGGCGCCAAGGTGGCGGATGTGGGCTGCGGTCATGGTGCCTCGACGCTGGTGATGGCGCAGGCGTTTCCGGCGTCGACCTTCGTGGGGTACGACTATCATCAGCCTTCGATCGTCACCGCCAACGCGCGTGCACGTGAAGCGGGGCTGGAGGCGCGGGTGAGCTTCCAGCAGGCCAGCGCCAAGGAGTACCCGGGGCATGACCATGACCTGGTGTGCTTCTTCGATTGCCTGCACGACATGGGTGACCCGGTCGGGGCAGCCCGGCATGCCTACCGTGCTTTGAAGGCTGATGGCACGGTCATGCTGGTTGAGCCGTATGCCGAGGACTCGCTGGAGGGTAACCTGACACCGGTCGGGCGCTTGTTCTATGCAGCCTCGACGTTTATTTGCACGCCCAATTCGTTGTCGCAGGAAGTGGGGCTGGGGTTGGGTGCGCAGGCCGGGGAGGCGCGATTGCGGGCGGTCTTCGAGGAGGCAGGGTTCAGCAGGTTCCGGCGGGCGACGCAGACGCCGTTCAACCTGATTCTGGAGGCCCGCAAGTAGAACGTGATCTTGGGCCGGATTCTTCGCGGGCTCGCCCGCTGCCACAGGTTACGTGCTTGTTTCAGGCCTGTGGCGATCCTGGACCTGGAAAGCAGAAGGGGTGCTACATGGCACCCCTTCTGTTTGTCGCTTAGGCTTCAGCGTCCCAAGGACGATCGCCTTTTTCATCTTTGACGCGGGTCGGCAGGCCCATCACGTCCAGCGCCTTGAGGAACGGCTCGGCTGGCAGCTCCTCGACGTTGACCATGCGCTTGGCATCCCACTCGCCACGAGCGACCAGCAGGGCAGCGGCCACTGGCGGTACCCCGGCGGTGTAGGAAATGCCCTGGCTGTCGGTCTCGGCGTAGGCTTCTTCGTGGTCGGCCACGTTGTAGATAAACACTTCGCGGGGCTGGCCATCCTTGGTGCCTTTGACCAAATCGCCGATACAGGTCTTGCCGGTGTAGCCAGGGGCCAGCGAGGCCGGGTCTGGCAGTACGGCCTTGACCACTTTCAGCGGTACCACTTCCAGGCCTTCGGCGGTTTTCACCGGTTGCTCGCTCAGCAGGCCCAGGTTTTTCAGAACCGTGAACACGTTGATGTAGTGCTCGCCGAAGCTCATCCAGAAGCGCACGTTCGGGACGTTGAGGTTCTTCGAAATCGAGTGAACTTCATCGTGGCCGGTCAGGTACAGGTTTTGCGAGCCTACCACTGGCAGGTCGTCGGTACGCTTGACCTCGAACATGGTATTGCTGGTCCACTGGCTGTTCTGCCAGCTCCACACTTGTCCGGTGAACTCGCGGAAGTTGATTTCCGGGTCAAAGTTGGTGGCAAAGTACTTGCCATGCGAACCGGCATTGACGTCGAGAATATCGATCGAATCAATGCTGTCGAAATACTGCTGCTGCGCCAGCTTGGCGTAGCTGTTCACCACACCCGGGTCGAAACCGACGCCGAGAATGGCGGTAATGTTCTTTGCCTGGCACTCTTCGAGGTGTTTCCACTCGTAGTTGCCGTACCACGGTGGGGTCTCGCAGATCTTGCCCGGCTCTTCGTGGATAGCGGTGTCCAGATAGGCGACACCCGTATCGATGCAAGCACGCAGCACCGACATGTTGAGGAAGGCGGAACCCACATTGATCACGATCTGCGATTCGGTTTCGCGGATCAGCGCCTTGGTTGCCTCGACATCGAGGGCATTGAGCGAGAAGGCCTGGATGTCGGCGGGTACCTTGAGGCTACCCTTGGCCTTGACGCTGTCGATGATGGCCTGGCATTTGGAGATGTTCCGTGACGCGATGGCGATACGACCCAGTTCGTCGTTATGCTGCGCGCACTTGTGGGCCACCACCTTGGCGACACCTCCTGCACCAATGATAAGAACGTTCTTCTTCAATTTACCCTTTGCTCCTTACTTGAAAGCCGGTCTTACGACAGGCTGGAAACGTAGTCTTCGAAACCGAACTCGCGGACGACTTCGACGCTGCCGTCGAGCTGCTTGACCACGATGGAAGGCATCTTCAGCCCGTTGAACCAGTTTTTCTTGACCATGGTGTAACCCGCCGTGTCGATGAACGACAGGCGATCGCCAATGGCCAGCGGACGGTCGAATTGGTACTCGCCGAAGATGTCACCGGCCAGGCATGACTTGCCGCAGACCATGTAGGTATGCTCGCCGTCATTGGGGGCCATCTTGGCGTTGAGGCGGTAGATCAGCAGGTCGAGCAGGTGCGCTTCGATCGAGCTGTCGACCACGGCCAGGTGCTTGCCGTTGTACAGGGTGTCGAGCACGGTCACTTCCAGCGAGGCGCTGTTGGTGATGGCGGCTTCGCCCGGCTCCAGGTAAACCTGCACGCCGTATTTTTCCGAGAACGCCTTCAGGCGCGCGCAGAAGGCGTCTACTGCATAGTCTTCACCGGTGAAGTGAATGCCGCCACCAAGGCTGACCCACTCGACCTTGTGCAGCAGGTGGCCAAAACGCTCTTCGATGTGCGTGAGCATCTTGTCGAACAGGCCGAAGTCACCGTTCTCGCAGTTGTTGTGGAACATGAAACCGGAGATCTGTTCGATCACCTGCTCGATCTTCGCCGGGTCCCATTCGCCCAGGCGGCTGAACGGGCGGGCCGGGTCGGCCAGCAGGTAGTCGGAGCTGCTGACCTGCGGGTTGACGCGCAGACCACGCACCTTGCCTTCGGACTGGTCGGCAAAGCGTTGCAGTTGGCCGATCGAGTTGAAGATGATCTTGTCGCAGTTCTCAAGCATCTCCTCGACCTCGTCGTCGGCCCAGGCCACGCTATAGGCATGGGTTTCGCCGGCAAACTTCTGGCGGCCGAGCTTGAGCTCGAACAGGGAGGACGAGGTGGTACCGTCCATGTACTGCTGCATCAGGTCGAACACCGACCAGGTGGCGAAGCACTTGAGGGCGAGCAGCGCCTTGGCACCGGAGTGTTCGCGCACGTAGGCGATCTTCTCCATGTTGCTGAGCAGCTTGGTTTTATCGATGAGGTAATACGGCGTCTTGATCATTTAAAGGCCCCCGGCCAGGCCGGCCAAAAAAAGGACACGCATTGTGCCTTCACTTGCCGCAGACCGAAAGGGCGGGATACGCATTTCGTCAGGGTTGACGCTATTGCGAGGGCTTTTTCGGTTGCGGCGAGCCTAGTAGATCAGGTGCATGTGACTGTCGTAATCACCCCCGACAGATGGCAGCTTCAGTCTGCCTGATGCAGCCAGGCCCGGATCTGCTCCAGTGTTGCGGTAGCGCCGCCACAGACCACCACCAGTACATTGCGCAAGGCGCCCAGTGCCTTGGCATCATAGGCGACTGCCAACGCCGCCCCGCACGCGGGCTCGACCAGCACACGGTGGTCCAGCAAAAACCGCTCACAGGCCTCCAGCGCTGCGCGATCGCTGACCAGATGGCTGTGCACCGGATGCTGCTGCACGCACGTCAGCGCCTGATCAGCCACACGCTTGGCCCCCAGCGACGTCGCCACCGAGGCGATGCGCTCCAGCTCCACCGAATGCCCAGCCTGCATGGCCGCATGCAGCGACGCCGCGCCCTCGGTTTCCACTGCCAGCACCGGCACATCGCCCCAGCCATTGCGCTTGAGCCCCTCTACCACGCCACTGAGCAAGCCGCCCCCGCCGACTGACAACACCACCGCGTCCGGCTTCAGGCCGGCTTCGGCCACTTCATCCACCAGGCTGGCATGCCCGGCCCACAGCAGTGGGTCGTCGAACGGGTGGATGAAAGCATCGTTCGGGCCTACCAGTGTCTGTGCCAGGGCGTTGGCCTCTTGCCATGAACTGCCGTGCACCACCACCTTGGCGTCTTCCAGGTGCAGCAGCTGCTTGGCCCGTTCGGTGGTGGTTTCGGGTACCACCACGGTCACCGGCACCCCCAGCTTGCGTCCGGCGTAGGCGACTGCCAAACCGGCATTGCCACCTGACGAGGACACAAAGTGCCGGGCGCCACGCGCGTGGTGTACCTCGCAGGCGTGGCCTACACCGCGCAGTTTGAACGAACCGCAGGGTTGCAGGGCGTCGAGCTTGAGCCAGATATTACGACCGGCCGCCAACGACAGCGGGCGCGATTCGATCAGGGGGGTATGAATGTGCAAGGTCATTGGCTGGCTCCGCGTAGTTGCTCGAGGTAGTTGTAAATGGTGTAGCGCGTCACGCCGAGGGCGCTGGCAGCCTTCTCGACGCCGCCCTTGACGATGAACAGGCCGCGCTCCTGCATGACGCGCACGGCCTCGACCTTGGCCTGTTTGTTCATCCGCCCCTGGCCGCTGCGCTGCAGGGCGGCCTGGATGATCTCGCTCATCAGCAGCTCCATGTCGGCAGGTTCGTTGACCGCAGGTATGGCCCCCAGCGGCTGCAACTGCTGGAGAAAGTTCATGGCAGCATCCAGGCCGGTGACGTCGGTGTTGACGCACAGGCTGGCGAACGGGTGGCCGCTGCTGTCACGGAAGATTGCCGTGGCACTTCGTAGCGTGCGGCCTTTGAGCGTAGTGGGGTAATCGGGCAGCACCACCGGCTCACTGCCGTGCTGGTCGGCCGAGGCCTGCATCAGTGCCTTGAAACCCTGGTCCTGCTCCGGTGCGGCGAGGATCGGGCTGCCTAAGCTGCGGCCGGAAAGATGACCGTTGATGATCGCCACCACCGAGTGTTCGGGGTGGTCAAGGTCGTGCAGGAGTATTTCCATATTGCGCGCGGCAACGCTGCCCAGGGCCTGGATGGCGGCCTTGAGCACGGTGAGGGTGAGTTGGCGTTCTTCGCTGGGGGGGATAGGCATGGCAGATCGCAAAATCAACTGTTTGTGCATTTTTACACATATGGTTGAAATTCGCGATCTGCTTTTGTGGGCCCTGTAAGACTCAGCCGAGCGCCGGCGTGCGCGGCGGAATCATCCGGCGCGAGCCGGTGGCTTCGAACGCGGCAGCAAAACTCAGCAGCGCGTTGTCGCTATAGGCCTTCCCGGCAAAGGTCAGCCCCACCGGCATACCGATATCGGCCATCACGCCCATCGGCACGGTCACGGTCGGCACGCCCAGGTGACGGATTGCCAGGTTGCCGTTGGCTACCCAGACACCGTTGCTCCAGGCGATGTCCGCCGATACCGGGTTGATATCGGCATCGGCCGGGCCAACGTCGGCTACGGTGGGGAACAGCACCGCGTCCAGGCCCAGCTTGTCCATCCAGTCTTCCAGGTCCAGCTTGCGGGTCTGCTCCAGGCCGCGCAGGCCGTCGGGCAGGGTCTCGATCTGGTCCCAGGTCTTCAGGCCACGTTTGGCCATGTTGACGTACTCGTCCATGCCGGCAGCCAGGTCATCTTCACGGTTGGGCAAGGTGCCCGGGTCGTGGGGGAAGATCTTCAGCCCGTCGACATCGGCCAGGCGGTTAAGCTTGGGGTCATCGTTGGCGCGCAGGAAGTCGTCAAAGGCCCAGCCCGACAGTTCCCACAGTTCATCATGCAGGAATGCTTTGCTGACGATGCCACGGTTGTACACGGTCGGCGCGCCTGGGCGGTCGCCTTCGCAGTTGGACACCAGCGGGAAGTCCACTTCCAGTACCTCGGCACCCGCCGCTTCCAGGGCCTGGCGTGCTTGTTGCCACAGGTCGATCACCGTGGCGCGGGTGTTGATGCGTTGGCCGGTCGGCCCACCGATGCCTGGCTTCTCGGCGGTGCCCGCGTCGGGATCGGCATTTATATACATGCGTGGTACGCCAAAGCGCTTGCCCTTGAGCGCGCTGGCATCTACCGCCAGTTCAAGGTACGAAGCCGGACGTACCGTCGAGGCAGCGGGGATTGGCACCCATGGCTGCAGGCGCCACAGGTCGCCGCGCTTGTCGGCATCATCGGCTACCACCACGTCGAGGATTTCCAGCAGATCGGCCATGGTGCGGGCATAGGGCACCACCACGTCCATGGTCGGTGTCAGCGGCCAGTTGCCACGCACCGAAATCACCCCGCGCGACGGGGTGTAGGCGCACAGGCCGTTGTTGGACGCCGGGCCACGGCCGCTGGACCAGGTTTCTTCGGCCAGGCCAAAGGCGCTGAAGCTGGCGGCGGTGGCGGTTCCGGCACCGTTGGACGAGCCCGAGGCGAAGGGCGCGGTCAGGTAGTTGGCGTTGTACGGGCTTTCGGCGCGGCCATAGACGCCGCGCTGCATGCCACCGTTAGCCATGGGCGGCATGTTGGTCTTGCCCAGGCACACGGCACCGGCGGCGCGCAGGCGCTCGATGGTGAAGGCGTCGCGCTGGGCGACCAGGTCCTTGAAGGCAGGGCTGCCGGAGGCGGCAGTCAAGCCTTTGACCAGGTAGCTGTCCTTGGCGGTGTAGGGGATGCCGTCCAGCGGGCTAAGCACTTGGCCCTTGGCGCGGCGGGCATCGGAGGCCTCGGCTTCTTTCAGCGCCTCCGGGTTGCGTACCACTACGGCATTAAGGGCAGTGGCCGTGTCAGCGCCATCGTAGGCGTCGATGCGCGCCAGGTAGGCCTTGACCAGCTCGACCGCTGTCGTGCGGCCCGACTCGAGCGCGTCGCGCAGCTCGGCAATGGAAACCTCGGTTACCTCGATCATGCGTTCACCAAAAAAATGTGCAGGTGGGGGCTAATGCGAGGAGTGTACAAGAAGGGCTTGGCGGACGCAGGTTTGCGCAGGGGCAAATGGTTTTATGCAGGGGGGCATTGTCGGGGGTATTCACAGGCGTCACCCGGCCCATTATGGGGGCGGCCTTTTGTTGTCAAAGGGCCGCTCCCACACGGTCTGCGTCAACCTTCCAGGTCGGCGGCGCTATGGCGCTCCGGCACCTGGCTGTGTTCATCTCCCCAGGTACGGTTCACGCGTGTACCGCGCTGCACAGCAGGGCGCAGGGCGATATCCTCGGCCCAGCGCTGTACGTTAGGGTACTCGTCAACCGCCAGGAATTGCGCGGCGTCATACAGGTTGCCGCGCACTAGCTGGCCATACCACGGCCACACGGCAATATCAGCAATACTGTATTCCTCACCGCCCAGATAACGGCTTTCGGCCAAGCGACGATCAAGTACGTCCAGCTGACGCTTGGCCTCCATGGTGAAGCGGTTGATGGCGTACTCGAACTTTTCCGGTGCATATACGTAGAAGTGGCCAAAACCACCGCCCAGGTAAGGCGCCGCACCCATCTGCCAGAACAACCAGTTCAGGCATTCGGTGCGCGCAGCCGGCGATTTTGGCAGCAAAGCACCGAACTTCTCTGCCAGGTACAGCAGGATCGAGCCTGATTCGAACACCCGCACCGGCGGCTCCACGCTGCGGTCGAGCAGGGCAGGAATCTTCGAGTTGGGGTTGACCTGGACGAAGCCACTGGAAAACTGATCACCCTCGCCGATGCGGATCAGCCAGGCATCGTATTCGGCACCGGCGTGGCCCAGGGCAAGCAGCTCTTCAAGGGCAATGGTGACCTTGACGCCGTTGGGCGTAGCCAGGGAATACAGCTGCAGCGGGTGTTTGCCCAGCGGCAGGTCCTTGTCGTGAGTCGGGCCGGCTACCGGGCGGTTGATGCTGGCGAACTGGCCGCCGGAGGCTGCGTCGTTGCGCCAGACTTTGGGTGGCACGTAGGCAGGCTTGCTCATGCATGAATCTCCTTTAAAGGCGCGAAAACGGTCACGTGAAAACGTTGACCTGCATCTATGCCACGGGTTCGACGCAATGCGCAAATGCACAGGGTGCAGGCGCAGCTTGCATGACGGCGGTTTCATCCAGTTTTCATCCGGCACAACTCCGGCCGGTTTTATGCTGGGTTATCCCTTCGTCCTGTAAGGAACCGCTGGCCGATGACCCTTGCACGCTGCGTGTTGGCGCTGGTCCTGCTCGGCGGCCTGCTGGCCCGCGCCGAGGCCGCGCCGTGGGTTGCCGGCCTGCACCTTATGACCTTGACCGACCCGGTCGATAGCCGCCCGATGCAAGCGCTGGC
This sequence comes from Pseudomonas sp. 2,4-D, assembly GCF_030418155.1. Lineage (NCBI taxonomy): Bacteria > Pseudomonadati > Pseudomonadota > Gammaproteobacteria > Pseudomonadales > Pseudomonadaceae > Pseudomonas > Pseudomonas sp. 2,4-D. The sequence goes on from NZ_JAUHUI010000011.1 coordinate 57,824, forward strand.
GTTCTACCCGGCCGTTGGCAAAACCCGTATCAGCCGTATAGACGGGTATCCCGTCGACGTGGCCGAAGAGGCGCCCGTCGCCATGGGGCGATTCCCGTTGCTGGTGCTGTCTCACGGCAATACGGGCAGCCCATTGGCCTTGCATTACCTGGCCACGTCGCTGGCGCGGCAAGGGTTCGTGGTGGTGGCGGTGGTGCACCCGGGGGACAACGTGCGCGACCACAGCCGCCTTGGCACCCTGAGCAATCTTTATGGGCGGCCGCTGCAAGTCAGCGCGGCGATCACCGCAGCGCGTGATGATGCAGTGGTCGGGCCTTATCTGAATGACGGCAAGGTGGGTGTGATCGGCTACTCGGCCGGCGGAGAAACCGCGTTGATCCTGTCTGGCGCACGCCCCGACCTGGAGCGTCTGCGTCAGTACTGCCTGGAGCGCCCGCATGACGAAGACGCCTGCAAGACCCACGGCATCCTGATTGCCGACCGTAGCGAACTGGCGCCTGAGACCGACCCGCGAGTGGGGGCGGTCATGTTGATGGCGCCGCTGAGCCTGTTGTTCGGGCGCCATGCGCTGGCCGGTGTGCAGGTACCCGCACTGATCTACAGTGGCGACAGCGATCAGCTTGTGGCCGTAGACCGTAATGCCGAGGCCCTGGCCCGCAAACTGCCGGTTACACCGGACTACCGCCTGTTGGCCGGTGCCGGGCATTTCGTGTTCATGGCCCACTGCGATGCCGAGCAGTACGCGCGAATGTCGGCGCTGTGCAAGGACGCCGATGGCGTCGACCGCCGGCATATCCATCATTCGCTGCAGCGAGAAACGGCAGCGTTCTTCAGCCAGGTGCTGGCTGAGCGTTCAGCTGCGACGGGCGCGCCGCGCCAGCCACAACGTTAGGCCGACTCCGGCCAAGGCGAGCAGGGCCGCCACGCAGAAGATCGAGGCATACCCCAGGTGTACCGCCACGGCGCCCATCACCGGGCCTGCAATGGCCAAGGCCATGTCGAAGAACACAGCATAGGCACCCAGCCCTGCGCCGCGGCTGCTGCTGGGGACTTGCTTGATCGCCTCCACACCCAATGCCGGGTACACCAGCGACAGTCCGAAACCGGTCAGCCCGGCGCCAACCAGCGCCCAGGGCGGCGAGGGCGCCAGCCACAGAAGGCTCAGGCCCAGCACTTCGGTGGCCATGCAGGCGACCGCCACGTTGTACCCACCAAAGCGGTTGACCGCGTTGACGAACAGCAGCCGCGAAATGATGAAGCACACACCAAACGCACTCAGGCACCAGGCCGCACCGGCCCAGCCGCGCTCGAGGTAATACAGGGTGACGAAGGTGGTCAAGGTGCCGTAGCCGATCGAGGCCAGGGTCAAACCCAGGCCACACGGGGCAACCCGGCCAAACGCCGACCAGAAGGGCAGGCGCTCGCCGCGCATCACGACCACGTCGGGGCGCTTGCGAAGCACCAGCAGGGCAAGGGTTGCCAGCACCAGCAAAGCCGGCCCCAGCACGCTGAAGTCCATCCCGTCCACGGCCAGAACGCCAACTGGCGCACCGATGGCGATCGCGCCATAGGAGGCGATACCGCTCCACGAGATCACCCTGGCAGTGTGTTCGGGGCCGACCTGGCTGATACCCCAGCTCAAGGTGGCCACGCCGATCAGCCCTTGGGCGATGCCCAGCAGCAAGCGTCCACCGAGCAGCAGTGCCAGGCTTAGCAGCGGCAAGGTGAGGGTCCAGGCTGACAGCAACGTCAACACCCCGCAACCGGCAATCCCCAACAGGCCAAAGCGGATGGCCTGTTTCCCTCCCAAAGTGTCCGCCACCCTGCCTGCAAACGGGCGGCTCAGCAGCGTGGCCAGGTACTGCAGGCCAATGGTTACACCGGCGATCACTGCACCAAAGCCAAGCTGGTCGTGCACATAGCTGGGCAGCACCGCAATCGGCAGGCCGATGCAGAGGAACGCAATGAAGGTATAGAAAACGATCGACAGGATCTGCAGGGTGATGTGCAGGGTGTTACTGGCGGGGGCAGGTTGTTGCGCGGTCATGGGCTCTTTCGCGGGCGGGCGGTTGGGCGTGGTCCCATCATGGCCGTTGCGCGAAGGAAAAGACAGCAGGCTAACGAATTATTCGTCGGGCCGTGCCGGTCGGTGGGATGGGGATGGACTCCGCTCCCACAGGGACCGCACAGGTATTGGACGCTGGTGGGGCCTTGGGAGAGCGGGCAAGCCCGCGAAGAGGCCCGGCCATCCGAGATGGCCAGGCCGTCCCATCAATCAGACCAGCACACCCTGGCTACGCAGGTAGTCGTCGTAGGTACCGCTGAAGTCCACCACACCATCGGCCGACAGCTCGATGATGCGCGTGGCCAGCGACGACACGAACTCGCGGTCGTGGCTGACGAACAGCAGGGTGCCCGGGTAGTTTTCCAGCGCCAGGTTCAGCGCTTCAATCGATTCCATGTCCAGGTGGTTGGTCGGCTCGTCCATCACCAGCACGTTCGGCTTCTGCAAAATCAGCTTGCCGAACAGCATGCGACCTTGTTCACCACCGGAAATCACCTTCACCGACTTGAGGATTTCGTCGTTGGAGAACAGCATGCGCCCCAGAGTGCCGCGGATAACCTGCTCACCAGAGGTCCACTGGCCCATCCAGTCGAACAGGGTCATGTCGTCTTCGAAGTCGTGGGCGTGGTCCTGGGCGTAGTAGCCCACTTCGGCGCTGTCGGTCCACTTTACCGAGCCGGCATCCGGGGGCATCTCGCCGACCAGGGTGCGTAGCAGGGTGGTCTTGCCAATACCGTTGGGGCCGATGATCGCAACGCGCTCGCCCGCTTCGACGGTGATGTCGAAGTTCTTGAACAGCACCTTGTCGTCGAAGGCTTTGGCCATTTTCTCGACGACCACGGCCTGGCGGTGCAGTTTCTTCGCTTGTTCGAAACGAATGAACGGGCTGACGCGACTGGACGGCTTGACCTCGGCCAGCTGGATCTTGTCGATCTGCTTGGCACGTGAAGTGGCCTGCTTGGCTTTGGAGGCGTTGGCCGAGAAGCGGCTGACGAAGGTCTGCAGCTCGGCGATCTGGGCTTTCTTCTTGGCGTTGTCCGACAGCAGCTGCTCACGCGACTGGGTGGCTGCGGTCATGTACTCGTCATAGTTGCCCGGGAACAGGCGCAGCTCGCCGTAATCCAGGTCAGCCATGTGGGTGCAGACGCTGTTGAGGAAGTGCCGGTCGTGGGAAATGATGATCATGGTGCTGTTACGCGCCGTGAGGATCGTTTCCAGCCAGCGGATGGTGTTGATGTCCAGGTGGTTGGTCGGTTCGTCGAGCAGCAGCACGTCCGGGTCCGAGAACAGCGCCTGGGCCAGCAGGACACGCAGCTTCCAGCCCGGAGCCACTTCGCTCATCGGGCCGAAGTGCTGGTCCAGCGGAATACCCAGGCCCAGCAGCAGTTCACCGGCGCGGGACTCGGCGGTGTAGCCGTCCATTTCGGCGAATTCGGTTTCCAGCTCGGCGACGGCCATGCCGTCTTCTTCGGTCATTTCCGGCAGCGAGTAGATACGGTCACGCTCGGCTTTGACTTTCCACAGCTGGCCGTGGCCCATGATCACCGTGTCGATCACGGTGAATTCCTCGTAGGCGAACTGGTCCTGGCGCAGCTTGCCCAGGCGGGTATTCGGCTCGAGCATGACCTGGCCAGCGGACGGCTCCAGGTCACCGCCGAGGATTTTCATGAAGGTCGACTTGCCGCAACCGTTGGCGCCGATCAGGCCGTAGCGGTTGCCGTTGTTGAATTTGACGGAAACGTTTTCGAACAGTGGCTTGGAGCCGAACTGCATGGTGATGTTAGCGGTGGAGATCAAAGGGCTTACCTATCAGTAACTTACGACGCTGGGCTTTCAGCTGATACCGATTTGATACCAATCTTGAGTTTTTCCAGCTCGCTCCAGTCGGAGCTTGAATTAAGCCAACGGGCATACGTCGACAGCAGCATCTGAATGCTGTGACCCAGCTGTTGGGCGATAAATGCGGGGTTGAGGCCGGACATTAAGCGTATTGTCGCATAGGTGTGACGGCAGTTGTATGGGGGGCGACGCTTGATCCCCAATTCAATCAGCACAGGCACCCACTGTTTGTGGAGATCGGAGATCCGTTTCACGCACTCCGCATTCCTCGACGGCGGGGGCGGGAACGGTGTTTAGGTCACTGCTCCCTTTTCCTCTCTGCGGCGATTCGCGTGCAGAACGACGAGTGGTGCCTGCAAAGACGCTGCATGCAATTGGAGGCGTTCGAGGTGGTCAGCGCTTATCCTTAAACCAAGCTGCCGGCCGTGCTCAACCAAACGACGAACTCAGTGGCCAGAGCCACGATGAGTTACACCACTTGAGGCGTGATCAGTTGCCGACTTGCAACAAACGCCCAGAGCATGAGAGCGCTTGCAGTTGACCACGTCGCCCATTGCCGTAAAATCGCGCGCCCAAAATTCAGCAGGCATGGCAAGAGGGAGCTTGAATGCAACGGGTGATGATCATTGGTCAGCCAGGGTCTGGGAAAAGTACCCTGGCGCGCAAGCTTGGCGAGCGCACAGGCTTGCCTGTCGTGCACATCGACACGATTCATTGGCAGCCAGGGTGGGTCGAGCGTAGCCGGGACGAGAAGACGCGTCTTTGTCATGAGATCGAGGCCCGTGAGCACTGGATCTTCGAAGGCGGGCATTCCACCACATGGAACAACCGGCTGGCCCGCGCTGACATGGTGATATGGATTGATCGCTCGGCTCCGCTTCGATTCTGGCGCGTGCTCCTCAGAACGATGTTGAACCGCGGTCGATCCCGGCCTGACTTGCCGGACAACTGCCCGGAGTTGCTGGCCAATCTGCCGGAGTTTTTCAGGTTCATGTGGCGGACGAAAGCCTCGTCTCGGGAAGCGATGAAGCGATTCGTAGCGACGGCCCCGCCGGGCTGTCGCGTGGTCTGCCTGCGGACCAATCGGGATACCGATGTTTTTCTCGCGAGTATGGGCACGCAGCCTGATCAGGTTGTGCAAGGTCATTAGATGCCAGATGAGCTTCTCACCAATCACCCCGCAGGCAGCACGGCTGTACCGAAACTTGCAGCCAGCCTGAGATCGATGTGCTGGTCGAGGTTTCAGCGCATCGCAATGAGGCCGCGCGAGACGAGGTGTTGCTGACGCAGAGCTAGATACGCGGCAGTGACCTGTCGGCGTTCGCAGTCAGCTTGCTGCATGGGGTAGCGGTGTCAAGCCGCTATCTTTGATTGCTGCGTCGGCTTCTGGCGATGCCAGATAGTCGAACAGCCCTGGGCTGCGGCATGATGTTGGCTCCTGCTCACGACAGCACCTGAATACAGGGTCATGGCGAGGGAACAGGATTTTAGAGAGGTTTACACCGCTTGCGCTGTCGGAGTAAGCGACAGAGCTGCTGTTTTGCAGCACTTTGCGCACGTCCTCGCCTTTGCGCACGGCCATAGCAATCAAAGACTTTCCGGATCTATTCGACTTGTTTTGTCGGCGTCACCGCTGGCCACCAGGTTCTCGAGGGCAAACCTACCATCAGTATGACATCCGTCTGCTCACCATGGGCGAGCCTGTTTGGGACGGCCTGAGGGGGCTCACCCATCGAAGGAGCGGCCTCTCGTGAAAGAGAGCCTCGCCCCTTCTATTGATAGCGTCGATTAGAAGCCATTGTTAAACAAAGGAAACAGTTGTATTCAAAACATCTAGTCCTGGTGCTTGATAACAGCACTGCATCTGATAGGGAAGTTGACTGAGTTGGCAATAAAACATTCGTGGTGAGCATCGTCATGCAGGCGTCTTGCAAGATCCAGATCTGACTGGCTGCTGATAATGACCTGAGGCCTTAACTCAGCGTCTTTGAAATGGCCCTTGCGCTGGCCATCCCCTTCAAGCATCCGGCCCACCGGGTAGTCGACATATTCCAGGACGTTCACGTTGTTGACTGCGCACAGATGAAGATACCAAAGCTTGTGGCAGGCCGAGATCGAGGCCAGCAACATGTCTTCAGGGTTCCAGCGTTCAGGGTTCCCGCGAAAGGCGGGGTCGGCAGAGCCAAGGATAGGTGCCTTGCCTGGAGCCTCCACGTTGAAGTCTCTCTGGTACGCCGTGTAACTGGCAGTACCTGCACCCGTGTTACCTATCCAATTTACGGTGACAGCGTAATGGTGCTCTTTCATGGTCACTCCTGTGTCGAAAGACGGCCGGAAAATCTTGCCCATCGCTTGGGTGCGGTTATCTTGCTCTCGATTGAGGGCTCTCCACCAGCATCTAGTGTTTGCAGCGACGCATGAGCAATCCGAGCACATGCAATGAACCGATGGAACTCCAAGGCCGATACCGACGCCAAGGCTGCGCAACGTGATGCGTCATGCTCCAGGTTGCCTGTCCGCTAGGCCAGGTTGTCCATCCGCCGGTAATTCATGGCGCTCGCCTAGCGGAACACCGTAGCCACATTCCTTGAGCGACCGTGCGCTGATCGCGCGGCGCTTGAAGGGGTGGGGGGTGGTGTGATCACGGCTGTTAAATGAAAAAAGCAGATGTAAAAAAATGTAACACACACCTTCAGCAGTGGATTCATTGGAACAGCTGTGTATTCTGTCTCTCCAGTCAAGAACATGAGTTCAAGGTCCGTTCCATGCGTAATCGCGGCAAAATCTATTGGGAATGGGCCAATTCTGCGTTGCATTCCCGCAACTACGATGAGCGCCTACCCTGTGGCACTTTAATCAACATCCAAGCCCGACTCTCACTTGAAAACGCCACTCAACTTTTCTTGGGTATCTACGGGAAAAAAGGCGTGCTCTTGCTCGAAGAGGTACACCCTGACTGCCGTGGACAGAAACTGTCTGCGGCGATGGCCTGGGCGCTCGAGCGTGCTCACGACTGGGTCGCCAAGGCTTTTCCTGCGCCCAAAGCACCAGGGCCTGAACCACTCCCGCGCAGAGGCTCGCGTCTTCACGGATAACAATGCAGGGAAAACGGAACGCTCGTCAGATCGCTTGAGTCGTATCTCCATCAAAAGCGCATTGAGGCGCCCAGTTGGAGAAAGTGATGACCCTTCAGTCCACCAGTCATGACCTTTACGTGCATTCCTACCTTGGTTACCAGGCATCGATTTACGTGCTGTGGGAGTCGAGCGTCGAATTTCCCACAGGGATGTTGGTCGAGGTAGGGAAGCCGGGCGCAACGGCGCGAACCCTGCGTGTGAGTCGACCATTCTCCTCTTCGACAGAAGCCATTCTCGAAGGGAAGGTTATGGCTGAACAGTACGTGGAAAGTCAGAAAAGCGGAGCTTGTTCTGCCGGGTGAGTTCGCCGAGGTCTGCGATCGGACCCCCCGCAACCACGGGCGGGTCGACCGCCTTCGAATCTGTGCAGCCTTTGATAACGGTATTCCCTGTTCGTCGAGTCGTGCCATTTCAACAGTAACCGCTTGCGTAAGTGCCATTGTGGACGGTGGTGTTACCAATCATCGTGCTGCGCGGGTTCCAAGTCGACCCGGCCCCCCGAGTTGAAACCCTGCACATCAGTGGTCCATGATGTTGCGCTGCCGGTACTAGGGCCGGCATGGTCTACTACTGCTTCACTGAAGCGGCTCTATCAGTTCGGCGCCTTGGTTGCGCACATTGCCAATGGCTGTGCTCACTCGATACCACTCGAAGGCCTCGGCTGGCTCGCCCAGGTTGAGCGCCATCTGCTCGGCTTGTTCGCCCGGCGTCGCGGTTTGCATCCACTCACGCGCAAGGTCTGGGGCCAAAACCACTGGCCTGCGGTCGTGCACATCTACCATTCCGCCCTGGGCATCGGCCGTAATGATGACGAACCCGTCATGCTCGCTGCCAGCGAACTGGCCGATGCAGGCGCAAAGGGAAGGGCGCCCGTCCCGGCGTCGGATGTAGTACGGCTGTTTCTTCGGTCCGCCTTCATCGACCCATTCATACCAGCCGTCGATCGGCGTTATGCCTCGGTGCGGCCAGATCGCCCGGAAGAAGGGGCCGTGTGCCACCTTTTCGACCCTGGCGTTGATCGGCGCGGCACGATCGGTCGCCCAATGCGGCCGCCAGCCCCATCTCACCAGGTCCGCCCGCGGGCCTGCTTCATCCACTCGCAGCACTGCCACCGGCGTGGTCGGCGCGACGTTGTACCGGCCAAGTGGCTGGTCGCCGACGTTGTTCCGCCAGGCTTCTGGCAGGCTCAGGGTTTCGACAAAGTCGTGTATGCCTCGGTACTGACTCAACCTTCCACACATGCGCGGCCCTCCTGCCAGAAAAAGCATAGCGCTTGGGCGTATCGCCGGTGTGGCGGGGGACGGCGTGCTGTACGTGCAGTCCCGGAGGTGCAAGGCTGAATGAGCGCCCCACCTCCATTCAGCACGGCGCCAAGTCCGATCTTCCAGGCGTTATAGGGTCGTTCGAGGGGACCCGAACGAAAATGCAGTACTTACCACCCTCCATCGATTCAAAGGCCACCAGCTTTTCCACCAGCGCGGCGCTCAAAACCTTGCCAGCGTTAAGCAGCAACATGCCGTTGTCGGCGTTCAGGTTGCGCGCAAGCACCATTCCCGGCGCCAGGTCACGCGTGGTACACACCTGGACTTCAGGGTCCACCAAGGTGAGATCGCTGTGGAACGATGCGCAAACCTGGACGAAGTCCTCTAGGAGCGCCGGGTCATACAACCGGCCGGCATACTTGCGCAGGTAGAGCAAGGCCTCGTCACTGTTCATCTGCCGTTCAAGAATCAAACCCCGTTGCAGCTCAACGAAGTCCACGGCCAGCTTGAGCAAGCGAGCGCCGAACGGGATAGCTTCACCCTTGAGCCGGTCGGGGAAGCCGCTGCCGTCCCAGTGCTCCTGGTGATGCAGGATCAGGCGCGCGGCATCTTTCATGGGCTCAAGGGTCATCAGCAGCGCTTCACTTTGGCGTGGGTAGTCGCGATAGCGGTCGCGGTCGCTGTGCATCAACTGGTCCGAAGGGGCAACGATCATGCTATCCGGCCAACTCAATTTGCCTATGTTGTACAGCGCCGCAGCCATGGCCAGATCGCGGCTGATCGCCTCGTCCAAGGCGTGGGCCCGACAGTAGCAACGCACCAGTTCGATGATCTGCCGATTGGTCTGCTTGGCTGGAGGCAGCCGCAGATTAGCCAGCATCGAGAACACCTCGGTCCCGGTAACATAGCTGTGTTTCAGCTCTTCGTAGGCCAGATCGAGCATGTCAGCGGTCTGTTGCAGCTCCGTGGTACGGGCTGCGACGCGTTTCTCCAGGTTGATATTGAGTAGTTTCAGCTGGGCGTTCTGCCGACGTGCCAGCAGCTCCAGGCGTTGGCGCTCGCGTTCGGAATGCTGGTGCTCCAGGGCCTGGCGCAAGGTCAGTAGCAATTCGTCGTCGTTCCAGGGCTTGCTGATGTAACGGTGGATCTGACCGTCATTGACGGCCTTGATGATTGCGCTCGGGTCGGCGTAGCCGGTCAGCAAGATCCTGACGGTCGAGGGGTGATGCTGATTGACCTGCGCCAACAAGGTGGCGCCGTCCATACCTGGCATACGCGCATCGCTCATCACCAGGTCTACCGGGCCCTCGGCCATTTGCGCCAGTGCCTGTTCGCCGCTGGTCGCCAGCTTCACGTCATAGGGTTGGCCACGCAATAGCCGACGTAGACTGTTAAGAATCGACTCCTCGTCGTCTACTAGCAACACGGTCGGCCGATAGGGTGGGTTCGGGTTCGGTTGCACTTCCATGGCAGGCCTCACGCGGTCGATCGATGGAGCACTCGAGCTCAACGAGTGCTTAGGTCAAAGGCTAGATCATTTTTCCGCGACAGGTGTCGGAGCAAGGCGTGGCGGGTGGCAGGCAAATTGTCTGGAAGGCATCTAACCTGACGGCATGGCACCACCCTTCTGTATATCCGTAAGCCCAGGGAAAAGGATTCTCCCGGATGTTCGCGCAGACAACCTGTCGTTTTCGTTCCGTTCTTCACCCGCAGCGCTTGCGACGTTGCCTGAGCCTGTGGGTGCTACTCGTTCTGAGTGTGGACAGCGGGGCCGAGCTGCTGGACGAGCCGCTCAAGCCGCTGCCTCCGATTCCCACTCTGGCACCTGGGCGTGTCGAGCTGGGCCGCCAGCTGTTCAACGATCCGCGGTTGTCGCGCAACGGCACACTGTCCTGCACCAGCTGTCACCGCCTGGACAAGTACGGGGCCGATGGCCGGGCGTTCTCCATGGGTGCAGATGGCCTGCCGCTTGCGGTCAATACGCCAACGGTACTCAATGCCAGTCTTAATTTCCGACAATTCTGGAATGGCCGGGTCGAGTCACTCGAGGAGCAGGGGAATGCCGTGATCACCAGCGCTCACGAGATGGGCGGAGACTGGCGCGTGATCGAGCAGCGCATCGCCGCAGACGTGCGTTACCGTCAGGCGTTCAAGGATGCCTACCCGGACGCGGTGACAAAGGACAACATCCTCAGCGCGTTGGCCGATTACCAAAGGACGCTTCTTACCCCTGGTGCACGTTTCGATCGTTACCTGCAGGGCGATACCGAAGCGCTCACCCTGGAAGAAAAATACGGCTACCAGCGCTTCAAGGACTATGGCTGCATCGCCTGCCACCAAGGGGTGAATATTGGGGGCAACATGTTCCAGAAATTTGGCGTGTTCGGCGACTACATCGCGGATCGCGGCCACCCCACCGAGGCGGATCAGGGCCGCTTCAACGTGACCGGAGAGGAGGCCGACCGGGGTGTGTTCAAAGTGCCGAGCCTGCGCAATGTGGCGATGACCGCGCCCTATTTCCACGATGGCTCGGCGCCTACGCTGGAGCGTGCGATCGACGTGATGTTCCAGTATCAGCTTGGACGAATCCCAAGCGATGAGGACCGCAGGCTCATCATGCTGTTTCTCAAAACCCTTACTGCTGAAAAGGCGGGTCAGCCATGAGGGTGATTTCTCGGCGTACAAGCCTGATTCTATTCAGTGGGTTGGTCTTTGTACTGGCGTCGATGCTGCTGTACTTGTACCTGAATTCCGGGTCTGAGCAGACCCAGACCTACAACGAATCCCGAGATCTCATTCGTCAGCTCAAGCAACAGGATGCAGTATGGGAAAACGAGGTGCTCAAGGCCCGGGTAGCCGTCTCCCATAACTACGATCCACTTGTGATCCCTCTCAAGGAGATGAAGCGGCTGTGGGCACGATTCGACCGCCGGGAAGCCGAGCAAGGGCGCGATGACTCAGACCAGTGGCGCGATGCCCATGACGGTTTTCTTTCTGCGTTCGGGGAAAAGGCTCGGCTCGTGGAGCAATTCAAGTCGCACAATGCCTTGCTGCGAAATTCGTTGGCATTTCTACCCACCGCCGAGGACGGTATTCAGGCCCGGATCAACACCATGCTGGCCCCGAATCGGCAGGAGGTACACGTATTCGTCACTGACACTTATGACCTCTTGCTAAGTGCCCTGGAGTTCGCGCAGGTTACCTCTGTGGAAAGGGCTGCCGAGATAGAGGTGGGGTTAGGCAACTTGGCTGTTAACACGGAGAACCTGCCCAAAGAATTCCAGACGCCCCTCAATCTGTTGAGCAATCACGTGGCGTTGATCCTGCGCGAGCAACCTGTCGTCAACCGCCTGCTCGAGCAGATCGAGGCGATTCCGGTCGACGAACGCCTGGATACGATCACCAGCCTCCTGGACAGGGATCAACAGCAGGTTGAAAGGATCAACCGTAAAAACCATCTCTACACGTTATGGCTATCAGGCTTGCTGATGTTCTCGGTCATTTGCCTGGCTGCGTTGCTGGTGCGCAGCTTCGCCGAGGTGAGACGGGTCAACAACGCATTACAAAGCGCCAATGACGTCCTGGAACAGCGGGTCGAGGAACGCACCCTGGAGCTCCGGAACGCTCAGAGCGAGCTGTTCAACGCCGCGCGCCAGGCAGGTATGGCGGAGATCGCCACCAATGTGTTGCACAACGTGGGCAACGTGCTCAACAGCGTGAACACATCCTCTGATCTCATCGCTCGAACGTTGCGCAGCAGCAAAACCCAGGGTTTGGGCAAAGCCATGCAACTGTTCCGCGAGCATGCCACTGACATCGGTCGGTTTCTCGACGAGGATCCCAGAGGCCGGTTGCTTCCCGGCTACCTCAACCAGCTGACCGAGGCGATCGCCGATGAACAGAAGGAGATGGCGATCGAGCTGGAACGAATGAACAAGAGCATCGACCACATCAAGGAAGTGGTGGCCACCCAGCAATCCTATGCCGGCGCTAAAAATGTGCCAGAGCCGCTGTCGGTCAACGACCTGGTCGAGGACGCGCTGCGCATGAACGCAGGCGCGTTGACCCGGCATCAAGTTAGGGTAGTGCGCGACTTCGCAGATCTGCCTCTGGTGATGGGCGACCGGCATCGGTTGTTGCTGATTCTGATCAACCTGATCAGCAACGCCAAGTACGCCATGTCCGGCCCCGGCAGCGAGCCGCGGACGATGATCCTCAGGACGCGCATCGTTGAGGGGGGCTTCCTGGAAATGAGCGTGCTGGACGAAGGCGAAGGCATTGCCCCTGAAAACCTGCAGAAGATCTTTGCCCATGGCTTCACCACGCGCAAGGACGGGCATGGCTTCGGCTTGCACAGTTGCGCCCTGGCCGCCATCGAGATGAATGGTCACCTGACCGCACACAGCGACGGCCCTGGCTTGGGTGCTGTCTTTACCCTGAGGATCCCGCTGATTGCGGTGACGGAGCCTGCATGAGTGACATGATCAATCGCCGGATCCTGCTGATCGATGACATGCCGACTATCCACGAGGACTTTCGCAAGATCCTTGCCCCGGCCAAATCGCAGAACTCTGAGCTGGACGAGATGGAAGGGTTGTTGTTCGGCGAGCAGGTCAAGAACGAACGACCGGTATTCGAACTCGATTCAGCCTATGGCGGTGAGGAAGGACTCGGCCTGCTGAAGCGTGCGCTGCAGGCCAGCAAGCCCTACGCGTTAGCCTTCGTCGACATGCGAATGCCAGGTGGATGGGATGGCGCTCAGACCATTGAGCACCTGTGGGAAGAGGACCCGCTGTTGCAGGTAGTCGTCTGCACCGCCTACTCGGACTATTCCTGGGATGAGTTGCTCGACCGGCTGCAGGCCCACGATCGCCTGCTGATCCTGAAAAAACCGTTCGACAACATCGAGGTCCAGCAAATGGCCAGCACCTTGCTGACCAAGTGGGAAATGACCCAACGAGCCTCGCTGAAAATGCACCAGCTCGAACAGCGGGTAGAGCGGCGTACCCAGCAACTGACCCAAGCCAGCGAGGCGCTGCAGCAGGAGATCGAGGAGCGCAAGCAGCTGGAAAGCCAGCTGGTGCAATCGGAGAAGCTCGCCTCGTTGGGGCAGATGGCCGCCGGCGTGGCGCACGAGATCAACAATCCGATCGGTTTCGTGTCCTCAAACCTGGGCACTCTGGGAGGGTACTTCCAGCAACTGGTAGCGATGCTCGACGCCTATCACGAGGCCGAACTGAGGCTCGGCGCAAACGAAACCACTGGGCGCTTGCAAAGGCTTCGTGAGCAGACGGAGCTGGAATTCCTCATGGAAGACATCCCGATCCTCATCAAGGAGTCCAAGGACGGAATCGGTCGAGTGGCGCATATCGTCAAGGACCTCAAAGACTTCTCGCGGGTTGACAGCGCTCAGCAGTGGCAATTAGCCGATTTGCAGCAGGGCATTGACTCCACGCTTAACATCGTCGCGAGCGAGCTGAAACATAAAGCCGACCTGGTAAAACGGTACCAGCCGTTACCCCCTGTCGAATGCCTGCCGTCGCAGATCAACCAAGTGATAATGAACCTGGTGCTCAACGCCGCCCAAGCCATGGGCCCCGAGCGGGGCACCATCACATTGGGCACTGCTCATCAAGGCGCCTGGGTGTGCATCGAAGTTGCAGATACAGGCGCGGGGATAGCACCGGAGAACATCAAGAAGATCTTCGATCCTTTTTTCACCACCAAGCCCGTCGGCCAAGGCACCGGGCTAGGCCTGTCCCTTTCCTATGGCATTGTAAAGAAACACGGTGGGGAGATAACCGTATCAAGCCAGGTCGGAGTGGGAACAACGTTTCGTGTACAACTGCCGGTAAAGCAGAGCGCAACGCTGTGATGGCGCACGCGTTCTAGCGCTGGCTGGCATGAAGTGCAGGGCCCCGACCAGTGGAGGGCTCGCTTGGGTCGGCTTGCGCACTGATTCAAAGAACCCTGCATTGTGCTATGGGGGAGCGGCGCAGTCTGTGATAATGGGCAATGACAAGGGCCCTATCATGCTGACTATCTCCAATAACGTGCATCTGCCAGATGCCGAAATCGAACTCACATACATCCGCGCGCAAGGCGCGGGTGGGCAGAATGTCAACAAAGTGTCCAGCGCCGTACACCTGCGCTTCGACATCCCGGCCTCATCGTTGCCCGAGTTTTACAAGGCGCGGCTGCTGGCGCTGCGTGACAGTCGCATCACCGGCGACGGCGTATTGATCATCAAGGGCCAGCAGTACCGCACCCAGGAGCAGAACCGTGTTGACGCATTGGCGCGTCTTGCCGAGTTGATCATCACCGCAGGCAAGACCGAAAAGAAACGCCGCCCCACCAAGCCGACCCTCGGCTCGAAGACCCGCCGCCTCGAAGGAAAAGCCAGGCGGAGCACTGTCAAGGCGGGGCGGGGGAAGGTGGAGTTCTAGGGTCTGTATGAAAACCTTGAGACGAAGTTCAGGCAAGGCGAAACAGCCGAGTAAGCGGAGTCTACGGGTTTGTAATTGAGCATTCCGAGGCTGTTCTCAACGCAGCATCACCAAGTATCAAGGTTTTTCATACAGCGCCTAGAAGGAGATGTACCCAATCGTCGAGCTGACGGTAGATCTTCCGGTCACAGAATGGGGGGACGGGAGCAGCAGCAAGAAGGAAAAAGACTGGCCGCTGATTTTAATTTTGGTTTGAACTTGAACTGCGTTAGGATTCTCTAAACAGCATCCACGTATTCAGGAGTATGCACATGTCGCGTTTGGCAGAGTTTAGACAGCTTGAACAGAAGTTGGCGGCCCAGTTGGCTGAATTGGAAGCCATGAAAAGCAGCGGTGAGCTTCAGAAAGAGATTGAGTTCGAGACCAAGTTGCGTGACCTGCTAAGCAAATACGGTTACAGCCTGCGGGATATCATCAACATCCTGGATCCTCAGGCCAGTCGCCGTTCCGCAGCTCCTGCGGCTACAGAGAAAGCCCCACGCCGTGCTCGGCAAGTGAAGCAGTACAAGAACCCGCATAATGGAGAGGTCATCGAGACCAAGGGTGGCAACCACAAGCTGCTCAAGGAATGGAAAGCCCAGTACGGGGCAGAAGAAGTGGAATCCTGGGTGTCCTGATTTGTGCTGATGTTGCCCTCTTTGCGCTATCTGAAACGCCTTGTCCCTTTTCGAGGAAGCGACAGCGTCGCCTCCTCGAAATAGGGCGTTCATCGTGATTGGGCGGAGTGAGTTGACGTGGTTAAACAGGAAGTTTCGCGACTAAGCATTCAGCGCCCGTTTCAACACTTCGTAAATTTTGGCATCAGCCGATTGGGCGACATTGAAACGGAGGAAATCACCCGCAGCCATCGACTGGCTGAACGCATTTCCGGGCGCCAGTACTACACCTTCATTCAAGCAAGCCCGAGCCAGCGTTGCTGCATCCTTGCCCTGAGGGAGTTGGCACCAGACGTACATGCCTGACTGGGGGGTTATCCAGGGCTTGATACCAATGGCCCGAAGCCGCGCCACCGTTCTGTCCATAGCCTCGGCCAGCCTGAGGCGAACACTTTCCATGTGTTTCCGGTACCCGCTATCGGTAATCGCCAGATGGATGATGTCCGCGGCCAGGCGGCCACCCCCGAATGTGGTCGCAATCTTGAGATCGACCAGGCTCTCGATCCAGTCACTGCGAGCCGCGATGTAGCCGCATCGAATCGAAGCGGAGATGGTCTTGGAAAAGCTACCTATCTGGATGACACGAGAGAGGCCATCGAAGGCAGACAGCCGTGGCGCTGGCGCATTCTCGAAATCCCCGAAGATGTCGTCCTCTACGATCACCAGGCTGGAGGTGTCGGCCAGCTTTAGCAACCTGTGTGCCGTGACCGGAGACAGGTTGGCGCCGGTCGGGTTGTGGATGCCTGAATTGGTTATGTACAACCGGGGAGAATGCGCGAGCAGGGCAGTGCTGAAAGCATCGATGTCCGGGCCCGTCGCGGTGTAGGGGACCCCTACGATGTTCACCCTGTGCGCTTTCAGCAGTGCGTGAAAATTGAAATAGCAGGGGTCGTCGACCAGCACTGTGTCCCCCGGCTCCAGTAGAAAACGGCAGATCAGGTCGATGGCGTGGGTGCCGGACTCAGTCAGCATGATCTGTTCAAGAGGGGCTTCGATCCCGATGCCTTTCAGCTTCCGTGACAAGAATTGTCTGAGAGGCAGATGCCCAAGTGGCGAGGCGTACTCAGTCAGTTTCGACGTGTCAGAACGGGCAACGGTTCGAAGCGCTTTGCGCAAGCCGGCTTCGAACATCCAGGAGGCAGGTAGCCAACCGCACCCCGGTTTCAACGCATCGCTAGCGGTGTCAAGAGACTGGCGCGAGATCCACAACGGGTCCACTTCACGATCAAGCCTTGGGCCGAGTTCGGTGAGTAACAAGGGCGCCACTGGCCCGGCTACGTAAAAGCCGGAGCCAGGACGAGAATTGAGTACACCCTCAGCCATCAACCTTTCATAGGCCTCAAGCACCGTAGAAACCGACACCTGCATGGTCTGAGCCATCGCACGCACCGAGGGAATTCTTGCGCCTGGTGTGTAGGTTCGAGAGGCTATGCGCGACTGGATTTCACCCATGACAGTTCGAATACGCGTTCCGTCCCGTTTCATCGCACCCTCAACTGTGCTGGAGTCATATGCATAACAGTTTGGTTTAAGTGTATTGGATTGTACATGGTCTGGGTGAGCCTGTCGGTGATGTACTGAGCCTTGGCTTATTGAGGACTTAACGATGGAAAAATCAGCAAGCGGGTGGATCAACGGTTTCATAGGTGTCGCCATTTTTGCGGGTTCGTTGCCGGCAACCCGAGTGGCAGTGGCCGACTTCGAACCGACGTTCCTCACCTGTGCCCGGGCAACAATTGCCGCCATGCTGGGCGCGCTTTTTCTGATCGTGCTACGCCAGCCTCGGCCCAAACGGCGGGATTTGTCGCCTTTGGCCGTAACAGCGCTCGGCGTTGTTATCGGTTTCCCGCTACTGACAGCATTTGCCCTTCAGCACATAAGCTCTGCTCACTCCATTGTTTTTGTCGGGCTCCTGCCATTGTGTACCGCAGGATTTGCGGTTCTGCGGGGCGGTGAACGACCTCGGCCCTTGTTCTGGCTGTTCTCGTTGACAGGTGCCGGGTTGGTCGCTGGCTATGCGTTGATGAACGGAGGCGAGGCGTCGGCGGTGGGCGATCTGCTGATGTTGGCTGCCGTTGTGGTCTGTGGGTTGGGCTATGCCGAAGGCGCGCGCCTCTCGCGGACATTGGGTGGTTGGCAGGTGATTAGCTGGGCGTTGCTGGTAGCGTTGCCGTTCATGCTGCTGCTGACGGTGGTCAATCTTCCAGCCTCTGATGACTTTGCCAGGGTAAGTGCCCCGGCGTGGTTCAGCTTTGTCTACGTTTCACTGTTCAGCATGCTGATCGGGTTTGTGTTCTGGTACCGAGGGCTCGTCCAGGGGGGGATTGCGGCTGTGGGCCAACTGCAACTCTTTCAGCCGTTCATGGGGCTTGGGCTGGCAGCGTTGCTTCTGCACGAGCATGTCAGCTGGACGATGCTTCTCGTGACGCTGGGTGCTGTCATCTGTGTTTACGGGGCCAGGAAATATGCCCAATAGATGAACAGCCAGGCAGAGTGCAATGTCGAGCTGATGGGGTTAACGGGGCCGGTTGCCTCGCCACTGCAAAACGGTTGCCGACTTTCGGCGAGACGTACTCCGCACCTCCAACTAGAAAATGGCATCAGCCGGTAATGACTGCGTCTTGCTGGCCGACAAGGCCCGGTTGTCGAACGCGCTGCCCCCTGGCAACCTTGCCCAGGCCAACGGACCGATGGCGATTTCTTCTGCACTCAGCAGGCAATGGTCGAGTTCGCGTTGCAGTGTCTGGGTATCCAGGTCCTGGCCAATGAACACCAGCTCCTGACGGCAATCGCCGACGATGCTGTCCCACTTGGCCATGATGCCCTGCAAGCGATACTTGTCCTGTGGCCACTGTGACGTGTCGATGAAGTTCCACCAATGGCCAACATAGTCCCATTGAAACTGCTGGCCGCTGTGTACCAGCAAGCCGATTTCGCGGTGGCGGCTGGCAAGCCAGAAATAACCTTTGCTGCGCAGAAGACGGCCGTCGCGCCAGGGCCGGGCGAGAAAATCAAGCAAGCGTTGCGGATGGAACGGGGCGCGCGCTCGGTACACCCATGACGTCACGCCATAGGTCTGCGACTCGCCGGCCGGGGTGTCGTGCGCGTCCATCTGTTTCATCCAGCCGGGCGCTGCGGCAAGGCTGGGCAAATCGAACAGCTGGGTACCAAGGACGCTCGACAGGGCGACGTTGCCGGCCACCATCGGCAGGATCTGTGCGCCTGGATTGAGCCCGGCGAGAACTGCCTGCAGGGCCTGGTACTGCGCCTCGTCGACCAGGTCGCGTTTGTTGACCAGAATCACGTTGGCATACTCGACCTGCTCGATCAGCAGATCGGCCAGCGGGCGCCTGCTGTCATCCGTGGTGACGTCGGCCCGCGCGACGGTTTCGGGAGAGTCGAGCATGGCCATGAACTGGCTGGCATCGACCACCGTCACCAGCGTATCCAGCCGCGCCAGTTCGCTGAGGCTGAAACCGTTGACGTCGAGAAAGGCAAAGGTCTCGGCGACTGGCATCGGCTCGGAAATCCCGGTGGACTCGATCAACAGGTAATCGAAACGCTGCTGGCGCGCCAGCGCGCTGATCTGCTCAAGCAGGTCGGCGCGCAGGGTGCAGCAGATACAGCCGTTGCTCATCTCTATCAATTCATCCTGGCCACGATACAGCGCAACGTCGCGCTGGACCTGGGCGGCATCGATGTTGACCTCGCTCATGTCATTGACGATAACCGCCACCTTCAGGCCCTGGCGGTTGCGCAGGATGTGGTTGAGCAGGGTGGTCTTGCCTGCGCCGAGGAAGCCTGAGAGGACCGTCACCGGCAGCCGGCCTGCCTGGGCGCCGGCACTCATGCGCGCACCACTCGCGGGCTTTCGACCCTGTCCAGATAGCTTTCGAACAGGTCTACCACCACCAGGCCGTCGTCTGCGGCATCGCCCCACAGGTCCCGCACGCGGAACTCGACATGGTAGGTCGGTTGATGCGCAGCGCTCTGGTCGCCATGGCCAATCGCGTCCGGAAACGGCCACTGTTCAGTGGTCCGGTGCAGCACTACGCCTTGCTTGCCGCGCACGTATGCAGGCATGCGCACATGCCCGGCCACGTATTCATCGCGTACGATGACCCGATCGCCCACTTCAAAAGGCGCTCGCCCGATAATTGCAGCACGCCCTTGCGCATGGGCGGGGTTGGCCAGCTTGAAGTGCGAGCCGAGTGCTTCATCCAGTTCGGCCTGGGTGATGACGCCTGTTTCGACCAGCAGCGTGGCAGTGGCGATCACATAACGTTCGTAGTATTCGGTGCCGACGTGCTGGCGCACGTCAATGCGTTCGACGGCATGACGTATTTCGTCGACGCTGAACTTGTTCAGGTGGTCGACGCCGATGAACATCAGGCTGTAGGCCAGGTGTTCCCAGTCCTGCTTGAACACCTGCTTGTAGCTCAGGCTGTTGATGCGGTGGGGCACTTTGCCAAAGCCCTGGAAACCGCCGAGATCGTGAAAGCCATCCATATTGAACACTCCGGAAGTTGAATGGGGTTGGGCGGCCTTGCTCAGCCAACGCGGGGCAGGGCGACGCCGATCAGCACATCCTTGGTGACCAGTTGCCGCAACTGCTCTTCGCTCATATGCTCTGAGCCCGCTGGTCGTTGCGGTAGCACCAGGTAGCGGCTTTCAGCGCTGGTGTCCCAGACCTTGACCACCATGTCGCCGGGCAACTCGGTGCCCAGCTCGCGCAATACCGTGCGCCCCTCCCGGACCAACCGCGCACGGAACTCGAAGCCCTTGTACCACTCAGGTGGCAGGCCCAGCACCGGCCAGTTCGTGCAGGAGCACAGGCTGCAGACGATCACGTTTTTCAGCTGCGGGGTGTCTTCCAGGGCGACGATGTATTCGCCTTGTGGGCCGGTGAAGCCGAACTGGGCGCAGGCGGCCGTACCGTCCTTGAGCAGCAGTTCGCGAAACTGCGGATCGACCCAGGCCTTGGCGACGATGCGCGCGCCGTTTTCCGGGCTCCAGCCGTGTTCCATCAGTTGGGTGAGCTGTTCGATGTAGCCCTCGGGGATGAGGTCTTTGCGCTTGAGCACTGCAAACAATGCGCGTGCCCGCTCACCAGGGGTTGAAGTTGCCGTCATGGGATTACTCCTCTCGTCCAACACGGTTGTTGAAATCTGTTGTTGTGCCAGTTGTTTTTTGCAGGGGCGCAGCGCCTGCTGCCTGGGTCACAGCGTGCGCCAGTCCACCGCGGCCTCGAACGCTGCCGCTGCCTGATAGATCGTGCCTTCGGCATAGTGCTTGCCGACCAGCATCAGCCCGACCGGCAGGCCATCGACCAGGCCGCAAGGGATGGACATGGCCGGGTGACCGGTGATGTCTTGCGCGGCGGTATTGCCGAGCATCTCCAGCGCGCGCGAGACACTCTCGGTGATCGAGCAACCTGGCGCAGGCAGCGGCTGGGCGATGATGGGCACGGTTGGCATTACCAGCAGGTCGTAGCGCTCCAGCGCCTTGTCGTAGCCGGCGCGAGCGAAACGGGCGATGTTCTGCGCCTTCGCGTAGTAACGGCCGTGGTAGTGTTCCAGGCCAAACTGGCCAACCAGCATGCACAGCTTGAGCGAGGGCGACAGGGCGTCGGCCTGGGTCCGCCAGCCGGCCTGCTTGTCGAGCAAGGCGACGTCGTACAGGCCCTTCCAGTTAAAGCCCGCGCCGTTGCCGTGCATCATCTGCATGGTCAGGCCTTCGCAGCCGATCGGGCTCCATAGCGAGCCCGCCAGCGTATGCTCGGGAACCGATACTTCCTCGACCACTGCACCCAACGCCTCGAAGCGAGCGATGGCGCTGCGCACCTTGTCGCCAACGCGCTGATCAAGGTTAGCGAGCTGGAAACCTTGCTGGAGGATGCCGATACGCAGCCCGCGTACACCGCGCTCGAGGTAGTTGCCATAGGTATCTACTTCGGGCACGCCCTGGCGTGGGTCAAGGCCGTCGGCACCGGCCATGACCTCGAGCATGAGCGCGTTGTCGCGCACGTTGCTGGTCATCGGGCCGACATGGTCGAAGGTGGCCTCGATCGCCATCACCCCGGTATACGGCACCAGCCCGAAAGTCGGCTTCATGCCATAGATGCCGCACCACGCTGCGGGAATACGCGCTGAACCGCCCTGATCGCCGCCCACCGCCAGGTCAACTTCGCCCGCAGCAACCAGCGCGGCGCTGCCCGACGACGAGCCGCCGGTGCTGAAACCAGGGCGCAATGGGTTGTGCACGGGTGCCGGGTCCGAGGTGTGGCTGGCGCCGGACAGGCAGTAGTGCTCGCAAGTGGCCTTGCCGAGGATGGTCACCCCGGCGTCGAGCAAACGCGTAACCACGGTGGCATCGAATGACGGTACAAAACCGGCCAGTGGCGCGGCACCGTTCATCATCGGCACGCCCGCCAGCGAGATGTTGTCCTTGAGTGCAACCGTTTTGCCGAGCAGTTTGCCGGTGCTGGCGCCCATCACCTCGGTACGGTAGTACCAGGCGTTCAACGGGTTCTCCCGGCTGGAGGGGCGGTAACCCGCAGTGCGCTCGTAGCGCACCAAGGGGATGAAGTCCGGCAGTTCGTCGACCAGATCATAGGCGTCGAGGCTTGCCTGCATGAGCGCCAGGTATTCGCTGGCTTGTTCGGGGGTCAGCTGCATGTGCAGGCGGCTGGCGAGGGCCTGCAACTGTTCGAGCGTCGGGCGGATGATGGCCATGGGGTGTCCTGTTTCCGGTGGCAGGCCGCAGGGGCCGTTAAAAGACTGTTCGAGAGGCTCGCCGCGGCTGGGCCTGGTAACAAGCTAGCGCCAGCGCGCGAGCGGCACTTGGTTGAGCAGGACAGTCGCTTTGTTGAGCAGGACTGCGTTGCGCCAAGTGGAGTGCGTCCTGAATGTGGCCGGGTGGGCTTACGGCTCCAGCTTGGGCACGGCTGCCTGCTCAGCCGAATCGGTGCGTCCGGGCCACACTACGCCGACGCTTTTCATGCCTTTGGCCGGGTCCATCGTGGGGTTGGCTAGCACCACATCGCGGTAGGAAGGGCTGCCGATCACGGCAGGTTTGAACTTGACCATGAAGTCGTTAACCTCCTTGCGTAGGTCCGGTGGCAGGTTGTAGTCGTTGTAGCACTCCTCCAGGCAATCCAGCGTGGCTTGCCAATGAACCTCGGTAAGCCCCATGCCGCGGTGTGCGGTAACCATATCCCGGCCGCGGTACTTGGCGTTGCCACCCCAGTGTTGCGAGAGGAAATCGACGAAGTTGATGTGTTCCTTCTGGAAGGTCGACTCGGACATATGTGCCCAGATATGACCGATCGCCGGGTGGGCCATGGTCTTGCGCAGTACCGCGCCGGCGAACTGGTAGATAGCGTCGTAGCCGCCAAGGCGGGTATACAACGAGGGCTGCTGCTCAGTGGTTGCCTGTTGATCAGTCATGTACTGGTGCTCCGTATCTGCTGGGGGGGCTTGCTGGTGCCGTCGGGCCTTGGGTTAAAAGACCCGCACGTACCTGAGGTTCAGGCGGAAGTTTTCCTTGGGGCCGTTTTCTACCGCGAGGTCACGGCCCAGTTGCACCTGCAGCTGGTCCTTGGCGGTGAAGAACTTGTTCGCGGTGACGCGCAAGTTGGTGGTTTCGGCGCGGTCGTCCTGCGCCGTTCCGTCAATCTGGTTCTCTCCGCCCCAGGTGTGACCGAGGCCAACTGCCAGTGAAGTGCCAGGGTCGACGATGTAGCGCCCCATCAGTTGTGCCCCGTAGGAAACCTCCTGTTCACGGCGCGCAGAGCTGGAGCCGAAGTCGTCGTTGTCGCTGTACCAGATGGCATCACCGACCAGGTCTACAGCCCATTTTTCGCCCACATGTTTGACGTAGGCGGCCTGCAGATCGACCTTCCAGCGGTTCTCGCCAAGGTTGAGCGCATCGTCGCGGTCGTAATTGCCAGTGGGGGCGGTGAGGTAAACGGTGGCGCCAAGGATGTCGTTGGCCTCGTTCAAGCGGTACTTGAGCGGCGCCGTCAGGGTGAGGTCGCCGACGCCGCTGGTGTTGCCCAGGGCCGAGGCATCGCCGCTGCTCGATACGCGGCCGAACGGCAGCAGAAATTGCGGCTCCAGGGTCAGTCGATCAGTCAATTGATAGACGTGCAGCAGCCGCAGGATGCCGACGTTGGAGGTCAGGTTGAAATCGGAGCTGACTTTGTGGCCGTTGGCGTAAGCGCTGTCGGTGGTGGAATGCTGGTAATAGACCACACCGATCGTTGCACCCACCGGCAGCGCTTCATAATCACCCGGATCAACTTCGAACGCTTGCGCACACACGCTTGGCACGGCTGCCGCGAGCATCAGGTAACGGAGCTGTTTCATGGACAGAGGTCCTTTATTCTGGGCAAAAAGAGCCCCACTACCGCAGGGACGGCAGGTGCGGGGCTAAACGTGGAGTTGGGGGCTAGTTGGAACTGACTTTTGCGTCGCGCAACATGCCGGTGTGTGGGTGGCAGTTGATGTATTCGAACACCTGGCTGCTTGCATCCGACACGGAGACTTCGTGATAGAGGCGCAACTTCTCGAGCCCTGCCGCTACCCGAAAGAAGGTGACGAAAATACGCAGATGGGTGGGGTGCGATTCCGCCCAGCGTTCGAGTTTCTCCAATGAACGCCAGTGGCCGATGTTGTAACTCATGTCGAGTACATTGCCGTCAGCGTCGATATTGCGTACAAAGCGATTGCTGTAACAGCCCAGCGGCTGGCCGTTATCGCGCAGAAAATCCATACCATCCTGCAAGGTCGGCAAGATTTCATCCAGGTACAGCGAGCGCTCAGCCGCTTCTGCCGCTGCCCAGTCCTGGCCCGAGCGAATCAAGGCGATATTGTCATGGCCGATCACCACTACCCGACCGCCTTTGGCCGGGTCGCCAGCCACGACTCGCAGTTCGCCGTTCGGGTTCATCCAGTCCGTTTGCGACACCGGGAAACGGTCGCGCATCGAGCCCCAGTAACCGTGCTCCTCGATCTCGCCACTGGTGTTGTCCATGATCGCCCCGACCCCGGGCAAATCGCTCTGGAACGCATACAGCGTCTCGAACTGCTCGGCCCGCGGCGCGGTGATTTCGCGGTAGTAACCAAGGCCATCATTCAAGCGTTGCGGCGAACTCCACCAGCCATCCACCTCAGGCGAGCGTGACCAGCGGCAGTAAGCGTCGGTATCTTTCCAGTAGCCGACGATCATCAGGTTGTCGTAGCCACTGCTGTCGGTGTGGTGCGTCAGGTCGTGAGTCAGCGGGCCGTCGCTCAAGCTAAAGCTGCCGAGAATCTCGCGCATCGCCTGCAAGGCCCGCTCACGCTGGCTATCTCCCCGGTACTGCACCCCCAGATAGGCCATCACTACTTGCGTCAGCTGCTCATCAGCGCGGCCGACCCACATCGGGAAGGGCGGCTGGTAATCATCAGGTACCCGGCGCGATAACGTGCGCGGGCACATGAGGTGTTTATCGATTGCAGATTCCATCACAGGCTCCTTGTTATTTTATGTTCAGAACACGCTCAGCTTTGCCTGGTGCGTTTGCCAGCCGGGCGCGCAGTGCACACGCCGCCCACTCGAGCACCCACGATAAAAACTCTTCGGGCACCAGGTCGCGCCTATGCAGCCACCTGAACTCGTCGGCTATTCGCTGTTTTTGTAATTGCATGGGCTACCTCATCAGCGCAGTTGCTGGAAACAACGTGAGGTAAAAGTTAGGGAGGACTGGGCAACGTCGCTTTGTTCGCAAGGACAATCGTTTGGTTGGAAACGACAGCGCCGTAACACCCGCTTGAGGATGAGCCGCGATGGTGCAGCGTCGAGGGAAAAGCAGCATTTTTGCCCCGAAATGGGGAGCGATATGGGAGGTTTTAGAAAGCGCCTGTTGGCGCTATAAGGACGAAGGCTGAGATGGCCGCAGCATGGACCAGCGAATACCGCTGGCGTGAATATTGCCTACGCGAACTTCTGTAACAGTGCCCCTTTTTCGATATGCCACATGAAGGTGAGCGCCATCATGGCTGAGACCAACCACTATTCGACCCTTGCCGTTTCGCCATCCCGTCGCTTTGATTACTGGCGGGAGGTGGTCTGCCGCCATTGTTTGTCGGCAGACAGCAAACCCTCCTCGCAGAGCAACTTCGAGGGGGCGCTGCAGGTCAACGGCATCGGCCCGTTGGATGTCACGACGCTGTCGTCGCCGCTGCACCACTGGGTGCGCTCCGAGCAACACCTGCGCAGCGACCCCGCCGAAGATATATGGTTGGGAGTCACCCTGGACGGTTACGGCGAAATTGAACAACACAACCGCAAGGCCAGGCTCACGGCCGGCAATGTGTTTCTTTACGACGCAACCCAACCGTTTCGATTCAGCCTGGGTGGTACCGAAAACCACCTTATCCGCATCCCCCGGCCGCTGCTCGCACAGCGCGTCCCGCACATCGCTGACATCACCGCGCTGGTGCTGGAAGAGGGGCGCCCCGGAGTGATCCCGCTGCGGCAGATGATTGGCCAAGCGGCCAGTTATGCGCCGTTGCTGCAGGACGAAGGCGTCTCTCGGCGGTACTCCAACACCATCGTCGACCTGCTGGTGCTCAGCCTTGAGTTGCAGGACCTGAATACTACCCATCGAGAACTGGATCTTTATGGGCGAATCATGAACTACATTCAACGCCATTTGACTGAGCCGGAGCTGTCGATCGAGTCGATTGCCCTGGCACATCACGTGTCGACAAGGACGGTGACACGTGCGTTTGCCCGGCATCAGAAGTCACCGGTTGCCGAGATCTGGAAGGAACGGCTGAACGCTAGCCGCGCAGCGATTGAGTGTGGGCAGGTAAGGAGTGTTTCGCAGGCGGCGTTGGAGTTTGGTTTTTCCGACTTTTCGCATTTTAGCCATGCGTTTCGCAAGGCGTTTGGAGTGGCGCCGCATTCGTTGTTACGGCGCAGTAGGGGGTGAGGATTGAAACCTGCGGTTGGCCATGCTCTGCGCTCCTCAAACAAAAAACCTGATCCCCAATGTAAAGGATCAGGTTTAACCTGACTTACAGGCCCAGTTCGGTCAGCCCTGGGTGATCATCCGGACGGCGACCCAGTGGCCAGTGGAACTTGCGCTCGCTTTCCTTGATGGGCATGTCGTTGATGCAGGCGAAACGGCGGTGCATCAAGCCATCGGCTTCAAACTCCCAGTTTTCGTTGCCGTAGGAGCGGAACCAGTTGCCCGAATCGTCGTGCCACTCGTAGGCGTAACGGACGGCGATGCGGTTGTCTGTGAAGGCCCAGAGCTCTTTGATCAAGCGGTAGTCCAGTTCTTTCTTCCACTTGCGGGTAAGGAAGTCCCGAGCTTCTTCACGGTTGTTTGCAAACTCGGCACGGTTACGCCATTGGGTGTCCACCGTATAGGCCAGGGCAATCTTATCGGGTTCGCGGGTATTCCAACCATCCTCAGCGAGTCGGACCTTTTCAATCGCCGATTCGCGAGTGAAAGGAGGAAGTGGCGGACGAGCGTGTTCGTTGGACATGGTGGTGCCTCCAATCTTTTGGATGGTTCAGTTGAGTGGGTATTTCTTTAACTTTAAGCGCTTGCGCGCTGCACGTCTTTGAGCAAGACCTTTGTGATTTCTCGTGCACTGTCGAGCGCGGTGTGATCACCCATGACGTGGGCCACGGTTATCGTGCCCTCTATAATCAAAAGAAGTTGCTTGGCCAAGCCAGTTGGATCGTTAACACCTAATTCGCTGGTCAGTTCTAGCGTGTAGTCCAGTAGCTTTTGTTTATGCAGTTTTGCGATCTGTCGAACAGGATCGTCTGCGTCACCCACCTCTCCGGCTGTGTTGATAAAAGCACATCCGCGAAAACCGTCTGACTCGAACCAACTTTTGAGGGCATCAAAAATGCCAAGGATGCGTGCTTCTGGCGTTTGCGCTTTTTCGCATTCACTTCTGAACCACGTCATCCAACGTATATCGCGTGCATTGAGTGCCGCCGCTGCTACGTCGTCTTTATTCGCAAAATAGCGATAAATACTTTTACGGGCGACGCCCGACGTCTTTACCAAGAGGTCCATGCCCGTGGCGTGAATCCCGTTTTCGTAAATCAGCTTCTCGGCAGTCGCCAGGATTTTTTCGCGTGTATCGGTCATTGGCTTATCCATGTAGTTAGAGTAGAACGATCGTTCTCCCTGGTCAAGCATCTCTTTAAATTGTTCGATTGCGCGCGAGCGGGGCGCCGGCATGCGTTCGATCAGGGTGGCTGGCTTCCCGGCTGCTCAGTCGCGCTCCAGTTCGGCAAAGCGGCTGGACAACCAGGCATGCAGCTGCCTCACCGCAGGAGACAACTGCTTGCGGTGCGGGCACACCAGGCTCAGGGGCATGGCGGGCCCGGGGTGATCCTGCAAGAGCACGACAAGTCTTCCCGCCAGCACATCGTCGCTCACATCCAGCCAGGACTTGTAGGTTATCCCTTCGCCGGCCACGGCCCAGCGCCGGGCGATATCGGCGTCGTCGCAGAGCAGGGCGCCACGCACCTGGACAGTCTGCGTTCCCAGTTGCCACTTGTCGTAAACCCGCCCCTGCTGCATGTACAGCAGGCACTGGTGTTCGAGCAGATCTTCGGGGGCTTGCACGGTGCCTTGCCGCGCGAGGTACTCGGGCGAGGCCACCAGCACCTTGCGGTTCCAAGGTGCCAGTGGCAGGGCTACAT
Source organism: Pseudomonas sp. 2,4-D (assembly GCF_030418155.1). NCBI lineage: Bacteria > Pseudomonadati > Pseudomonadota > Gammaproteobacteria > Pseudomonadales > Pseudomonadaceae > Pseudomonas > Pseudomonas sp. 2,4-D. Next base: position 86,012 of record NZ_JAUHUI010000011.1, read on the forward strand.
AGTTGGCGTCGGCGTTCAGGCCATAGCGGATGGCGATATCCACCGGATCGCGGAACAGATCGGCAATCTGGTCGGAGAGAAAGAAGCGCAGGTTCAACTGTGGATGCTCTCGGCGAAACGCCGTGAGCCAGGGCAGCAGCACGTTGCGTCCCAAATCGGAGGGCGCGGCCACCTGCAACGTTCCGCTGAGCTGGGCGCTTTCCTGACGCAGGTTGTCGCGCCCGTGCCTGAGGGCTTCCAAGGCGATCAGGGCCGAGGGTAGGTACTGCTCGCCTTCGGCTGTGAGGCGCAAGCTGCGCGTGGTGCGGGCAAACAATCGCACATCCAGCTCTCGCTCCAGGCGCTTGACTGCTTCGGCCGCCTGGCCGGGTAGCAGGTCGGCCTCGTGGGCCGCCGCGGTAAAGCTGCCCAGCGCGGCGCTGCGAACGAAGATGCCCAGGTCGTCGAGACGGATCATTATCACTCCTGCAATGAAAGTGTTGACGGGCAGGGCCCGTTTTTCCCGGGCGTCTGGCACGCCAGACTGAATGCCAAATCAAACCACATTCAGCAGCGAGTGCCTATGAAAGCGATCAGTTTCATCCACAAAGGCTTGCCTATCGAAGACCCTGCGTCTCTCCAGGACATCTTCATGCCCAAGCCCAGCCCTGGGCCCAGGGACCTTCTGGTCGAGGTCAACGCCGTGTCGGTCAACCCCGTCGACACCAAGGTGCGCGCCAGCACTTTCACGCGTGAGCCGAAAATACTCGGCTGGGACGCGGCCGGTATCGTCCGCGAAGTCGGGGCCCAGGTGACCCTGTTCAAGCCCGGAGACCGGGTGTACTACGCCGGCTCCATCGCCAGGCCCGGCAGCTACAGTGAATATCACCTGGTTGACGAACGTATCGTCGGGCATCAACCGTGTAGCCTGGGTGCAGCACAGGCAGCCGCGCTGCCGCTGACGGCCATCACCGCCTGGGAACTGCTGTTCGATCGCCTGGGTATCGCGGAGGGCGGCGGGGAGGGCGATGCCCTGCTGATCGTTGGCGCGGCCGGCGGCGTCGGTTCGATGCTGGTGCAGTTGGCCCGGCAACTGACCCGCCTGACGATTATCGGCACGGCTTCCCGTGCCGAGACCAGCAACTGGGTACGCGAACTGGGCGCCCATCACGTCATCGATCACAGTGCGCCGCTGCAAGGGCAGTTGCAGGCCTTGGGGATCGAGTCAGTCAGCCATGTCGCCAGCCTTACCCATACTGATCAGCACTTTGCGCAACTGGTTGAAGTGCTGCGACCACAAGGTCGCCTGGGCGTGATCGACGACCCGCAGACCCTGGACGTCATGCCGCTCAAGCGCAAGTCGCTGTCGCTGCACTGGGAGCTGATGTTCACCCGCTCGCTTTACGAAACCGACGACATGGTGCGCCAGCACGAACTGCTCGAGCGCGTGGCCGGGCTGATCGACCAAGGCATCCTGCGTACCACCCTGGGCGAGCATTTCGGCGCCATCAATGCCGCCAACATGCGCCGTGCCCATGCGCTGGTCGAGAGTGGCAAGGCGCGCGGCAAGATTGTACTGGAAGGCTTCTGAAACCTGTTTGACAGACAACGGCGGACCGGTCGATCCGGTCTGCCAGGAGCCTGCATGCTTGAACGAACCGTGTTTCTCTGCGCCGCGCACATTCCCGGCGCTACGCCCGGTGAAACGCATGCACACATTGAAGCAGGCACTATCGTGCCTGCTCTTTGCAACTGACCAGGAGCTTGATGTGAACCGACAAGATTACCCCCTCGTTTCCCTCGCCATCCTCACGGCCAAACCAGGCCAGGCACCAACGCTCAAAGCGGCCTTGCTGGCGTTGATCGAACCGACTCGGGCGGAGCCCGGCAACCGCGACTACATGTTGTTCGAACGCAGCGACGAGCCTGGGACGTTCTACATGCGCGAGGCGTTCGACCATCAGCAGGCCCTGGACGCGCACCTGACCACCGCTCACTTCCAGCGGTTTGCCGAGCAGGCCGAACAGCTGTTGGCGGAGCCCTTGCAACTGATCTTCCTTGACCCGGTGTCATCTGCCGTTGCGCCCTGTCCCTGAGGCAGACCAGGCAATGCGACCCGCCCTGGGGCACTGTTACCTCGACCGATGTGGATGGCTGTTCTCGAGGACGTTGGCGCCAGTTTGCGAGTGGGTCGCCATTTCACTTTCAAGGACGCCGCTGAACTTTGGTTGCCGGCTGCTTGATGCTGGGTTTTTCTGAGCGTACGGCGCGGTGTTCAAACAGACTTATCAGGGTGCCCGTAATTGCAATCAGCGCCAGCATAAATAATCCGATGTCCGAATTTTCCATGGTCTCGTCCTGCGGGTTGATGGGTACAGGTTGACACTATTTCTTGGCACGGCGGGTCATGCCATACGCCGTAAAGCCACGGCCATGGCCCCGCCAAGTACCGCCATGGCCAGCAGCAGCGTGGGGAACGTCAACCACCAGGGCAGGCCGGCGGTCATCATGCTGAACTCCGACATGCCGCCGATGCTGGCGAGCAGGTTCAAGGGCAGGAACACCACATTGATCATGGTCAGGTTGCGCAGCGCGTGGTTCATGCCGTTGTTGGCCAGGTTGCCGCGGGCCTCGATCAGGTTGGTGAAGACTTGGGCATGGATCTTCGCCTGCTGGTAGCTTTGCTCGTTTTCGATGATCAGGTCATTCAGCACTTCCAGTTGTTCGGGCCCGAAGCCGTGTTTCTGGCCATGGCTGCGCAGCAGGGCTAGCACGGCGCCATTGCTTTGAATGGCGTTGACGTAATACACCAGGCTTTCGCTCAGGCTGTACATCTGCACCAGGTGCTGGTTGTCCATGGACCGATCGAACTGCAGCTGGATTTCACGGGCCACCCGCTTTACCACCCGCAGGTGGCCCAGGTAGTGATGCACGCTCTCAGCCAGCATCGCCATCAGCACATCCAGTGGGGTACTCATGCCGGCCTGCCGGTCTACCCCGGCGAGTAGCGAGTTGGCGGCGCAGATCACCACCAGGCGCTTTTCGCTGAGTACAACGCCGAATGACGAGACATTGAATACCCGGCCATCAAAGCTTTCCGGGCGCTTCCAGATCAGGAACAGGTGATCGGGCTTGATCTCGATACGCGCCACTTCATCCGGGTCCAGGGAGGACTCCAGCGACTGGGCACTGACCCCCAGGCACTCGCACAACCGGGATTGCTCCGCTGCGTCCGGCGCGACACACAACCAGACGCTGGCTCGTTCCTCGGGGGCTTCAAGGAGAGCACCGTCTACGGCGAGGTAGTATTCGATCATCGTTTACCAGGCCTGGCCGAGGTGTTTACGCTCAAGCCGCTGCACGAAAGCCTGCAGCACTCGCTGGTAAAGCGCGTTACCCAGCACGGCGTCTTCGGTGCCAGCATCAAGGTTGGGGTTGTCGTTGACTTCGATCACCAGTACGCGGTCGCCGGTCTGCTTCAGGTCCACACCGTACAGCCCGTGCCCGATCAGCCTGGCAGTGTCGACGGCCAGCTTTACGACTTCGGGCGGTGCCTGTTCCACCGGGACCGCGCGGCACAGGCCGTTGACTTCGCCGGCCTGGGCCTTGTGGTTGTAGATTTGCCAGTGGCCCTTGGACATGAAGTACTGGCAGGCGTACAGCGCCTCACCGTTGAGTACGCCAATACGCCAGTCGTATTCGGTGTAGCAGTACTCCTGGGCCAGCAACAGTACCGAATGTTCGAACAACTCCTGTGCCGCCGAGGCCAGTGCCTGGGCGTCGGCGACCTTGATCACGCCTTTCGAGAAGCAGCCGTCGGGAATCTTCAACACCAGCGGAAAACCGAGGCGCCGGCCCACAAGCTCGAGTTCCTGCGGGCGGTCCTTGTACAGGATCTCCGTGGCCGGCGCGCCGAGGTTGTGGCGTTTGAGCAGATCGGCGAGGTACACCTTGTTGGTGCAGCGCAGGATGGAGGAGGGGTCGTCGATCACCACCAGGCCTTCGCTTTCGGCCTTTTTGGCAAAACGGTAGGTATGGTCGTCCACCCGCGTGGTCTCCCGAATGAACAAGGCGTCAAATTCGGCCAGGCGTGCATAGTCCTTCTTTTCGATCAGCTCTACATCGATGCCCAGCTGTTTACCGTTTTCGATGAATTGCTCCAGCGCCTCAGGATTGGACGGCGGCAGCGCCTCGGCCGGGTCATGCAGAATCGCCAGGTCGAACCGGGCCAGGCGTTTGGAGGCGGGCTGGCGCCACGTCCGGCGGTTGAAGGCATCCAGCGCGTCGGCAAACAAGTGCTGCTGCTCATCCCGCAGTTTGTGCAGCGCGCCGGCCTTGATCCCGTCGATCTGCCAGGTATCACGCCTGCGAAACTCCACCAGCAAGACAGGGCAGGGGAACGACTCGAACAGCTGTCGACCGATATCCTGAAGGGGCTCAATGGCGGTCCGTCCGAAATACAAGGTGAGGGTGAAGGCCTCGGTGCTGCCATAGGGGTGATCGGCCAGGGCTCGCTCCAGCGTGCGTTCCAGGTCATCCAGCCCCACGCCATAGAGCGCCTTGCGAGTAAGCTCGCTGATGGTTCGCACCGACGGGAACACCTTGTGGCCCCGTGCCTCGGCGAGCAGCGAGCAGTAGTAGCCTTGCCCCAGATACTTGTAGCTGCGGCACAGGTTGATTACCTGCGTACGCCTCGCGACGTCGTCGCTGTGTTCAAAGTAATCCTGGGCCAGCATCAGGCTCTCGCTGGGAAAATAGCTGGCCCAGTCTTCCTTGCGCTCCACCACGATCAACAAGCGGTTACCGGCGCTCCGCTTACTGGGTGGCTCCTCGGAGAGGGTTATTGTGGAAACTTCGGTTTTGGCCAATACTTCGGCCACGTTGGCTTGCACCGCTGACATGAGTATTCGATCCCTGTTGAAGAAGACGCCCCTTCAATAAATCACGGGTTTCCCGACCTGTCCCGGTTCGTTACTCAAACATTACGGTGTTGCCATGGCTTTTGATTTTCGCTTTGCATCGGTGGCCGATATCGATGCGCTGGTTGCCCTGGAGCAGGACTGTTTCACCCTCGACCGCCTGAGCCCGCGTAATTTCAACTGGATGGTGCGACGCGCCAATGCCTGCCTTATTGTCGCTGAACAACAGGGGCATCTGGCGGGCTACGCGCTGCTGCTGTTCCATCGCGGCACGTCACTTGCCCGTCTGTATTCAATTGCCGTAAGCCCGGCCTGGCGCGGCCATGGGTTGGGCCAGCAGCTGCTGGAGCAGGCCCAGGCAAGTGCGCTTGAGCGTAATTGCGCCTGGCTGCGCCTGGAGGTGCGCGCGGACAACCCTGCGGCCATCAGCTTGTACGAAAGCAATGGCTATCAACGCTTCGCCGTGGTTGAGAACTACTACGAAGACCACAGCCAGGCGCTGCGTTTCGAGAAGCGTATCCTGCGCAGTGCTCCGCCCCCTGCACGGCAAGTGCCGTACTACGCGCAAACGACCGAGTTCACCTGCGGAGCGGCCTGCCTTTTGATGGCCATGGCTGCGGTCGAACGGGGGCGGGCCATGCACCGCAGCGAGGAAATTCAACTGTGGCGAGAAGCAACCACCATCTTCATGACGGCAGGGCACGGCGGTTGCAGCCCGCAGGGGCTTGCACTGGCGGCCTGGCGCCGCGGGTTCGAGGTGTGCATGGTGGTCAGCCAGCCTGGATCGCTGTTCCTCGATGGGGTGCGCAGTGCTCAGAAAAAAGACGTAATGCAATTGGTCGAGGACGGCTTTGCCGGGGCGTTGGCCGAAACCGACGTGCATCAGGTGCTGGCGCCCGGCCTTGATGTGCGTTCAGCGTTGCAAGCCGGGTTCAGGCCGGTGGTGCTGATTAGCAGCTACCGTTTCACCCGTCTGAAGGCCCCGCACTGGATTCTGGTCACGGGTTGCGATGACGAATTCGTGTACCTGCATGATCCTGATGTGGATCACAGCCGCCAGAAACGCATCCTGGATTGCCAGCATCTGCCCGTAAGCCATGCCGAATTTCAGCGCATGAGCAGTTTCGGCAGGCAGCGGGTAAGGGCCGCTGTGCTGTTGCGCGGGCGATAGAACGGTTGTGCAGGTGGGTACGTATGGCATGGGCAATTGAGTGAACATGAATAGTGCTCCGGATAGGCTCACATGCCGGAGCACTTTGCGCTTCAAGCGTAAAGCAATGCTTCGGGCTGGCCCTTGCGGTCAAGACGGGCCAAGTCATCGAAGCCGCCGACATGCACCTTGCCAACAAATATCTGTGGGACGGTTCGGCGTTGGGATCGCTGCATCATTTCCACCAGGTGCAGGGGTGACGCTTCAACGTTGATTTCGTCAGGGGTGATGCCCTTGCTCGACAGCAGTCGCTTGGCGCTCAGGCAGTATGGGCAGTGCGGGGTGGTATAGATAGTCACAGGGCTCATGGCGGTTACCCTCCTAGTTTGCCGATGGCGGAAAGTCGATATCGGTAGCGGCGATGTTGTTCAGGTAGTTGGTCAGGGTTAATAGCGTGACCTGTGCCACCACCTCCACGATCTTGCTATCAGTAAGCCCTGCCTCACGCGCGGCAGCGATCTGCTCGTCACTCAACTGGCCGCGCCTTGCCGTGATCTGCTGCGCCAGTGCGGCAACCGCGCTGAGTGTGCCGGCTCGGGCTTGGCTTACGGCCTCATCGCTCAAACCCGCCTTGCCGCCGAAGAAGGTGTGTGCAGCCAGGCAGTAGTCGCACCCGTTGATTTCCGAAGTGGCCAGGGCAACGACTTCACGCTCGGCGGCGCTCAGCGAGCTTTTACCCAACGCTTGGGCGAGGCCCAGGTAACCATTGAGCGCGAACGGAGCGTGCGCCAGGGTCCTGAATGCGTTGGGAATGAAGCCGAGACCTTTTTGAATGCCTTCGAGGGCTGCGCGCGAGCCAGTAGGGGCCTGGTCCAGCGAGAGAGCGGTAATTCGAGTCATGGTCGTTCTCCAATAGGTTGATTAACCGGCTTGTCTATCAAGCGTGGAGTCCATACTAGAGAGGCAGACTTTTCTTTCGGCTTCAGATCGTCGAAGTTATGCAACAGATCGTCTAAACCTGAGTGCGCTATGGACCGATTGTCGACCCTGCTTAAACACTTCAACCTGCACGCTAGCGCGTTTCACCAGGGTGGGTTCTGTGGAACCACCCACCTTGGGCACAGTGTCGGCCACGCCCATCTGTTGCGCTCGGGGCGTCTGGCCTTCAAGGACAAGCGTGGCCAGCGAATCGAGTTGACCGAACCCAGCCTGATTCTGGCGGTGCGCCCGCAGGAGCATCACTTGCTGGCCACCGCCGCCGATGAAGCGGAGTTAGTGTGCGCCACCCTGCAGTTCGATGGCGGCGCCAACAATCCGCTGACCCTGGCTTTGCCGGACTTCATCATCAAGCCCCTCGGCGAATTGCAAGGCCTTGATGGCACCCTTGACTGGCTGTTCGAAGAAGCCTTTGGAGATGAGTGTGGTCGTGATGTCATTCTCAATCGCTTGTTCGAGCTGATGATCATTCAACTGCTTCGCCACCTCATCGCTAGCCGCAGCATCGCCTCGGGAATGATGGCGGGTCTGGCCAACGCTCAGCTGTCTCGCGCGCTTGTGGGGATCCACGATGAGCCGCAGCGCAATTGGTCCGTGGCGGAACTGGCGAATCTTTCGGGCATGTCGCGGGCAAGCTTCGCCGCGCACTTTCGCGAGATCGTGGGTATTACGCCTGCGGACTACCTGGCGAACTGGCGCATCAGTCTGACGCAAAAACGCCTTCGCGAAGGGCGCCCCATTGCCCTGATCGCCGATGAGGTCGGCTACGAAAGTCCTTCTGCGCTAGCCCGAACCTTTCGCCGCAAGGTGGGCGCGAGCCCGAAACAATGGCTGCAGCAGGGAACGGTGTGACGCCTGGTCGACCGACTTGCACGCCAGGGAATGAGCAAGGTCCTGCGCCTCATCGGGGTGGCTTACACGTTCTCCCGAAGAAAATCGATGAACGCCATCGTCCTTGCCGAGCGGCGCCGCTCACGGCTGAACACGGCGCTGACCGGCAGCGCGGTCGTCTGGTATTCGTCGAGCAGGCTACACACGCCACCCTGCTCGAAGTCCGCAGCAAACAGCCATTGGGGAGACAGGGAGATGCCCAGGCCACCGAGGACCATTTCACGAATGGCCTCGCTGTTGTTGCTGGTGACGTTGCCTTTGATTGCAACCTCAAGTGCTTCGCCACGATGGGTGAAGTGCCAGCGGTCGTAATGCTCAAGCAAGGTGAAGGCGATGCAGTTGTGGCCTGCCAGTTCGGCGGGCTCGCGTGGCCGGCCATGGCGATCGAGATAGGCCGGTGCAGCATAGACTCGCCGTGTGCTGGTACCCAGGGGCACGGCCACCAGCCCCTCGCTCTTCACCACACCAATGCGGATGGCCAGGTCGATGTTTTCCATGAGCAGGTCTTCGTTGTAATCGTTCAGGCGCAGGTCAATCTGCACATCGGGGTGGCGCTGTAGAAAAGCCCCGATCAGGGGCGCTATGCACAGCCTCCCATAGCTGACCGGTGCGGCTATTCGCAGGGGGCCGGCGATCTGCTCCTGGCCGCTGGCGAAGCTGCGCGTGGCATGCTCTAGCTGGCTGAGAATCTCCTGGCAGTGGCTGTAGAAGCGTTGCCCTTGATCGGTGAGGGCGAGGTGCCGGGTGCTGCGGGCGAACACGGCTCCGCCCAGGTACTGCTCCAACGCACGGACCTGCTTGCTGACTGCCGGCTGCCCCATGTTCAGCTCCCGAGCCACTGCGGAAAACGAGCCACGCTCCACGACGCGCACGAAGATGCGCATGCTGTCGAACAGATCCATCGCTATTTGGCCTCTTTGAGGAATAAGTAATATCCAAATTTAGTTTCTTATCGGAATGAGGAAGACGGTGCAACCTGTAAGCGTCCACTCATTCAGAGGTTCCCGTCATGAATCAGACCATGCTTGCCGCTATCGCCGAATCCGCCCAGACCGCGCTGGTCGTGCGCCACATCGCCCGCCCTGTGCCCGGTAAGGGGCAGGTTTTGGTGCGGATTCACGCCGCCGGGGTCAACCCGCTCGACACCAAGATTGCAATCGGTGCGGGTGCTCACGCCCGCCAGGAGTTGCCGGCCGTGCTCGGCCTGGATCTCGCCGGTACGGTCGTCGAACTGGGCGAGGCAGTTGATGGCTTCACGCCTGGCCAGGAGGTCTTCGGCATGGCCGGCGGAATCGGCGGCGCCCAAGGCACCCTGGCCGAATACATCGCCGTGGATGCCAGGCTGATTGCATCAAAGCCGCATGCACTCGGCATGCGTGAGGCTGCCGCGCTGCCGTTGGTATTCATCACCGCCTGGGAAGGTTTGGTAGATCGCGCCAATGTTCGTAGTGGTCAGCGTGTGCTGATTCATGGCGGCGCAGGTGGCGTCGGCCAAGTTGCGGTGCAATTGGCCAAGGCTCGCGGTGCCGAAGTCTACGCCACCGGTTCGGCGGGCAATCTCGACTTCATTCGCTCGCTGGGGGCCACGGCGATTGACTATCAGGCGCAGGGTGTAGAGGCCTATGTCGAACAATATACGGCCGGGGAAGGTTTCGACATCGTTTATGACACCGTCGGCGGCAGCACGTTGGACGCGTCATTCAAGGCAGTAAAGCCTTATACCGGGCACGTACTCAGCTGCCTCGGTTGGGGCCAACACAGTCTCGCGCCTTTATCCTTCAAAAGTGCCACCTACTCGGGCGTATTTACCCTGGCACCGCTGCTAACCGGCAAGGGACGCGAACACCATGGAAGTATCCTGCGCGAGGCTGCTGTTCTGGCCAATGCCGGGCAACTGGCGATCCGGGTGGACCCGCAACAGTTTGCATTGGATGAGGTCAACGACGCTTTCCGACAGGTCGCTGAAGGTCGCGGCAGGGGCAAGACGGTTATCCAGTTGATAAGTGAATAGTCTCCTGAGCTTTATCAATCAGTAATTACCCGCCAGAAACGCCCGCTTCAAGCCTTGGCTGGCCTTCGCAAACAACTGCCAAAGGCGGACATGGCAAGTGATCATGAAAGTCGTTCCTTGATGTGAGGGGCTTTGTTCCAGGCGGCCGGCGGCCGGCCAAGCTGGCCGCAATCGAAGTGGTGACTTCGTCGCTACTGTCGGGAGGAAAGGGTGTGCCAGAAAAATCGATCATTCACGCGTGGTTATACCGGCATGAAGCAGCGCCGCGATAATGAAAGGCGCCTTTTTCTCTAGATACTCAGCCATCCCACCCGTATTGCTCGACTCCAACTGAAGCTTCAGCGTTTCATACTGTTGGCGGATCGAGGCATCGCGCCTAAGCAAATCTCTGAACCCCAGCATCTGAGTGATCGTCAGGTGGTCGCGGGTACAAACATGGAGCTTGTGCGTGCGAATCCCATCCACATTGCGCCGGTAGAAATGATGGCCCTCTGACAGATCACTTCCCCGTACATACCCCAAAGCCATCAACACCTCGTCCCGCGTCGAGGTATTGCGATGCGCGTGAACCTCAATGAGCACATCGAGTTCGGGCTTCGCCGCCAGCCCTGGGACAGACGTGCTTCCAACGTGGTGGATAGCAATCAGTTCAGCGTCGAATGCCGAGGCAATGAGTGGCTTGTCTGTCAGGAAGCGGGCGGGCCATGTGGGATCGTAGGGGGTAATCTTGCTGGTCAGTGCCATGTCCGTTCCTTGGCGATAACTACTTGAGGCGCCGGATTGTCCATCAAGGCGTGTGCATTTACCACCGACTTACAGGTCAATAACTGTCGGCAATATGTGTATTCGGAATCCGGGCGATTCACGCTTCAACACCCGCATATCGATAGACCGTCGCACTCCAATACTGGCTGCCGGTACGCGTTTGGCGTTTCCATCCGTCTGCCATCAGGTGCTTGGAGATCATCCGATTCATGAAACCATGACCGAACAATGGCTGCGACTCGTTTTGGCTGGCCGTGGCGCATCAGGATTATTTCCCCGCTCACAGTAGGCTGCCTTTTTCAAACCAGCCGTGATCACGGTACCACGCCACGGTGTCGGCGATTGTCAGCTCTAGTGCCCGGAAACTCAGTCCAAGCTCCTGTTCACTCTTGCGGTGGTCGAAACGGGTGCGGTCCTGCTCTCGAACCAGTAGACGCAACGTGGCCATGCTCAGCAGAATGGGTCTGCCGGTCAGGCGCGCATAGATCTCCTGCACAGCCGCCAAGGTGTATAGAAAGGGCAGCGGTATTTGTCGGGCTGGTGTCTTGACGCCCGCCATGCGTCCTAAAACAGGCACCAGTTCGCGCATTGTCATATGTCGGCCCGCCGCGAGATAGCGCTCACCTCGGCGCCCATGTCTGGCTGCGGCAATTTGTGCCAATGCCACATCGCGGGCATCGACAATGGAAAAACTGCCAGGGATCAACCCGGGCAATTTGCCCTGTACCACATCGTTGACCAATTGCCCCGACGAGGTTGGGCCAATGTCGCCAGGCCCCCACATCCAACCAGGCAGGACCATACAGGCATGCATCTGGGGATGGCTCTCCAGGAACGACAATACGACACGGTCAGCGAGGATCTTGCTGCGGTAGTAGTCATCTGCGTCGGCGTCGGCCCTCAGGCAGTTCTCCTCGATGGACGTGCCAGGTGCGCCGTCGAGCACAGCAATGGAAGACGTATGGATGAACCGTCGTATGCCGGCCCGGTAGGCCTGCTCAAGCAGGCGCCGCGTACCCGACACGTTTATCTGTTCGAGTTCGTTCCAGTGGCTGCCGCCCTTGTAGTTATCGCGGAAGAACGCGGCTGTGTGAAATACCGTATCGCAGCCTTGCAGCGACGCTGCGAATGCGTCGACCTTGGCCATGTCCCCAACGACCAGTTCCACCCCCGGCAGATTGTTGAACTGCTGTTCACCTTTGGCTTTTGAGCGGACCAGGCCTTTGACCGTGTAGCCGCGAGCGACCAATTCACGCACCAGGTTGTTGCCCAGCAAGCCGGTTGCTCCGGTCACAAATACGCTGCGCATGGCTCAACACGCTCGCTGTTCGGTTAACGGCAGCAACACGGCGCTGTCGAAAAAGGCCTTGTCATTGACGACCCGACCCATGGTATCGAGGTGGATGCAATCGTCGCCAACCACTGCAAGCAACGCCTCTGGATCTGGTCGTTTGAAAGCGCCAGAGGCGTGCTGCGCATAGACGTTGGGGGTGATAGTCATAAAATCCGGTCCATTCGTATCGAAGGGCTATAGATATACCTTTGAGGACGCTTTCGAAAAACAGCAATCACTGCATAATGGCTTTGCATATTCGCAAAGCCAGGAATGACTGACAGTATGACGTTGCACGCAAATTGGGATGATCTTCGCCTTCTGCTGGCCGTCTCGCGACGTGGCAGTTTTCTTCAGGCTGGACAATTGCTCGGTATCGCAGCTTCTACATTGTCACGCCGCTTGACCCAACTTGAGATTGCAGTGGGCGAGCCACTTGTCGAGCGCGGCGTTGAAGGATGCCGGCTGACGTCCCGGGGGCAATCCCTGGTGGAAGTTGCTATCGCTGCAGAATCAGGCTTGAGGCGGCAAACCCTTTCTGGCACATCGCAGCAGCCTACCGAGCTGTCCGGCAGTGTGTTGGTCAGTGCAGGGGAGGGGTTCTCGGATTACGTTCTGGAGGCGATAAGGCGCTTTACATCCCTGCACCCGCGTTGCTCCGTGGAGCTAACGGTGGCAGCCGACTTTCACAAGATCGCCCGCGGTGTGGCAGATGTTGCTGTGCGCACCGCCCATCTGGGGGAACCGTCACTGATTTATCGACCCATTGGCCGGCTCGCCTACGGCATCTTTGCTGCCCCGGGTTATCTGAAGCAATTTCCAGGCGTGACACTTACCACGGCAGTCAGTGTGTCCTTGCTTCCCCCGCTGGATATTTTGCCGCAAATGCGAGCGGCAAAGGCCGCAGGTCTGGACCGCGCGCAGATCAGCGTGAACTCTTTCGCCGTGCAGCTCCAGTCGGTGAGGCGAGGGATGGGGGTGGCTGTGCTGCCCCGTATCGCGGCTACCGATTTGGTCGAGCTGTTCCCGCATCTCCAGCTTCCAGATATGGAGATCTATTTGGTGACCCGGCCTCAGGCCTTGAAGCAAGCTCACATCAAATGCTTTTTTGACACCTTGGAGCGGGTTCTGCTCGAAGCCCTATCCTCGGCACATGTCGACGGTTGATCCACCAGCACCCTGATCACTGCGCAGCACCTCACTGGCCGTCGACCCGTCCCCCAAACCCGCAGGCATTCTTCGGCCGAAGACGGCATGGTGCTGCACGCCCGCTGGTTCCAAGGCTGCAGAGGTCGTGTCAATTTTCCTCAGGTGTGACAATACGCAGGGGGCGCGTGCCGATCTTCGCCCCCGTAATCTCGTCCACGGCGACAGCTTTGATTTCTGTGCCTGTTTGCGCATCGAAGAAGCGAGTCAGCTTACCACCGCCTCGGTATTGCTGGCCCCATGCACCAATCATGAACAGCACAGGCAGAAAATCGCGACCCGCAGCGGTCAGCAGGTACTCCTCCCTAGGCGGGTGCTCCGAATAACGCCGCTTCTCCAGTAATCCTTCCTCCGTCAGTGTCGCCAGCCGGCGGGTCAGCATTGTCGGTGCAATACCCAGGCTTTTCCTGAATTGGTCAAAGCGAGAAAGGCCGGCATGGGCATCACGCAGGATCAATATGCTCCAGGCATCACCGGCAACTGCCAGGCTGCGGGCGATCGGGCACGGGTTATCGCAACTATTTTTCACGTCCATACTATTTTGATAGTGACCTGCCTGCGAAAGGGTAGTATTGTCTGTATCAAATCGATAGTAACACCTCGATGACAAGCCATCCACCCGCAAAAACCAATGATGAATAGCCGAACCATGCAAGCACTGACCTTCAAGCGCTACGGCAAGTCACCCGACATCGGGTTGGCCGACGTTCCCCGCCCCACGCCAAAGGCTGACGAATTACTGGTGCAAGTCCACGCTGCTGGCCTGAACCCGATCGACAACATGATTCCAACGGGGATGTTCAAGCCTGTATTGCATTTCCAGCTGCCAGCCACCCTGGGCAGCGATCTGGCCGGCATCGTGACCGAGGTGGGTAGCAATGTGACCCGCTTCAAGCCAGGCGATGCTGTCTTCGCCAGCATCTTCGATCTTGGCACAGGGGCGATTGCGGAATTCGCGGTTGTGCCGGAAAGCGCCGCCGCGCTGAAACCGGCCAATCTGAGCTTCGAGCAGGCGGCGTCGATCCCGATGGTCGGCCTCACCTCATGGCAAGCGCTGAAAGAGCGCCTCAAGCTTCAGGCCGGGCAGAAGGTGTTCATTCCTGCCGGGTCGGGTGGTATCGGTACGTTCGCAATCCAGTTGGCCAAACACCTCGGTGCAAAGGTGGGCACCACAACCAGTACAGGCAACGTTGACCTGGTGCGCGCTCTGGGGGCGGACGAGGTTGTGGACTACAAGACGCAGGATTTCGAGACCGTGCTGCGCGACTACGACGCGGTGCTCGGCACCGTAAGGGGGGATGCGATTGAAAAATCCATGTCCATCCTCAGACCCGGAAGCCAGATTGTCTCGCTCATTGGCCCACTGGATGCTGCGTTCGCCCGGGCCAAACGCCTGAACCTCCTCCTGACCTTCGTGTTCGGCCTGATGAGCCGCAAGATCATGCGCCTGGCAAAGAGGCGGAATGTCCAATACTCGTTTCTTTTCGTGCAGCCCGACGGTGCCCAACTCGCCGAAATCGGCAAGCTTCTGGACACCCAGCGAATTCGGCCGGTGATCGACCGGGTATTTCCGTTCGAGGACGCAAAGGGTGCGCTTGAGTACCTTGCTCAAGGGCGTTCCAAGGGCAAGGTCGTAATCAAGATGTGACTGCCGCCGTATTTCTCACACAACCATCGACATAAAGGTAACTTCCATGACCACACGTCCGACCGTACTCATTACCGGCGCCTCCAGCGGCATTGGCGCCACCTACGCCGAGCGCTTCGCCCGTCGTGGCCACGATCTCATCCTTGTGGCGCGCGACACAACGCGCATGGAGGCGCTTGCATTACGCTTGCGCGAGGAAAGCCATGTGGCCGTTGAGGTGCTGCCAGCCGACCTGACCAGCTCGGCAGACCTGTCCGTGCTTGAAAGTCGGCTGCGCGACGACGCCAATATCGGCGTGTTGATCAACAACGCGGGTATGGCCCAATCGGGTGGTTTCCTGGACCAGTCCGCTGAAGCTATTGAGCGCCTTGTCACGCTCAACACCACCGCGCTGACGCGGCTCGCTGCTGCGATCGCGCCGCGCCTAGCGCAGTCGGGCACTGGTGCGATCGTCAACGTGGGTTCAGTGGTGGGTTTTGCGCCCGAGTTCGGCATGTCCATCTACGGCGCTACCAAAGCCTTCGTGCTGTTTCTGTCACAGGGGCTGAGTCAGGAGCTGTCACCCAAGGGCGTCTACGTGCAAGCCGTGCTGCCGGCAGCGACCCGTACCGAGATCTGGGCGCGTGCCGGCATTGACGTCAACACACTCCCGGAGGTGATGGAGGTCGGTGAGCTGGTCGATGCTGCACTTGTCGGTTTCGATCGTCGCGAGTTGGTAACCATCCCGCCACTTCATGTTGCCGAGCGCTGGGATGCGCTGGAAGGTGCGCGTCAAGGGCTGATGTCTGACATTCGACAAACCCACGCGGCTGAACGATATCAGCGGCCACTGTGAACGCGTGATTGTGTACGAATGATCGAATCCGCCACCCAGGAAACAATGACCACCAGGCTCGTAATCGGCCTGGTGGTTTTTCACCACCTTACCAATTGTGCGTATAACTGGCAGTCAACACAGTGCCTGGCGCCGGCAAATGGCTGGTGTTGTTGTTATTGCGCAGCAATTGGCTGTAGAGCGGGTAATAGGCGCGATTGAACAAGTTCTGGATGCCGACGCTTACCTTGTCGTCGGCAGAGATCTGGTACTGGCTGACCACGTCTACTGTCGTATAGGTACTTACCTGATGCCGACCAAAGCTGTCCACACCGTCGAGCCTGTAGTCCTTGGCGTCGAAGAACGTGGCTTGCAAGCGGTTGCTCCAATCCAGGCTCGGCTTGTACTGAACGTAGGCAGTCAGCTTCAGGGGGGGAACACGATAGCCGGTCATGTCTTGCCAACCTTTGCCGTCCGGCTTTTCTCGCCCGCGCATCCAGGTAGCACTCCCCCCTGCGCCCCACACCGCATCGTCCGATAGCCAATCGGCACTGGCTTCAGCACCGTAGATACGCTCCTTTGTGCGGGTCAGAATCAAGCCATTGTTGAAACTTTGCACGTCCCCCAGTTTGGAGGTGGTGTAGAACAGCGCCAGGGTGCCGAGGGTGTTGCTACCTAGCTCTCCTCGCCAGCCAAGCTCATAGTTATTGGTTTTGACCGGTTCCAGGTTCGATGCGCCGATGTCGAAGCCACGGCGCGCATTGCGCAACTGAATGCCCACGTCGGGCAACTGGAAGCCCTGGCTGAAGGAGGCGTAGATTTCCTGGCCGAGTACCGGTGAGTAGACAATGCCCAGGTTCGACAGCACCGCATCGTAATGAATGTCCCCACCCTTCACTGCCACAGGGGAGGCAGCCCTGGATTCGGACAAAGGGACGAAGTCATCGAATTCGGCGGTGGAGTATTCGTAGCGCAGGCCGCCGTCGACCGACCAGTGCTCATCGAAGCGATGCTGAAGCTGCGCGAACGCACCGGCGCTTCGGGTCTTGAGCGGGGGCATGTAGGTGAGCTTGCCGGTCTTGTCGAAGACCAGGCCGCCACTGGCGTCATAAGCCGCAGGGTCGAAGACGTCGAGCGGCATGTCACTGCGCTCCTGGTTATAGTCGCCACCCCACACCAGCTCGGTACTGCCGCTGTCGCCAAGTGGCGTGCGCAGGGTCAGGCGGCTGCCGAACACTTCGCTGTTCTGCATGATCTGGTCTACGTTGCCGCCGCGGGTTGCAACGGCCCGGGCGTCGAACGGCGTGAACCGGGTGAAGTAGTCCCGGTAATACATCTGGGCAGAAAGTCGGCTGCCGAGAATGTCGAGGTTCTCGTACTCCAGGTTCAGCAGGGTGTTGCGAATGCGGTTCTGTTCGTCGAGATCCAGGCCCTTGATCGCATTGGCCGGCACCGAGCCTGCGGGGAGTTTCGCGACGCTGGGGTCTGTAGCGTAGTCGGTGTCCTGGCGTGCATCGTAATGGCTGATGGCGAGCTGGATTCGCTGGTTCTCGTCAATGTGCAGCCCCAGCTTGCCGCCAATGTTGTAGATGTTCGAATCGAACAGGTCGCCCTGACTGGGTTCCGGAGCGATCCGGTCGCCGTGCGCATCGTACGAGGCACCGATGTGGCGGGTACCGAAGTCGAACGAGTAGTCCACCGCGCCCTGAGAGCCTGCAAAATACTGCTGGAACTGGCCCCCCAGGCCATCGCTGCCCAGGCGGGTAAGTGGCGAGGTGGCGCTCAGGCTGGTTTCGGCACGGTTTTCACCGCCAGCAGGTCGTGTAGTGATGGCGATGATGCCCCCCGTGGCACCGCTGCCGTATATAGCGCTGCTGCCACGAATGACTTCGACCCGTTCGATCAGCGCCGGGTCGATGTTGGCCAGGTTGCGCGAAGAGTCGCGGTTGGTATTGAGCGGCACCCCGTCGACCATGACCAACATGCTGCGCCCACGCAGGGTCTGGCCGTACTCGGTGACGGTGCGGCTGGAGTCGGACATGCCCGGAATCACCTTGGCCAGTACCGTGGCCAGGCTCTCTGAACCCTGGCGCAGCTCCTGCAGTTGTTCATGCTCGAGAACAGTGGACTGCCGCGTCGCGGACACCAGGCTACTGCTGGTGCGCGAGGCCGTGATTTCCATCTGCGCCATTTCCACGGGTACGCTTCGGGTTTCGGAACTGGGTGCAGGGGTGCCTTGCGCGATGATGACGAAGGTGCGCTCATCCTTGGCCTGTACTTGCAAGCCACTGTCCTTGAGCAGCGTTTGAAGTGCTTCCTCAGGTGTGAACCGCCCCTTCACCGCGGGCGCGTTTCGGCCTGCACCGAGCTCGCTGGCAAAGATGATCTGTACCGAAGACTGCTGAGCAAGGGCGTTGATGGCCTCCCCAAGCGGCGCGGCAGGGAGATCCACGTTCACCCGTTCCCGGCCCTGGGCCGACATTGCGATGAGCAGGCTACTGGCAAGCAATGACAGGCGTAGTTGGCGACTGCGGAGGGGAAAATGCACTTCTCGAGTTCCTTTTATTGGCTGGGCTTTTTTCAATAGCCGCCATGGGAATCGAGAAACCCTACCTGCGCTTGATTATTATTTTCTTGTCGATTTACGTTGAATCCGGACGCTGCCATCCTCTTGTTTCAACACGGCGACGGGCAGGATGCTCGGTAACAGATCCAGCAGCAGGTCGACATGGTGCGTCTCGAAGACCCCTGTCACCTTGAGTGCAGCCAAGCTTGGGTCGCTTAGCTCAATGGATGCCTTGCGATAGTGACGCAACAACGACACCGCTTCATCCAGCGGCGTCTGCTCGAACACGATGCGATCATCTTTCCAGGCCATCGCCTTGGAGGCGTCGACCTTCGCCACTGGCATCAGTTGCCCGCCAATCGAGTCGACCTGTTGCCCTGGCCTGAGGGTGACAGGCGCTTGCGCGGCAGTTGCCACGGCGACGTCCACTCGCCCACGGGCCAGGGTGACACGAACCGCCTCGTTATCCAGGCGGCGAACATTGAACAGCGTACCGAGCACCTCGACTTTCGCCAGGCCAGCAGATACTACGAAGGGGCGGTACACGGCCGAGGACACATCGAAAAGGGCCTGCCCACTGCGCAGGTCGACTTCGCGGCTGAGCAGGCGCCAGCTGATATCGACATGCGTGCCACTGTCGAGCAGCAGTTTGCTTCCATCGCTCAGCAGCACAGCGCGCCGCTCACCCATGGCGGTAGCGAAACGCTCGCTCTTGTAGGCCGGGTTCAACCAGGCCAGGGCTGCAAAAGCGATCGCAACTGCTAGTGTGATACCTGCCGACTTCACCGCTTTCGAGGGGGCCGGCCTGGTCGGTGGCAGGGGGAACAGATGCTTGAGCTCTTCGCGATGTCGCCCCAGCGCTTCGTCCAGTGGCGCCTGTTCGGGCTGCTTGGTCATGGATGCACCTCATCGCGCCCAAGCCGTTGCCTGCACGTCGCCAACCCCAGGCGGAGGTGCTTTTCCACTGTCTTGATGGAAATACCGAGACGAGCGGCTACTTCTGCCTGGGGAATTTCGTGAACTTTATGCATGACAAAAACGGCCTGGCAGCGAGGTGGGAGGCCGGCGATAGCGCTCACGAGCAGTTGAAACTCGCGCTCGCTATCATACCGGCTCATCGGCGTGGCTGCCGGGCAGGCTACCTCCGGGAGCTCGGAAACTGCCTCTACCCAGGCGCCTCGGCGGCGATCGCTACGATAGCGACTCACGGCGGTGTCGTTGGAGATTTTCCGTAGCAACGCTAGCGGGGTCCGAACGTTTTCTTTCTCACCGCGCTCAAGCAACTGCACACACACGTCATGCACGACATCGCGGGCCAGGCTTCTGTCGCCGAAGCGTCGGCGAATGTGGTCCACCAGGTCGTCATAGTGACGTACCAATGTAGACAGCAGCGTCGGTTTGGCGGGATCGAGCGACACGATGCATCCTGAAAAAAGGTAGGCTCGGAAAACAAGACGCAAGTGTAAATGAGAAATAGTTGCGAATAAACAAGCGACAGCGTCGAGCCATGCAAATTCACAGGAAGGTCAGAAATAGTCAGTCCGTTGGCATTGGCGCTGGCTTCAAGCTCAGCGCTTCGACATGAGTAAATCTGTCGGACATTCCAATAATTTAGGTGTGCTATATTTTGGGGCATGGACCAGATAGTTACATCCTGACCGTTTGGTTACTGACAGCGTGTCGGCGCTCAGCGTGGTCTTTAGGGAAAAAGGCGTGTGAATTGACGTGAAGCGTGACATCCACCTTGTTGTGCTACTGCTATCGGTCATAGGTTTTTCTCTCGCCTCGCTAACGCTGTGGAAGGTCATGGCCTCTCGCGAGCGCGCCTTGGAAGACATCAATGTCCATGGCCTGAACCTAACCCAGGCACTGTCTACCTATTCGGAAGGTATCGTCCGACAGAGCTCGATGTTGCTGCTCGGCCTGGTCGAGCGCCTGGAAACCGAGGGCGCCGGACCTGCGCAGATCGAACGGCTGGGTCAGTTGGTCAAGCGTCAGCAACCATTGATGCCGCCAATGAGCGGCATCACCATCTATGCCAAGGATGGGCGCTGGCTCATGTCGTCCAACCGTCCAACCCCCGTCAGCGCCAACAGCAGCGACCGGGCCTTTTTCATCCACCACCGTGACGAGCCGTCCCGCGACCCCTTCATCGGCCTGCCAATCCGTAGCCGGGTCACCCAGGAATGGGTGATCACCATCAGCCGGCGATTCAACGATGACCGCGGTGAGTTCGCCGGCGTTGTTGCCATGACACTTGGCGTGGAAAACTTCCTGCAGCTGTTCGGCAAGCTGGACGTTGGCCATGACGGTGCCATCGGGCTGACCTTTACCGACGGCTCCCTGCTGGTGCGCTATCCGTTTCGGGAACAGGACATGGGGCGCAACTTTTCGAAGTCGCCAATCTTCGCCAAATACCTCATCGACCAGTCAGCCGGCACCGCTTCATTCACCTCCAGCCTGGACGGCGTAGAACGGCTCTATGCGTTTCGCAAGAGTGACAAGCTCCCCCTGGTGACAACGGTCGCGCTGGGCAAGCAGGAAGCACTTGCAGCCTGGCGGCTCGAGGCGCTGCTGTCGTCGCTGGTGGTCGCTGCGCTGCTGGCACTGACCGGAACCATTGGCTGGCTGCTGATTCGAGCCATGAGCCGGCGAAGTGCGGTCGAAAACGAGCTTCGACTGACCCAACAGCAGTTGCTTGAGAGCAACCAACAGCTCGAAAGCCTGGCGATGCACGATGCGCTGACGGGGCTTGCCAACAGGCGCTGCTTTGACGAAGCGCTGACCCAGGAGATCCGCATGGCCCATCGAAACGGGACCCCGCTGGCTTTGCTGATGATCGACATCGACCACTTCAAACGCTACAACGACACCTATGGGCATCCGGCTGGCGACGCCTGCCTGCAGCAGATGGCTTACCTGCTCTCTTCCTGCATCCGCCGCCCTCGCGACCTGCTGGCGCGCTACGGGGGGGAGGAAATGGCCGTGATCCTGCCCGATACCGACATCGACGGAGCGGCTGTCGTTGCCCGGCTGATGCATGAGCGCCTGACCTTGCAACCTGTCCCTCACGAAGGCAGCCCTTTCGGGCATGTGACCGCCAGTATCGGCATCGCCTGCTGCGATGGGACGACCCTCGACAGCCCGCCATCGCTAATTGAACGCGCCGACCGGGCGCTTTATATCGCCAAGCAAGCGGGCCGCAATCGCCTGCAAGTCGACCGGGCGAATGCATAAAGCCAATGACAAGGAAAGTATTGACGCAATCTCATTTCGGCAAAGGCCAAAAGCGGATATCTGCGTAAGCTCTGTAGCAATAGTGGTGCCGTGCCTGGCCGGGCAAATGGAGGATCAGGATCTGGATTGGATCTCAACTACACCCTGAATCCTCTCGGCAACGGCACGTACCTGTACCTCAATGGTCAATTCGACTACGACTGCGCCGCCGCTATGCTCTACAGCGCGAAGTCTGGCCAGCCTTTGGGTGCAGCGATTAGCAACACTTGCCGCTCGAGCTACTTCCTACAACAAGAGAAGCTGCGAATGGCAGGAAAACCCTACGACAAAGGGGCGCCTGCTTACGACCCCTACAACCCGCCCAACACTTACTGGGCCAAAATTGTTGCTCGAACCACCAGCCAGCTGGAGGCGGCCAGTCAATTCAATGTGCGCTTTGCGGGGTATCCGCAGTTAGACCGCAACGGCAAGATCACCATCCGTGTGCAGTTCATGGGGGTAGCCCTCGGCCAATATGCATCCTTGGTGACCGTACCAGAACGAACAGAGGTCCTGCTGGACGACCCGCAGTTTGAAGCGGCGTTGCGCAAGCAATCCCAAGGATTGAACACGGTGATCCCCCAAGTGATTTCATGCGATGCGGTGCTGGACTACAGCAAGGCAGTCGACAAAGGGCCGCGTCCCAGCGGTATTCCCAATGGGGAGTACTCTCGCTATGAGGTGCAATTTGTGGTGAAAAAAATGGGCTGCCAGGATCAACAGCGCCATTTTTCCACTGTGACTCGGTAACTCAACTTAGCCAAGAAAAAACCTTTCAGTGTCGGTCAACCGCAAAGCCAATTGCCGAAGGTCTAGTGTCTGGGGCTGCCCTTCAGGAAGGGCAGCTATGGGTCGAAAGCGGACGGTCGTGGGCTGGCGCTGCCGACTCAATGCTGCTCTTGGTGGATAGCGGCAATCGAGTTGTACCGGTGTCTTCACTGGTCACACTGTCGGCAGGTAAGCTCGGCTTTCTGCGACGACACCAAGGACGGCATACATGTGTTCCCTTAGCAATGAGCAGCTATTAGAGATCGTCCATCAGAACCCGATAAACCGGGCGCTGTTGGAGACGCTACCAACACTCGAAATTCCGAATTCCATGTTGGTCGCAGGGGCGTTGTTCCAGACGCTCTGGAATCATCGCTCGGGAGAACCTGTCGAGTGGGGCATCAAGGATTATGACATCGCCTACTTCGACGCAGACTTGTCATGGGAGGCGGAAGATCGAGTCATAGCTAAGGTTCAGCAGGCGTTCTCTCATTTAGGCATCAACGTCGAGATCCGCAATCAGGCCCGCGTGCATTTGTGGTACGAAGAGAAATTTGGCGGGGCCTACCCACCGTTGGAAAAGGTAACGGATGGTATCGACCGCTATCTCATTCGATCGACCTGTCTAGGCGTTGATGCCGGTACTGGTAAGCTCTATAGCACCCATGGCTTGAACGATCTCTCGAACAACTGGCTCAGGATGAACGAGTTGAATCCACGCCCAGATTTATTTAAAGCGAAAGCTGCCAGCTATCAGGCTCGCTGGCCATGGCTTCAATTGGTTGAATGAGCGTCAGCCAGTGGTAGCAGGCGTGGATCAGCAGAGCATAGAAAGCAGAGACCGATGGAATGGCGCTACGACTAAGAAAAGCTTGCGTGACCGATCTACCGGCCATTTACCGCGGCGAGGAGAGCTATATCCGTTCTTGGGAGCCAGTGCATGAAGCTTTCTGGCGTCGTGATCTTGAGCGGCATCTGACGCGGTGGGTAGAGAACTTCGACCATCTCACAGTCGCTGTCATCAACGATGTGTTCGCTGGATATTCACTGTGGATTCCAGAGGGTGTCTACGCAGAGCTTTGTACCATCCACGTAACCCCGGGCTCTCGTCGCAGCGGCGTTGGCGCTAAGCTGCTGAAAGCGTACATGTGCGATGCCGCATGTCAGAAATTCACTCGATTACGGTTGAGTGTGCGGCCAGACAACCCTGCAAGGTTGATGTACCAGAAAGCGGGTTTTTCATGCACAGGTGTGGGTGCGCAGGGTTATTTGATCTATGAGCGTCTTGCTTGAACAGTTTGGTGTGCGGCAGCGTTTGATCGATAAAGGCTATTTGCGACCGGCAGCCAGCGACTCGAAGCAACCTTTCGCGAAGGGTAAGTATTGGATAAAAGTAAATCCAAGATACGGTGCTGGCCTCAATGATTCGGCTTCCTGCCCCTCAAAGCAAAGGCGTAACATGAATCGCCATTTATGTCGCATAGGGAGATTGCGATGACCCCCGACAAAGTCTGTCCTGTGGTGCTCTCGTATTCGCTACCTACCAAGATTCTTCTCTTCAGGCACCCTTTGGCAGGCACGCAACTGGTGAAGGGCACTATCGAGAATGGAGAAACACCCAGCGTGGCTGCATTGCGTGAGCTGGCAGAGGAGACCGGAATTGTTGACGCAGTGATCGGCAGCGATCTAGGTTGCTGGAAGGCTGATCACCAACATCAGGTGTGGTCGTTTCACCTTTGTCGCGCAGGGCGCGAACTGCCCGAATCTTGGGTTCATCAGACGCTGGATGATCACGGCCACCGCTTCGATTTTTTCTGGGCTTCGCTCGACAACCTGCCCTACACCGACTGTCACCCAGTCTTCCAGCGAGCACTGGTATTTTTATGCGAAACACTGAGAGCGTCCGGCCATTGGAGAGATGAGGGGCCCCAGCACGATCATTGAACGGCTGGTCGAAAGCAGCCGGTCACCACTGGCCGCGCTATCGACCCATGGCGGCTGTTCGTGGAAGGTAGTAAACGGCCGCCAGTGAGCGTTCGCGTGGAGACCTCGAATCAAAAGATATCAGATTGAAGGGGGGCGCGGTGGTAATAGGGTATGTTGTCGCCCAATCTCCAGACTCAACTGTCATTCTCGCCCGAGTACTCGATGCTGATCTCTACCCTTATCGACGGCCGATTGATAACGCCACCCCTGCAGGACGAACCTCTCGTACCCTGGTGGAGTTTCACGAAAACGGTGTTAGCCGCGACAGCCCTGACGTTAGTGCGCGACGGTAGGCTCGACTTGGATGCTTCGCTTCCCGAGGGTGATTTCACTTTGCGCCAACTTCTGCGTCACGAGGCGGGCCTGGCGGACTATGGCGAACTTCCCGAGTATCACGCCGCCGTAGCCAATCATGAGTCTGCATGGCCCGTAGGCGAAATGATGGAGCGCCTGGATGGGCACCGACTCCGATACAGCCCTGGTACGGGTTGGCATTATTCGAATGTTGGTTTCATGCTGGTAGCCCAGATCATCGAGCGTGCTGCCGATCTGTCGCTCGCAGACGCTCTCAAGCAGCAAGTACTGAGGCCGCTCGACATATCGACGGTTCGCTTGGCAACGGAACGTGCTGATCTGAATGGGAAGTACCTGGACAGGTCGTTGAGTTACGACCCCGGCTGGGTATATCACGGATTGCTGATTGGCCCTGTTTCACAAGCTGCCTGGCTCCTAGATGGCGTGCTTGCTGGAGATCTCCTACCGGACAATCTGCTTCGGGAAATGCAGACGACGCGAGTACTGGGTGGCCCAATGACAGGTCGGCCTTGGTTGGCGCCTGGTTACGCGCTCGGCATGATGCGAGGCGGAATCGAGGATGATCTGATGTTGGCTGGGCATACCGGATTGGGGCCAGGCAGTGTTATCGCGGTCTATCGATGTTCCGTTGGTAACTCCGCCGCATGCTGTGCAGTTCACTCGATTCGGGCGGATGAGGCAGGCGTCGAAAAGCTGGTAGTTCAAGAAATACGAGCGGTGCTGGCAGTGACACGCTGAAGTTACGCGTGCCTCTCGGTGCGGCCTCTCTTCGCAACGTCCGCTATGGGTCGGACAGCGACGGTCATAACTCGACCGCCGCTGTAGGCCTCTCAGGCCTCCGTCTGCTCCGCCACCTCCAATGCGTCAACGACTTCAATACCTAGGTATCGCACCGTGCTTTCAAGCTTCGTATGGCCGAGCAGGAGTTGAACTGCCCTCAGTTTTTTTTCCTGCGATAGATCAATGATGCCTTCGTACGTCTCATCGTGTGGGTACCGTACATTGCCGGGTCAAGGCCAATAGCCGTTATCCACGCTTTGACGATTCGGGCGTACTGCCGAGTGGAGAGATGCACTGAGGCGTGTAGCCGGCTTGGAAAAAGGCAATCCTCGCTATGGAGACGAGCTTGATGTATCCACGCCTCAAGGGCCAGCCGCGTTTGCTCTGTAATCTCAAACTGTACGGGGCGCTGGGTTTTCTGCTGCATCACCATTGCTCGTGATGACACGTGCTCCCCATGAGCAACGTCGCGTACGCGAAGCTTGGTCAGATCGCAGGCTCGCAGCTTGCTGTCGATGGCCAAATCGAAGAGAGCTAAATCACGAGTGTCTTGCGCGATTTGAAGCCTCACCCGAATGGCCCAGATATCTTTCAGTCGAAGCGGGGCTTTCTGCCCGACCAGTTTCCCTTTGTTCCAAGGCTGACGTCTGTTGGTTGTAATAGCTTTCATGGCTTGTCCTCCATCTGAGGGAGGGCAAGGATGGCCAACTCGGCCCAGAGGCGCTAACCGACCCATTGCAGCCGTTTAGACAAAGCAGTGGATGCTACGGCCTACGCTGCTCACTGATCGGCCAAGCATAGATACTGATGTAACTGCTCTCCAAGAACCTCGAACGCCTGAGCGATCCTGTTAATTTTG
The DNA here is from genome assembly GCF_030418155.1 of Pseudomonas sp. 2,4-D. Taxonomy (NCBI): domain Bacteria; kingdom Pseudomonadati; phylum Pseudomonadota; class Gammaproteobacteria; order Pseudomonadales; family Pseudomonadaceae; genus Pseudomonas; species Pseudomonas sp. 2,4-D. Next base: position 112,274 of record NZ_JAUHUI010000011.1, read on the forward strand.
CGCAGGTCATTGTGCATTGCGATCCACACCTCAACCTCAAATCCAAAATCGTGTGGTAGCACATGTACCAGGCCGTGCGATTTTGCGATTTGCGTCGGGCAGAGTCCGAAGCCTAAGCCCGCTCTCAGAGCGGCCAGCTGAGCAAGGTGATGATCAGAGGCAATGGCGAAATGCTGGTCGGCATCGCACAGACCAGAGTCGATAAACCGACGCAAATCCGCTGAGCGTCTGTCTGGCCCGATCAGCGGTCGCTGGCGCAGCGACAGCAGGGAGGCTGGATTACCGTAGCGCTCCAGGCACCCGGCACTGGCATGGATGCCAATCTGCAAACTGCCGACACGCCGCACCGTGATATCCGCTTCATTGGGCCGCATCAGCCGCACCGCAATATCCGATTGCAGCCTGGCGATGTCTTCAAGGGCATCGCTTATGCTCAGCTCAAGTTTGAGTCCGACGTATTCGTAATGGAAAGGGCGCAGCAGGTCGGGCAATACTTCGACGCCAAGCAACTCGCCACAGGCAAGCCGGACTGTACCGTGATCCATCGACGCTTCAGAGCTGGCCATGCGGTTGAAGGTTTGCGCGGCCAGATCCATGGCCTCCACATGTTCGATCAGGCGCTGCGCTCCGGCAGTAGGCGTCAGTCCTTGAGGTGTGCGGGTGAACAGACTCACACCGAGAGCGTGTTCAAGACAGTCGAGGCGCCGGCGCGCAGTGGCCTGGGCGATACCCAGCAGCTTCGCGGCGCCGCTCAGGCTACCAGAGCGCAACACGGCGAGAAATACACGCTGGCTTTCCCATTCAATACCGCTCATACATTCTTGGCCAACAGTTGCTCCTAATTTGATCTTCTGCCCGAGCCTGTGAAAAGCGATCATTCGCCCACATTTTTCCGGGCGTCATTGTAAGGAACTAACGCATGAGAATCACCGGTCAGTGCCGATGTGGGCAAGTCACCCTTGAGATCGTGGCGCGGCAATTGCCGCCGCTGTATGCCTGCCACTGTTTGAACTGCCAGCGCTGGAGCGGCAGTGCGTTTGGTCTGCACATGCTGAGCGCGGCTTCGGCTGTTCAGGTGTCTGGCGAAACGGCGATCTTTGAGCATGAACACCAAGGTCAAACGTCTACCCAACATGCCTGCGGTACATGTCATACCCGGCTGTTCAACGAGACGACGGCAGTACCCGGCATGCGAGTGGTACGGGCCGGCATCCTGGAAGGGGCTGAGCGCTTCGAGCCGGTTGCGCATATCTGGACTCGGCGCAAGCAGCCATGGCTGGTGCTGCCGGGAGCTATCGCACAATGGCAGGAGAGCCCCACGCCAGAAGCATTCGCCGCCGCATTAGGGTAAAAGAGCTTGCTCTTCCATAAGTGAAGGTGTCGCTCGCCAAGCGGCAAATTATCAGGGTTGACTACGTACGCTTCGGGTCCAGGCTGTGTGAAAACCCAAGCGGTTCTCTGAAGAGCGCGAGCGTACGTGAAATCTGAAATGGATTGGTTATTCAGCTAACCCAGATTTCGCGCAGGAGCGCGAAATTCTGGTCGTTTTCTTACCAGTCGGATCGCGCCAAGCGTTTTCACACAGTCTGGGCCGAGAGCGGCCGGTCGTGAATGCCAATTTACGACCCAAGCCCATCCTTCGCGAAGATAGGCGTGCGGCCAGAGCAGATGGCCTAAATCAGACCTGTTATCTAAGCCGAAACGGGATCATGCTTGGCGGGCTTATTGAAACAATCCGCGAACGACTTCCCTCAACCATCGATTTCCATTGTCCTGATGATAGCGGGCATGCCAATGCTGTTTGACCGTGAATCCCTCCACTTCGAACGGGCAGTCATGGACCTGTAGCCCATGCATATCGGCCAGTGTCTGCCCGATATGCCGCGGCAAGGTGCCCAGTAGGTCGGTAGTCCCGATTATCTTCCCCAACCCGAGAAACGCTGGCAGCTCGAGCATGATCCGCCGTTCGATCCCGGCCCGCGCCAATCCCGCTTCCAGCAGCTTCTGCCCGGTGCCGAAACTGATCTGCACATGCCCCTCGGCCCGATACCGCTCCAGGCTCATGCCATTGCCCAGGCGCGGATGCTGCGGGTTGCTCAGGCACACCCAGTCCTGCTCGAACAGCACCTGCTGATACATCCCCCCGCCCAGCCAGGGCACGAAGCCGATGGCCAGGTCCGCTTCACCCGATTCCAGCGCGCTCTCGGTATTGCCGTCGATCCGCGCCGCCTCCAGGCGGATACCCGGCGCATGGCTGCGCAGATGGTTGAGGATGCTGGGCAGCAAGGTGATGTGGCTGGCATCGCTGACACACAGGCGAAAACGCCGCTGCGCTGTGGCGGCGATGAACTGCGGCTCCCAGGCGGTCAGCCGGCGCAGCGATTCCAGCACCTCGCGGCACGGCCCTATCAGCTGATCGGCGCGCGGGGTAGGGGCCATGCCGCCCGGCGTGCGCACGAACAGCGGGTCGTTCAATTGCTCGCGCAGGCGCGCCAGCCAGATGCTGATGGTCGGCTGGCTCTGCCCCAGCTGTTCGGCGGCACGGGTCACGCTGCGGCATTGGTACAGCACGTCGAACAGCTGCAGCAGCTTGGGTTCGGGCAGGGCCTCCAGGCGAGTCATTATTGAAAATCTCAATAGCTGTATTGAGGCCATTGTATAGCGCAAATAAACCCTGCTGCATAAGGTGATCGCAAATCACAGGAGGTCTGCGACGTGAAAATCTGCATTCTGGGCGCCGGTGCACTGGGTTGCGCCATTGGCGCGGCCCTGAGCGAGGCAGGGCATGAAACCTGGCTGCTGAACCGCGGCCGCGCGCACGTCGAGGCGATGAACCAGCATGGGCTGCGGGTGCAGGACGAACGGGGCGAGCGCTATGTACCGGTCAACGCAGCCATCGAAGCCGAAGACGTTGGCGTGACCGATTTGGTGGTGGTGCTGGTGAAGTCGTTTCACACTGCCGAGGCCATCGCCGGTGCCCTCGCGCTGATAGGCCCGCAGACGCTGGTGCTGTCGCTGCAGAACGGGCTCGGCCACGAGGACATCCTGGCCGAAGTGGTGGGTCGCGAGCGGGTGCTGGCTGGCAAGACCTATGTCGGCGGCGTGCTCCTCGCGCCGGGCTCGATCCGCGCCGGTGTGGCCGGCAAACAGACCTTCATCGGTGAGCTCGACGGCCAGCTGACGCCCCGCGCGCAGGCCATCGCCGAAGCGTTCAACAATGCCGGGCTGGCCACCACGGTCAGCGACAACATCCTCGGCACCATGTGGGACAAGCTGCTGGTCAACGTCGCCACCGGTGCGTTGAGCGGCATCACCATGCTCAGCTACGGCCAGCTGTACAGCGAGCCGCTGCTGGAAAGCACCGCCAAGGCCGCCGTGGCCGAGGCCATCGCCGTGGCCGAGCGCGCCGGCATCCGCTTGAGCCTGACCAGCCCCGAGGCTGCCTGGTCACTGGCCGCCGAAGGCCTGCCGGCGAGCTTCCGCACCTCGATGCTGCAGAGCCTGGAAAAAAACTCGATCACCGAAATCGACTTCATCAACGGCTCCGTCGTGCGCTGGGGCCAGCGCCATGGCGTGGCCACGCCGGTCAACGCGACCCTGGTGGCCTGCATCAAGGGTATCGAGCGCGCCATGGCCGATCACCAGAAGGGAGAAACTCCATGAGCCAGCCAAAAGCCTACCTCGAACACGTGGCGTTCTGGGTGCAGGACATTCAGTGGCATATCCGCTTTTTCAGCGAGGTGTGCGGCATGACCATGCGTGAAGTGCAGGGTGACGTCGAGCAACCGGCGCAGTACTGGACACTCGGCGGCCTGCAGTTCATTCACCAGCCGGACTTCGCTGGCCCGGAAGGGCGCCTGGCGCACCTGGGCATCATGTGCGAAGACCTGGAAGCGGCACTGGCCGCCGCCCAGCGCTTTGGCGTCAGCGAAATGCCCCAGGGCCGCAACTGGCTGCGCCTGCCTGATGGCCTGGCGGTGGAGTTCATCCAGGCGCTGCCGGCCAAATGCGTAGCCCAGGCACTGGCCATCGACCCGCGCGCGGAGGTGCAGGCATGAGCGTGATTGAAAAGTACTGGGACGATGCCCGCGAAGGCGATGAGTGCATCAGCCCGACCTACACCGTGACCCGCGAACGCATCCTGGCCTACGCCGACCTCACCGGCGACCACACCCCGGTGCATGTCGATGAGGCCTACGCCAACGCCAGCCATTTTGGCTGCCTGGTCGCCCACGGCCTGTTCGGGCTGTCGATCGCCGACGGCCTGAAGACCCAGTGCGAGTACCGCTTCGTGCCGGGCATGTCGCTGGGTTGGACCTGGGACTTCGTGCTGCCGATCAAGGTCAACGACGTGCTCCACGTGCGCATGCGGGTGGGGGCGATGCGCCCGAGCAACAGCCGGCCTGGCTGGGGCATCGTGGTGCTGCCTTCGGAGCTGATCAACCAGCACGGTGAAGTCGTGCAACGTGGCGAGCACCGGTTGATGGTGCCGCGCAGGGTAGCAGCATGAGCCAGGCATTGCCATTGGCGGGTATCCGCGTCATTGACTACAGCCACTTCCTCGCCGGCCCCTATGTCGGCCGTTGCCTGGCGGCGCTCGGCGCAGAGGTGATCAAGGTCGAGCGGCCGGGTAGCGGCGACGCTGGCCGCCAGCATGCGTTCACCCTGGACGACCAGCAGAGCGGTTATTTCCTGCAGCTGAACATGGGCAAGCAGGGCGTCAGCGTCAACATGAAGGACCCGCGCGGCAAGGCGTTCATGCAGCGCCTGACCGATTCGGCCGACGTGTTCATCGAGAACTACCGCCCCGGCGCCCTGGACAAGCTGGGCCTGGGCTACGCCGAGCTGTCGGCGCGCAACCCGCGCCTGGTGTACTGCTCGATTTCCGCCTACGGCCATACCGGGCCGGACGCCCACCGCGCCGGCTTCGGCCTGATCGCCGAAGCCAAGAGCGGGATCATGCAGATGGTTGGTGTACCGGGCGAGGCACCGCCGCTGCTGCGTATTTCCCTGGGCGACATGTACACCGGCATCCACGCGGTGGCGGCGATCAATGCCGCGCTGCTCGGCCGGGTGAGCAGTGGCCGTGGCCAGCACATCGACATGGCGCTGTACGACACCCTGGTGTCGATGCACGAATACGCGGTGCAGTGTTACACGCTGTCCGGTGGCACTGTGTTGCCCCAGCAGACCGGCCACGACATGCCCACTTCGACCCTGTACGGCGTGTTCCGCGCCACCGACGGCGACCTGGTGATCGCCGCCCAGGTCGACGATGCCTGGCAGCGCTTCGCGGCCATGCTCGAAGCTAACGGCGGCCCGCCCGGGTTCGGCAGCGACTGCCGCTACCACAGCCTCAACGGCCGCAACGCCAATCGCGAGGCGATCCTGGCGGTGGTCCGCGACTGGGTTGGCGCGCGCCGGGTGGCCGAGATCCTGGCGTTGCTCGATGGCATCGACATCCCCAGTGCCAAGGTCCAACGCATCGACGAGGTGCTGGCCGACCCGCAGATCCAGGCACGCAACATGGTCATCGAGCAACAGCACCCACGCTACGGCACGCTGCGCCTGGCCAACCTGCCGTTCCGCTTTTCCGACTGCGACACCACGATTCACCAAGTAGCCCCGGACCTTGGCCAGCACAACGCCGAAGTGGCCGCCGGGCTTGGCTTCAGTACTGAAGAAATCACTGCCTTGCAGGCGGATGGCGTGTTGTTTACCCACGGAGATGCACGATGAGCGACCGCTACGCAGTGATCGGCCGACCGATCAATCACACCAAGTCCCCGCTGATTCATGGCCTGTTCGCCCAGGCCAGCAACCAGCGGCTCGAATACGGGGCTATCGAGGGCTCGCTGGACGACTTCGAAGCCCAGGTACTGCAGTTTTGTAGCGAAGGCGGGAAGGGCATGAACATCACTGCCCCGTTCAAGCTGCGTGCCTTCGAGCTGGCTGACCGGCGCAGCGAGCGGGCGCAATTGGCACGGGCGGCCAATGCGCTGAAGTTCGAGGATGGCCGCATCGTCGCCGAGAACTTCGATGGCATCGGTTTGCTGCGGGACATCGAGCGGAACCTTGGCGAGCCGCTGCGCAACCGCCGTGTGCTGCTGCTGGGTGCTGGCGGCGCGGTGCGCGGGGCGTTGCTGCCGTTCCTGCAGGCGGGGCCTCGCGAGCTGGTGATCGCCAACCGGGACATGGCCAAGGCGCTGGCGCTGCGTAACGAGCTCGATCACCCGCGTCTGCGCATCAGCCGCTACGAAGCGCTGGAAGGTCAATCGTTCGACATCGTGGTCAACGCCACCTCGGCGAGCCTGACCGCTGACTTGCCGCCACTGCCGGCCGATGTGCTGGGCGAGGCGGCCTTGGCCTACGAGCTGGCCTATGGCAAAGGCCTCACGCCTTTCCTGCGCCTGGCCCGCGAGCAGGGCCAGGCGCGCCTGGCCGATGGCGTCGGCATGCTGGTGGAGCAGGCCGCCGAGGCGTTTGCCTGGTGGCGCGGGGTGCGGCCCGACACACGTGCGGTGATCGATCAGCTGACGATTCCCCTGGAGTAGGTCGATGGTCGCCAATGTACTGATGCTGCACGGCATCAACCACAACATGTTCGGAAAGCGCGACCCGCGCCAGTACGGCACAGCGACCCTGGCCGACATCGACCAGGCATTACAGGCCCTGGGCGAGGAGCTGGGGGCGCAGGTCGAGAGCTTCCAGAGCAACTTCGAGGGCGCCATGTGCGAGCGCATCCATCAGGCCCATGAGGACCGGGTGGATGCCGTGCTGATCAATGCCGGTGCCTGGACCCATTACAGCTATGGCATTCGTGATGCGTTGGCCATTATCGAAGTGCCGGTAGTTGAAGTGCACATGTCCAACATTCATGCCAGGGAGCCATTCCGCCATCACTCGGTATTTGCCGAGGTGGTGCGCGGGCAGATCTGCGGGTTTGGTGTCGAAACCTACCTGCTGGCGCTGCGTGCGGCGATGAGCATGGTCTGAGCAGGGCGCAGGGGTCGGCTCTGCGAGTGGGTTTACCCGCGAAGCAGGTGACACGGGGCATGCGGTGACGGCGCCTGAAGTGACCGTAGGTGTGGCGGGTGTCGTGCTGCCTACCCATCCAGCATGGATGGAAAGCCAGTAGCGACTTCCGTGACTGCATAGTACGGTCCGCCTTCAACAAGCCACCCGGTTCGTTGCCTCCAACCCCACGGACCGGGGCTCTCATGACCTGGGAGGTCGAATGGACGTCGCTACAACGATCAGTCAACAAGAACTGGATAACGCCTTGGTCGCGTTTGCACGCTACAAAATCGGAGAAATCAAGATCTTCGACCTGGAGCAGGCAATGAGCTTCGAAGCAGGCCAAGCCTTGTCCCAAAGCGGGCTGGTCCGGTTCTCAATTACCAAAATGGTGTCAGGACGTTATCGCATCAGCGATGAAGGAGAGAACGCCATCACAGAGGCTGGGCGGGATCGCCTTGAGGTGATCCGCGCCTGACCATAGGTCCAGCTTGCGAAGGCCGCAGTCGCGTTCTGCGGCCCTGTCGTGTCATATCACTTTCACCGCGCGACCAATGAACTTCACCGGCCCTGTCGGCAGACCGGTCGGCGAGCCACCGGCTTTCTCCAGCGTCAGCTCGAACAGTTGATTGGCCTCCAGGGGTGGCAAACTTTCCAGCGGAACCCGATAGGGTTCGCCCGGTTTGACCAGGCCAAGCGAAACCGGAGCACGCCATTGCTCGCCCTTGGTCCAGAACTGCAGGGCCATGCCGTCGGGGACCTTGTCCTTACCCAGCGGCAGCAGTTCGATCATGTGGCTGTCGCTGGCCTGCACCACCCAGCCGGGGGCCTGGCTGTTCGGCGCCACCAGTACCACCAGGTATTCCGTGGTAGGGGGGGGCGTGGTCAGCAAGGTAAACGCCAGCAGCAGGCTTGCAGCAAGCCCTGCGGCGCTGAGCCCTTGCCACAGGCCGAGGCGTTGCCACCAGCGAGCCTGCGTGCGCGGTGCGGGTAGCTCATCGAGGCTGCGCTGGATACGGCGCCACAGGCGGGGGCTCGGTGGCTGCGGGGTAGACAGCGCGGTCAGCTCCAGCAGCCGGGCCTCCCAGGCATCCACGGCGGCGCGAAGCGCGGGGTCGGTACGCAGGCGTTCGGCCGTTGCGGTATATTGCTCCGGCGACAAGGTCCCCAGCACGTATTCCCCGGCGAGGCTGTCCAGTTCTTCGGCAGAATCGGGCTTCATTCCAGACACTCCCGTAGCGCTTTGAGGCTGCGTTTGATCCAGGCCTTGACAGTGCCCAGTGGCGCGCCCAATAAACCGGCTATCTCGGCGTGGCTGCAGCCGTCCACGTAGGCGTGCAGGATGCAGCGTTGCGGTGCGGGCTGCAGTTGTTCCAGGCAGCGGTAAATCTTTGCTGAGCCGGACCAGAGGTCAAGGTCATCAACCCTCCCGTGCAATGTTGACGCAGTTTCGGTGTCGGCATCGGTCAGTACAGTTTCACGGCGGGTATCGCGTATCGAATTCAGCGCCAGGTGGCGGGTAATGCTGTAGATCCAGCCTCGAGCCGAGCCGCGCGCCGGGTCGTAGCTGGCTGCGCGGGTCCAGATGCGGATGATCGCATCGTGGACGATGTCTTCTGCGGTGGCGTCGTCACGTGCGATACGCCGGGCAACGCCCAGCAGGCGCGCGCCTTCGTGATCGTAGAGCGCCTGCAGGGCCCGCCGGTCACCCTGTGCACAGGCTAACAGGCAGCGGTGGAAGTCGAAGGGGGCGGCCGGCGAGTTCAACGTGTGTGGCTTCCTTGTGTAAGGCAAGTACCCCGGCCATCCAGCCGGGGGGCTTGCCATCGAGCGTAGATCATCACTCGCAGGGCGTAGGGTCAGTTGCGTGTCACTTGGCTGTCCAGAACACATAGTCAGCCTGGTACTGGACGACCTGCCTGGCACCTTTGTTCTGCGCCGTGCAATCGACTGACGGCGCCACACCGCCGCGGGTGGCCAGGCGCTGGATATAGCTGACACCTTGCATGGCGCCTTTGCCTTCGGCCGGGTTGGCCTTGACCAGTTGATAGGGGATGGCGCCTTTGTCCGCCGGTGCCACTGCCAGCTGGGTACCGGTGACCTTCGAGCCATCCTTGGCCTGCCAGGTAGCGGGTGGGCCAAAGTAGTCGCCCACCTGTTTACCGGTACGGTCATTGAGCACTGCCTTGGGGCCGACGAAAGTCCATTCGGTCTGACCGGGGGTGTTGGCCTTGTCGCGGCACTCGTAGGTGATCTCGCCGACGCCGACGGTTTCGAGCAGGACGCGATGGCCATCAGGGACTTTGACCGCTTCTGGCAGCGCGGTCTGGGCGTGGGCGGGCGGCAGCGCAAGGGCGAGGCTGCAGGCAAGCAGGCAGGCGGAATATTTCAAGTTCATTTGCAGTGCTCCTGAAAGTCATTGGGCTGGGCAGTCAAAGGCCGCCCACTAGCAATACCCGCCAACGGGTGGACTGGATGCACGGAATGAAAAAAATGCGTAGCGAGATGACCCTGCATGTGCTTGCCTACCATCTCGAACGAGCGATGAGCCTCTTCGCCATCGCAGGACTGCTTTAACGCGCGCACCCCGACAACCCCACGAGGACACTGCAAATGAAGCGTTTGTTACTAGGCCTGTTGCTTGCCGCATCGGGCGCTGCCCACGCCGGTATTCCGCTGTTGAACGCAACATGCCCCGGCAATATCGAGGTCCATGCCGATAAAGGTGGGCCTGTTTACATCAACGGCAAGGAAGCCACGCTGAAGAAATTCAATGACAACTATTTCGAGGCCAAAGGTGGCGGGGTAACCGTATCGTTGTCGATCAACCCGGACGGCTCGCCTGACGTCTCGTATACCGGTAAGAACAAAGCCAATGGCGTATGCCAGATCAAGGACTGACTGCGCGATCGCGCTGTTTGGCTGGCGCGGTGTCAGCGGGCTGCATCACGGCGCTGGAACGGGAATTGCTGTGACCCCTGAGACATTGATCATGCGGAGTGCGCAGAAATGACTCAGGATGACCGCTATTACATGATTTTCAGCGTGGTTGCTGTGCTGGTACTCGACCTGGCGGCGACTTATGTGTTTCTCAATGCCATTCCCTGACCCCGGTTATGGGGTAGGCCTTACTCGTAATCGGGGGCAAGGCAGGGCGTGAGGAAAACGCCCCGAACCCTATATAGCAAACAAACCTGATGCCCTGTTGTCGTTGAGCAGTAACATGGGCAGGACAAAACCAAAAAAAGGGCAGGCTGCTTGGCAACATTTCCCAGTTTTCGATGGGGCTGCAGGAGCGTGTCGCGTGAAAAACTCAAGTTCGCGAGCAGGTGCAATACTGGTAATCGGGGCAGCCTCGTTGTTCGTCGCAGGCTGCGCACAAAACCCTGATGTGCGTGACAGCCACGATTATACCGCTGGCACTACCGTGAAAAGCTCACCCGCCTATCTGGGCTGCGTCAAAGGCGAGCTACAAGGGAATGTGAAAACCTATGAAGTCGAGGGTGATAACGCGGTCAGGCTTTTCGTCGAAAGCACTGACCCTGACAAGGCAGAGGGTCTGGTAGAGTTGCGGGGCACGGGAAGCGAGCGCCACTTCACGGCCTATCAACGTGATGCCTGGTACGACCATGGCAGGTTGCTGGATGCTGCACTGATGTGTTCAAAAGCTTAATCATCCAACCCCACACCAATAGCCCGCCGTCGAGAGCGGGCTTTTAGTCTGCCGATCGCCTGACCGGCAACGTTCAAAAAAGGGCGGGTGGGGCCGGTATGGCCTGAGCAGCGTTGCTTTGCATTTGCCGGCCCCGCCCGTAATAATCGTTGTATTTGGATGGAGAGTCGCAGGTGGAAGCAAGAAGCGTAGTCGCCGAAATGTTCATTGGGATTCCGACGCATTTCTGGGTTTTGCCTGTTGCCGGCCTGGTTGCCTACTACGGGCTGAAGTGGTCCGCCAGATCCAGTAATCGTGCCACCCTGCTACAAGCCTCGACTTACCTGTTATTGCTGGTACTGGCCGTTCTGCCCAACGGCTTTTATGCACTGTTTCCTCCCGCGCCCGAGCCGGATGTGCTGTTGAATCAATCACCGTTGCCCAACTATGCAGGGCGTTTCTACCTGGATGCGTTCTATGTCTTCAGTGGCTGGGCGCTGAGCAAAGTGGTCAAGTTGAAGTTCAGCTGAGTCTCAGCTCGCATTCCTGATGCACTGACTGGATCAGTATTTGCTTACCCCTTTTGAAACCGGTGCATCTGGGGGATACAGCAATGCTCTCTGAAGATCTGTACATCATGTTCGTGATTGTCGGTAGTGTGCTGGCCCTGGATATAGCAGCCATCGTGTTGTACAGGGGAGCCAAGCCCTGAGCCCGCATTTGGTTCGCAATGGGGCCGGAACATCATGAGGTCTTCAGCTTTTCTGCTGTACCTGCAGCACCGAACCCTTGTCGTCAGTTACCAGCAATCCGCCGGCGTCGGTGTCGTCTGATTGTCGTTCGGCAAGAGGTACGTCCGGCGAGCGAAAGATGCTACGGCCTTGTTCACCGGTTTTAAGGGTGACGAGTTTGCCGTTCTGATAGAAGAACTGAGTGTTGTTGACGTTGGTTTGCATGGTCTGAAGCCCCTGCCGAGTCGTGGTGTGATGTGCCATGGGCAGTTTCACTGTTGCGGCGTGACCCTGCTACTGGCAGAAATATCAGGTGCGCTGCACAGATCCCGCTTGGGCGCCGTCCTGCAGCAAGACTTTGGTTGATTAGTAACGCGGCGTCACGCCCGTTAGAATGCAGCGCATCCATAACGGTCGATTGCAAATGCCTGACTTTCGTATTTTTTTCGCCACTGTGTTGGTTGCCAGCCTCGCCGGTTGCGCAACCCCCGGCAAACCCACTGCCAGCCAACTGACCAGGAAATCGCCGCAGCAGTACGCCGCCTGTGTCCTGCCCAAATGGCAGGCGCTGGCGCCACAGGCCACGCAGAAGTCAATAGCCCACGGCTACCGGCTCACGGCGCCAAGCGCCGTGGCAAGTGACGATGTGCTTGATGTGGTCGACGCTCACGAGGGCAGCCGTGCGACCTTCTACAAGGGCAGCTTTCTGTCTGGCGACAAGTTGCGCCAGGCTGCCAAGCAATGCCTGGATTGAACCCGTGCCCCGAGCGGGTTGTGCCGCCCCGATCGCCTGCAGTTAACCCAACTCATCCCGCTTGTTCAAATGCTCGCACTTCACCTGCGCCTCCTTCCGGCTCGGATAGCTGGGCTTGAGCCGCTCCTTTGCCTGATTGTCATAAATGTCGAACCCTCCACACACGGTAGCGGCGTAGTAGCGGCTGCCAACGCGGAACGATTCCTTTTCGATCGGTACAGCGGGAACGATAACGAATCTTGGTTGCATTTTTCGTGCCTCCCCAGGCAGAGATTTAAGTATTAGTCTCGCAAGAGGTAACCATCAAGCAGCCTCATGAATAAAGGCGCTGGTCCGAACGCCGGTGGGTCGACAGTACTGTCATCAAATGAAAACCCGCTGTCGTCCGATGCGAAGCACCCCGCAAGCCAAGGGCATACAGTCCAATCACCAGCACTGACGCCTGACGTCCAGATCGATGATTGGAGAGACAAGCATGTCCAAAGTGGTACGTTTCCATCAGACCGGTGGCCCCGAGGTTTTGCGCTACGAGGACGCCGAGGTTGGCGAGCCCGGCCCTGGGCAGGTACGTTTGCGCCAGGTGGCGGTGGGCCTGAACTATGCCGACACCTACTTTCGTAACGGCACTTACCCGATCACGCTGCCCAATGGCATCGGCGTGGAAGCTGCCGGGGTGGTGGAGGCGGTGGGCGAAGGCGTGACGCAGGTGGTGGTCGGTGACCGGGTCACCTATACCGGTTTCCTCAATACCCTGGGTGCCTATTGCACCGAGCGCCTGATCCCCGCAGCGGCGCTGATCAAGCTGCCGGAAACCATTGCCTTCGAGACTGCTGCCGCCATGACCATGCGTGGCCTGACCTCGGCCTACCTGTTACGCCGGCTGTATGACTTCAAACCCGGCGACAGTGTGCTTCTGCATGCGGCTGCTGGCGGGGTGGGCCTGATTGTCGCGCAGTGGGCGCGGCTGCTTGGGCTGAACGTGATCGGCACGGTATCCACCGAGGCCAAGGCCGAGGTGGCCCGCGCCCATGGCTGCAACCACATCATCAACTACAGCGTCGAAGACGTCGCCAGCCGCGTACGCGAACTGACCGACGGGGTAGGGGTGAACGTCGTGTTCGACAGTGTCGGCAAGACCACCTTCACCGGCTCGCTTGATTCGCTCAAGCGTCGCGGGCTGATGGTTTGCGTCGGCACGGCGTCGGGCAGCATCCCGCCGTTCGACCCGCAGTTGCTGGCCATCAAGGGCTCGTTGCAGCTTACCCGCCCGGCACTGGCCGACTTCATCGCCGATCCGGCAGAAAAGGCTGACCTGGCCGGCGAATTGTTCGACCACGTCAGCAGCGGGCGCATTCGTATCGAAATCAATCAGCACTACGCCCTGCAGGACGCGGTACAGGCCCACCGTGACCTGGAAGCCCGCAAAACCACGGGCTCGTCGATCTTCGTCATCTGAAGAGGGCAACAGCATGCACATTGAACAACTGACCTGCGCGATCGGTGCCGAGGTGAGTGGCGTCAACCTGGCCGATGCGATTCACGATGACGAACTGTTCGCCCAGTTGCGCCAGCAGTTGCTCCAGCACCGTGTGCTGTTCCTGCGCGACCAGCATTTCAGCCGTGCCGAGCACGTGGCCTTCGCCCGCCGCTTCGGCGAGCTGGAGGACCACCCGGTGGCCGGTAGCGACCCGGAGCACCCGGGGCTGGTGCAGATCTACAAGCGCCCGGACCAGCCCAACGACCGCTATGAAAATGCCTGGCACACCGATGCCACCTGGCGTGAGGCACCGCCCATGGGGTGTGTGCTGCGCTGTGTGGAATGCCCTCCGGTAGGCGGCGATACCCTGTGGGCGAACATGGTGCTGGCCTATGAAAACCTGCCAAACGATGTAAAGGCCAGAATCGAAGACCTGCGCGCCCGCCACAGCATCGAGGCCAGCTTCGGCGCTGCAATGCCGCTGGACAAACGGCTGGCACTCAAGGCGCAGTTCCCCGACGCCGAGCACCCGGTCGTACGCACCCACCCGGAAACGGGCGAGCAGGTGCTGTTCGTCAACGCCTTCACCACCCACTTCAGCAACTACCACACCCCGCAGCGGGTGCGTTTCGGCCAGGATGCGAACCCCGGTGCCGGCGACCTGCTGCGTTACCTGATCAGCCAGGCCTACCTGCCCGAATACCAGGTGCGCTGGCGCTGGAAGCCCAACAGCGTGGCGATCTGGGACAACCGCAGCACCCAGCATTACGCGGTCATGGACTACCCGCCATGCCATCGCAAGATGGAGCGTGCCGGGATCAAGGGCAGCCGCACGTTCTAAGCCTGCCGCCGTCACTGGCGGTAACCGCACAATAACAATAGCGAGGACTACAGCATGCAATTCTTCGACGATTCGTTGCACCCGGAAAACATGGAAAAGGTGGTCATTACCGTCGCCCCTTATGGCCCGGAGTGGATGCCCGAAGACTTCCCTGAAGACATTCCGCTGACCATGGACGAGCAGGTGCAGAAGGCCGTCGACTGCTACGAGGCAGGCGCCACCGTGCTGCACTTGCATGTGCGTGAGCTGGACGGCAAAGGCTCCAAGCGCCTGTCCAAGTTCAATGAGCTGATCGCCGGGGTACGTGAAGCTGTGCCGGACATGATCATTCAAGTTGGCGGTTCGATTTCCTTCGCCCCGGAAGGCGAAGGCGAGGCGGCCAAATGGCTGTCGGATGACACCCGGCACATGCTTGCCGAGCTGACGCCGCGCCCCGACCAGGTGACCGTGGCCATCAACACCACGCAGATGAATATCATGGAGTTGCTGTACCCCGAGTACCTTGAAGGCACCTCGCTGGCCAGCCCCGCAATCCATGCCGCCTACAGCGAAATGACCGTGCCGGCCGGCCCGGCCTGGGTCCGCGAGCACTTGCGCCGCCTGCAGGCCAGCCATATCCAGCCGCATTTCCAGCTGACCGGCATGCATGCCCTGGAAACCCTCGAACGCCTCGTGCGCCGGGGTGACTACATGGGGCCGCTGAACCTGACATGGATCGGTATTGGTGGCGGTTTCGACGGCCCCAACCCGTTCAACTTCTTCAACTTCATCCACCGCGCGCCGGACAGCTGCACCCTGACTGCCGAATCGTTGCTCAAGAACGTGCTGCCGTTCAACACCATGGCGCTGGCCATGGGCCTGCACCCGCGCTGCGGCAACGAAGACACCATCATCGACCAGCACGGCAAACGCTTCACCTCGGTGCAGCAGGTCCAGCAGACCGTGCGCGTGGCCCATGAGTTGGGGCGCGAGATTGCCAGTGGTAAGGAGGCCCGCGCCATTTACCGCATCGGGCAGCAGTACGACAGTATCGAGCAGACGCTGAAAGCCAATGGCATGGCGCCGAACCGCCAGGCGGGTGAGAAAGGCGTGCCGCAGCGCACTTGATGCGGCCATGGCAGGCCCGGTCTCTTCGCGGGCGTACCTGCGAAGAGGCCACAAAACGCAACGTGAGTTCTGGCTGTTACCCATAACAACAAAAACAACACCCACGCTTCACACCCAAGGAGGCAACATGGCCACCTATCTCGTCAGCGCCGAAGACTCCGGCACCGACACTGCCAACAGCATCCCCCGGCGCTATGCCTGGGTCGTCTTCGCCTTGACCTTCGGCCTGTTGATCTCCGACTACATGTCGCGCCAGGTGCTCAATGCAGTGTTTCCGCTGCTCAAAAGCGAATGGGCATTGAGCGACAGCCAGTTGGGCTTGCTCAGCGGCATCGTCGCGCTGATGGTCGGCCTGCTGACCTTTCCGTTGTCGCTGCTGGCCGACCGTTTCGGCAGGGTACGCAGCCTGGTGCTGATGGCCGTGCTCTGGAGCCTTGCCACGCTCGGCTGTGCCCTGGCGGAAAACTACTCGCAAATGTTCATTGCACGCTTCCTGGTCGGGGTCGGCGAGGCCGCCTATGGCAGTGTCGGCATTGCCGTGGTGGTCGCGGTATTCCCCCGCGACATGCGCTCGACGCTGGCCGGGGCGTTCATGGCGGGCGGCATGTTCGGCTCGGTGCTGGGCATGGCCTTGGGCGGGGTGTTGGCCCAGCACCTGGGCTGGCGCTGGGCATTCGCCGGCATGGCATTGTTCGGCCTGGTGCTGGCGATGCTCTACCCCGTCATCGTCAAAGAGCGGCGCATTGCGCCCAAGTGCGCGCAGCAGGCGCTGGACAAGGCCAGCCACCCGCTGCGCACCCTGTACAGCAGCCGTTCGGTCATCGCCGCCTATGTCGGCAGTGGCCTGCAGTTGTTTGTCGGCGGCACCCTGATCGTGTGGATGCCCAGCTACCTGAACCGCTATTACGCCATGGGCACCGACCGCGCCGGGGCGATCGCCGCCGTCATCGTGCTGTGCAGTGGTATCGGCATGATTCTCTGCGCCATGCTCTGCGATCGCCTTGGGCGGCAGCGCCCGGACCGCAAGATCAGCCTGGCCATCGGCTATTGCCTGGGCAGTTGCGCGCTGCTGAGCATAGCCTTTGCGTTGCCTGCCGGTACCGCGCAACTGGTGCTGATCTGCCTGGGCATGATGATAGCCGCCGGCACCAATGGCCCGTCCAGTGCCATGGTCGCCAACCTTACCCACGCTGCTGTGCATGGCACGGCATTCGCCACCCTGACCTTGGCCAACAACCTGCTGGGCCTGGCCACCGGTCCGCTGATCACCGGTCGGGTGTCTGACCTGATCGGGCTTCAGGCGGCGCTGCAGTGGGTGCCACTGACAAGCATTGCAGCGGCGGCTGTGTTCTTGGTTGCCAAACGTCACTACCACCGCGACATGGATCGTCTGCGCGCCAGGAGTTGAAACTGTGAAACAGCAATTGTCCGTCGAGGTGTTCTTCGATTTCGTCTGCCCCTGGTGCCTGATTGGCCAGCGGCACTTGCAGGCTGCGTTGTTGCTGTTGCAGCGTGAGCAGCCACACGTGCAAGTGCAGGTTCACAGGCAGGGCGTGCAGTTGCTGCCGGGGCTGCCAGCCAATGGAGTACCCTTCAAACAGTTCTACCTTCAACGCCTGGGCAGCGAGCAGGCAGTGCGCGAGCGCCAGGCTCAGGTGCGCGCCGCTGCCCGCGTGGTGGGGGAGGATATCGACTTCTCGCGCATCTGCCGCATGCCAAACACCGGCAACGCCCACCGGTTGATGCAGCGGGCCGGCAGTCTGCTTGGCGCGTCGCAACAGCAAGCGTTGCTGGAGCGGCTGTTCATTGCCTATTTCCACCAAGGCCGCGACCTCGGTGATAGCCGCACGTTGCTCGGCATCGCCGAGAGTTGCGGGCTAAAGGCCGCGCAGGTAATCGATTGTCTGCGTGATGATGGCAGCCCGTTCCTCGAAGGTGCAGGGCGTGCAGGCAGTGCCGTGCCACGTTATCGCTTCAACCTGGGCCCTCTGATTGCCGGGGTGCGGCCAGCCGAGGCGCTGTTTGCCGCGATGACCGACGCCTTGTCAGAGAGGGTGCAGGCATGAGCCTGCGTATCGCCCTGAACCCCAGCCAGCTGCCGGAGCGCAATGGCCGGGTGCTGCTGGCCTGCGAGGGCCGCAGCGTAGCGTTGTTCAATGTCGCCGGTGCGCTCTATGCCATCGACGATAGCTGCCCGCACCAAGGGGCGTCGCTGTGTGGCGGGCGCCTGGAAGGGCGGGTGATCCAGTGCTGTGCCCACGGCCTGCGCTTCGACCTGGCCAGCGGCTACCTGGTCAATTCCAAGGCGTTGAAAGTGGCCAGCTACCCGGTGCAGCAGGAGGGTGATGCGGTGTTCATCACCCTCGATGGTGACGGGGCTGGGGAGCAGGGCTGACACTGCGTGTCCGCCAGCTGGCCGGCGGCATGCCGTACTGGGCGATGAACCAGCGGGTGAACGAACTGGGCATCGAGTAGCCGAGCATATCGGCTATGCGACCCAGCGAATAGCTGGGGTTCTCCAGGTAGCGCATCACCAGGTCACGTCGAACGCTGTTGATCAGGTCCTTGAAGGTCAAGCCGCTGTCTTCCAGCCGCCGCTGTAGGGTGCGTACGTTCATGCCCTGGGTTTGCGCCACTTGCTCGAGGGTGGCCCGCCCCATGGGTAGCAGCAGGTAGATGGTCTTGCGCAGCTCCAGCTCCAGCGATGGCTCGCTGCCTGCCGGCAGCGTGTCCAGGTAGCGCCGGGCCAGGCGGGCCATGGCTTCGTTGGCCAGCGGGCTGGCACTGTCGAGGTCGGCGGCAGGGCAGACGATGCCGTTGAACTCGCTGCCAAACACCAGCGTGCAGCCGAAAATGCGCCGGTGAATGGCGGGGTCGGCGGGGGCCGCATGGGTGAAATTGGCGCTGATCGGGTGCCAGTGCGTGCCTAGCAGCGCCGCGCACAAGCGCATCATCACGCCGATAGCCAGCTCGGTGGCCTGGCGGCTACAGGGCGCGCGCTCGCTGATCACCTCTTCGCGAATGACCACGGTCTTGCCAGCTTCTTCGATATGAATGGCCAGCGCGTCATTGAGCAGGTGGCGGTACTGCACGATCACCTGTAGCGCGTCGCGCAGGTTGCGTTGGTGGCTGAGCAGCAGGCTGATTTCGCCGAAGTCCGACAACTGGCGCAGTTCGGCCATGCGCAAGCCGAAGCTCTCGCAGTGGCTGGCGCTGGCGGAAGCTTCCAGCAGGTTGATCACGCTGGCCACCGGGATACGCCGGTTGGGATCGTCGAGCAACGCCGCGCTGAGGCCCACTTGTGCCAGCAGTGTGTGGGGGTTGAGGCCCAGGTGGCGGGACACTTCCAGGTAGTTGGTCAAGCTGGCGGCGCGGACGAGGGCAGGCATTTTTATTGTTATCCCTATTGTTCAGGCAACCTGGCGCTTTCAGGCAGCAGCACAAGGCTGTTGCGACAAAAAGCACCTGGCTTGCAGGTGCACGGGTTTTATAGCCTGCGTGTCATCAATTGAAAAGCAAAGCCCTGTTCGGGCCATTGTCATCAAATGAAAAGTACCTGACGCCCAATGTGAAGCACCCGGGGGGAGGGCTGTTTACTGTGAACCTCAACAGCTACACCGCACACGAGGTTCACCGTGGAAAAACTGCAAACCACTGCCACCGTGTTGATCGTCCCTGGCCTGCGCGACCACGTTGCCGATCATTGGCAGACGCTGCTTGCCAGCCGCCTGGCGAAGGTGCGCAGCGTACCGCCGCTGAAGCTTGACGGCCTTTGCTGCAACGCCCGGGTCGAGGCGATCCAGCGCGAACTGGAGCAGATCGACGGCCAGGTGCTGCTGGTGGCGCACAGTGCCGGCGTACTGATGGTCGCCCAC
This sequence comes from Pseudomonas sp. 2,4-D, assembly GCF_030418155.1. Lineage (NCBI taxonomy): Bacteria > Pseudomonadati > Pseudomonadota > Gammaproteobacteria > Pseudomonadales > Pseudomonadaceae > Pseudomonas > Pseudomonas sp. 2,4-D. The sequence continues at coordinate 131,728 of NZ_JAUHUI010000011.1, forward strand.
TGGGCCGCGCGCTACCGGTGGCCGATCAAGGGGGCTTTGCTGGCTGCCCCGCCAGACCTCGACGCCCAGTGGCCGGCGCACTACCCAAGCCCGGCCAGCCTGGCCGCCCAGGGCTGGTCGCCGTTGCCAACCACGGCGCTGCCGTTCCCGAGCATTGTCGCGGCCAGTAGCAATGACCACCTGGCCAGCTACGACGCCGTTAGCGAACTTGCCCGCCATTGGGGCAGTGAGCTGGTCAACCTGGGCGCCGTCGGCCATCTCAACCCGGCTTCCGGTTTTGGCCCCTGGCCGTTGGCCGAGGCCCTGATCCGCCGTCTGGACGCCGAAACCCTGTAGTAACGCATGGACGCCCCAGCCACGCCCGCAACAGACGGGCGGCGTAAAAAACAATAACAATACGTGGAGCCATCGTAATGCCAGAACACCGCATTCACCATGCCGTGAAGCCACAGCGCTGCCTGCTCGCCTGCGCCGTCGCCCTGCTCACGCTGCCCGCCGCCCAGGCCGTTGAAGTCCAGACCGGCAATGAAGACTGGGCCGTGCGCTTGGACAATACCGTCAAATACAATTATGGCGTGCGCACGGAAAGCGCCGACAAGCGCATGCTGGGCACGCCCAACAGCAACGACGGTGACTACAACTTCCGCAAGGCCGGCACCAACATCACAAACCGGGTCGACCTGCTGACCGAGCTGGATGTGGTGTATCAGGGCAACACCGGTTTTCGCGTCAGCACTGCCAGCTGGTACGACAAGGCCTACGACAACACCGGCTCCAACAGCAACCCGTTCGTCAATGGCAACGGTGATCAGTCGGGCATCAGCCCCAGCCTCAATGGCCTGCCGGGTACTGGCATACCCCTGGGCAGCCCGCACCTGAGCAACTACGCCCAGCGATACTACAACGGCCCATCGGGCGAAGTGCTGGATGCGTTCGTATTCATGAGCCGTGACGTGGGCGAAGCGTCGCAGGTCAGTGCCAAGCTGGGCCAGCACAACCTGTTCTGGGGGGAAACCTTGCTCAACCCCGTGCATTCGCTGAGCTATGGCCAGTCCGGCCTGGACCTGGCCAAGCTGGCGGCTTCGCCAGGCACCGAGGCCAAGGAGCTGTTCGTACCTCGCAACCAGCTGTCGACCTCGTTCCTGGTCAATTCCGAACTCACCCTGGGGGCGCAGTACTTCTTCGACTGGGATGCTGCCCGCTTGCCCGAAGCGGGCACCTACTATGGCGGCGCGGATGTGGTAGGCGAGGGCGCGCAGAGCTTCCTGCTCGGCCACACCGGCACCCCGGGCTTGATCCCGGTGCGCGGAGCGCTGACCACCATCCGCCGCGGTCATGACCTGACGCCCGGCAAGAGCGGCGACTGGGGCATCATGGCCAGGTGGTCGCCGCAATGGCTGGGCGGCACCCTCGGTTTCTACTACCGCAAGACGTCCGAGATTCTGCCCCAGGCCTGGCTTGATGCGCGCGGCATGACCGTGGCCAGTGGCCCTTTCGGCAACCCGCCGGGCAGCCGCCAGGGGGCGGTCGGTAACCTGTACAACTCGCTGCAAAGCACCACTTACCAGTTCGCCTACGCCGACAACATCGACGTCTATGGCCTGAGCCTGTCCAAGGATGTGGTTGGCATCAGCGTCGGCAGCGACCTCAACATCCGCCACAACATGCCGTTGGCGAGTATCCCGGCAATCGTCAGTGCCCCCGGCCAAGGTGGCCTGGGTGGTGGCTTCGGTTTACTGCCGTCGCGCCTGCCCGGCAGCGGGGTGGTCTACGACGTACCCAAGGATGGTGACAGCCTGAGCGCCACTGGCGACACCCTGCATTTCACGGTCAACGGCCTGATGACGATGGGTGACACGCCACTGTTCGACTCGGCAACCCTGCTGGGTGAGCTGTTCTACAGCAACCTGCTCAAGCTCGATAGCCATAACGAGGCTTTGTACAAAGGCAAGGGCAGCTACCGCGGCATCGACAAGGCGACCCGCGACAACTGGGGTATCGCCGTCAACTTCACCCCCACCTGGTACCAGGTGTTGCCGGGCATGGACTTGAGCATGCCGTTGTCGGTCAACGTCGGCCTGGACGGTGTCTCGCCGGTGCAAGGCGGCGGCGCCGAAAACACCGGCAATTACGCGGTGGGCTTCAGCGCTGCGATCTACAACCAGTACTTCGTCGACCTCAAGTACGTCGACAGCTTCGGTGAGACCAAGGCCTGCAAGGACGGCCAGACCGACGGCAGCACCCCCAATGCCCTGGACGGCGAACAGGATTACACCTGCTACGGCGGCGGCTACGCCTCCTTCTCCGGCGGTGGCGCCACCACCGAAGACCGTGGCGCGCTGTACCTGACCGTCAAGACGACCTTCTGAGTCCTGTTTCCTACCGCCTACACAGGAAGACAACCATCATGACCTTCGTACGTACCCTGCTGGCCTCGTGCCTGTCGCTGGCCGCGCTCAACGCCGCCCAGGCTGCCGTTTCCCCTGACCAGGCTGCACACCTGGGCAACAACCTGACCACCCTCGGCGCCGAAAAGGCCGGCAATGCCGACGGCTCTATCCCGGCGTACCAAGGTGGCCTGCTTACCCCGCCGGCCAGCTATCAGAGCGGCGCCAGCATGCGCCCCGACCCGTTTGCCAGCGAGAAACCGTTGCTGGTCATCAATGGCAAGAATGCCGATCAGTACAAGGGGCAACTGACCGCCACTACCCTCGAACTGCTCAAGCGTTACCCCAGCTACCACGTTGACGTGTACCCGACTCACCGCAGCGTCGCGCTGCCGCAGGCGGTGCTGGACAACACTCGCAAGAACGCCACCGGCGCCAGAAGCCAGGAGGGCGGCACCGCAGTGGACAACGTGCTGCCGGGCATTCCGTTCCCCATTCCGCAGAACGGCGCCGAGGCCATGTGGAACTTCCTGCTGCGCTACCAGGGTGTGAGCATGACCGCCAAATACGACTCCTGGAACGTCGATGCTGCCGGCAAAGCGACATTGTCGACCACCGGCCAGGCCCACATCAGCTACCCGATCTACGAGGACATGGCCAAGCCGATCGGCGCCAAGGACACCTACTACCAGATGAAACTGGTGTACACCGGGCCCGCACGCCGTGCCGGTGAAGCAATGATGCTGCGCGACGCTGCCAACCCGCTGGTGCAGCCGCGCAGCGCCTGGCAGTACCTGCCGGGCCAGCGCCGGGTCAAGCTGGCGCCTAACCTGGCCTACGACACGCCCAACCCGGGCACCTCCGGCTCTGGCACTTACGATGACGTGTTCGTCTTCAACGGCGCGCTGGACCGCTACGACTGGACCCTGGTCGGCAAGCAGGAAATGTATGTGCCTTACAACACCTACCGGCTGACCTACAACACCGATGTCAAGCAGCTGATTACCCCCAATCACCTGGCGCCGCAGTTTGTACGCTGGGAAAAACACCGCGTGTGGGTGGTGGAAGGCAAGCTCAAGGACGGCGCGCGTCACATCTACCACAAGCGCCGCTTCTACCTCGATGAGGACAGCTGGATCGCGCTGGCCTCGGACCAGTACGACGCCCGTGGCCAGCTGTACCGGGGTTCGTTCGCCTTCCTTACCCAGAGCTATGACAAGCAGACCCCGGACGCCACGCCGTTCATGATCTACGACCTCATCGGCGGCACCTACAACCTCAACGGCGTGGTCGGTGCCTACGGCGGCATCCGTTACATCGACCCGTTGTCGAAAACCCAATGGTCGCCCGATTCGCTGGCCGGCAACGGCATTCGCTGAACGCACGGAGCAGAGGTTCCAATGTCTGTCTTCAACCGATGCAGCGTGGTGATGCTGGCCCTGGCTGCGCTGCATGGCGCGGCCCAGGCAGCGCCATTCACCGATGTGCTGGATGTGCCCGCCATGCCCAGCGCCCTTGCCAGCAGCAGCGCCCTGCGTGATGTGACCCTGGCCGGGCAGCGCCTGGTCGCGGTCGGCCCGCGCGGGCACATCCTGTATTCCGATGACCACGGCGCGCACTGGCAGCAAGCCCAGGTGCCGGTCAGCGCCGACCTGAATGCGGTGAGCTTCGCCACGCCCGAGCTGGGCTGGGCGGTGGGCCATGACGGTGTGGTCCTGCACAGCCGTGACGGTGGCATGCACTGGCAAAAACAGCTGGACGGCCGGGTACTGGCCGAGCAGCTGCCAGGCGCGGGCACCGACAATGCCTTGCTCGATGTGTGGTTCGGCGATGCCCGCACGGGCTACGCGGTGGGGGTGTTCAACCTGCTGCTTCGCACCACCGATGGCGGCAAGCACTGGCAGCCGTGGCTCGACCACAGCGACAACCCGCAAGGCTTGCACCTGACCAGCCTGGCCGCGGTGGGCGACGAGCTGTTCATCACGGGCGAGCAGGGCCTGTTGCTGAAGTGGGACGGCAAGCGCTTCGTCCGCGTCGTCACACCCTACGCCGGCACCCTGTTCGGCGTCGTTGGCAAGCCCGGTGTGCTGCTGATTTACGGCCTGCGCGGCCACGCCTACCGAAGTACCGATGGCGGCAAGCAGTGGGAACTGCTCGATACCGGCATCAACGCCAGCCTCACCGCCGCCGGTATCGACCGTGACGGGGAGTTCTGGCTTGCCAGCCAGGCCGGTGACCTGTTGCTCAGCCGCGATGACGGCGCCAGCTTCAAGCCGGTAGCCCACAGCCCCCGCAGCCCAGTCACCGCCCTCGTCAGCGATGCCGGTAACGGCCTGGTGCTGGTGGGCGAGCGTGGCGTGCGCAACCAGGCCGGTAACCCCACGCCGCATCCTGACAAGAGAAGACCCTGATGGCCGCTACCCGCCAAGATACGCTTCCGGTAATCCGCAACCTCGCCGATTTCGACCCACGCTCGGGCAATTGCCTGGAACGCCTGGTGTTCAACCATCGCTGGCCATTTCTGCTGTGCATGCTGCTGGCAACCTTGGTGCTCGGCTTCATGGCGGCGACGCGCCTGGAGCTGCGCCCCAGCTTTGACAAGATGCTGCCGCAGAGCCACCCCTACATACAGAACTACCTGGAAAACCGCGCTTCGCTGCGCGGATTGGGCAATGCGGTACGGGTGGTGGTAGAGAACACCCACGGCGATATCTTCGACCCGGGTTACCTGCAGACCCTGCGTCATATCAACGACGAACTGTTCCTCAGCCAAGGCGTGGACCGGGCATGGGTGAAGTCATTGTGGAGCCCGGCGGTGCGATGGACCGAGGTTACCGAGGAGGGTTTCCAGGGCGGGCCGGTCATGCCTGACGGGTATCAAGGCGCAGGCGGTGATATCGAACAGCTAAGGCAGAACATCGAGCGTGCCAACATCGTCGGCAGCCTGGTAGCGCGCGACTTCAAGTCGAGCATGCTGGTGGTGCCGCTGCTCGACCAGGACTCAGCCACCGGCAAAGGCCTGGACTACCATGCCTTTTCGCAAAAGCTCGAACAGTTGCGCAGTCAGTACCAGGCCAGCGGCCAGTACCGCATTCATGTGATCGGCTTCGCCAAGCTGATGGGCGACCTGATCGACGGCCTGATCCAGGTGATGGCGTTCTTTGCGCTGGCTGTGCTGACCAGCCTGGTGATCATCTATTGCTATACCCGTTGTGTGCGCAGCACCTTGCTGGTGGTGGTGTGTTCGCTGGCTGCGGTGGTATGGCAGCTGGGTATCGTCGCCTGGCTGGGCTATGCCATCGACCCGTATTCGATCCTGGTGCCGTTCCTGATCTTTGCCATCGGCGTGTCGCACGCGGCGCAGAAGATGAACGGCATCCTTCAGGACATAGGCCGCGGTACGCACCGGCAGATTGCCGCCCGCTATACCTTCCGCCGCCTGTTCGTGGCCGGGGTCACCGCACTGCTGGCCGATGCCGTGGGCTTTGCGGTGCTGATGCTGATCGATATTCCGGTGATCCAGGACCTGGCAATCACCGCCAGCATTGGTGTGGCGGTGCTGATTTTTACCTCGTTGCTGTTGATGCCGGTGGCGCTGTCCTATGTCGGTGTAGGCCGCAAGGCTGCCGAGCGAGCGCTACGTATCGATGCTCGCGCGGATCAGCACCGTGGCTTCGGCCGGCTGTGGGCGCTGCTTGACCGATTCACCGAACGCAAGTGGGCCAGTGCTGCACTGCTGGCTGCCCTGGCGTTGGCCGCCCTTGGCACCTGGGGTAGCCTCCAGCTGAAAATCGGCGACCTCGACAGTGGCGCCCCCGAGCTGCGTGCGGATTCGCGCTACAACCTCGACAACGCTTACATCACCCAGCACTACGCACTGTCCAGCGATACCTTCGCGGTCATGGTCAAGACGGCCCCCGAAGGCTGCCTGCAATACCAGACATTGATCCTCGCCGACCGCCTGGCCTGGGAGCTGCAGCAACTGCCGGGTGTGCAGACCACCGTGTCGCTGGCAAACGCGGTGCGCCAGATCACTGCGGGTACCTACGAAGGCAACGCGCGCCTGAACAGCCTGCAGCGCAACCAGGACGTGCTCAACTACGCCGCCCAGCAAGCCTCAGTCAACGCCCCGGAGCTGTTCAACAACGACTGTTCGCTGATGCCGGTGATCGCCTACCTCAAGGACCACCGCGCCGACACGCTGGCCCAGGTGGCTGTAGCGGCTGAGCGCTTCGCCCAGGCCAACAGCAGTGCTGATCACCAGTTCCTGCTGGCCGCCGGCAGCGCGGGCATCGAGGCCGCCACCAACGAGGTGGTGCGCGAGGCCAACCACCGCATGCTGTTGCTGGTGTACCTGGCGGTGACCCTGTTCTGCCTGGTCACCTTCCGCAGCTGGCGAGCGACGCTGGTGGCAATCCTGCCGCTGATGCTTACCTCGGTGCTGTGCGAGGCGTTGATGGTGGCCATGGGCATCGGCGTCAAGGTCGCCACCTTGCCGGTGATCGCCCTGGGGGTGGGCATTGGCGTGGACTACGCGCTGTACCTGCTCAGCGTGCAGTTGCACTACCAGCGCGCCGGCCTGAGCCTGGCCGACGCCTACCAGAAAGCCCTGGCCTTCACCGGTCGGGTGGTGGGGCTGGTCGGTATCACCTTGGCCGCTGGCGTAGCCGGCTGGGCCTGGTCGCCAATCAAGTTCCAGGCCGACATGGGCCTGCTGCTGACCTTCATGTTCCTGTGGAACATGCTCGGCGCGCTGGTGCTGATACCCGCGCTGTCGCACTTCCTCCTGCGTGGCCAGGGCGCCCCGGCAGCTGCCGATGCCCAGGCGCCGGCGCTTTCTCAAACCCAAGAAACCGAGTGCTCGCCTCATGTCTGATTACCTTGCGCCACTGCGCGACATGGATTTTCTGTTCAACGAAGTGTTCGACATCCCGACCTGGTGGGCGCAAACGCCCGACCTGGCCGAGGTGGTCGATGGTGACACTGCCAGGGCCATACTCGAGCAGGCCGGCAAGCTGATTGCCGAGCGAGTGGCGCCGCTCAACCGCAGTGGGGACGAGCAGGGCTGCCGCTGGGAGGCTGGCCAGGTACGCACGCCCGACGGCTTCGCCGATGCCTACCGGGCATTTGCCGCTGACGGCTGGGTAGGTGTCGCCGGTGACCCGGCCTACGGCGGCATGGGCATGCCGAAGGTGATCGGTGCCCAACTCGAAGAGATGCTCAATGCCGCCAACCTGTCGTTTGGCCTGTACCCGATGCTGACCGCCGGGGCCTGCCTGGCACTGCTCAACCATGCCAGTGAGGCTTTGCAGGCGCTGTACCTGCCACCCATGTACCAAGGGCGTTGGGCCGGTTCGATGTGCCTGACCGAGCCCCACGCCGGCACCGACCTGGGCTTGATCCGCACACGTGCACAACCCCTCGCCGACGGCGGCTACCGCATCAGCGGCACCAAGGTCTTCATCACTGGCGGCGAGCAGGACCTGACCGAGAACATCATCCACCTGGTGCTGGCGCGGCTACCGGATGCACCGGCCGGCCCCAAAGGCATCTCGCTGTTCCTGGTGCCCAAGGTGCTGGTCGACGCCGACGGCGTGCTTGGCGAGGCCAATGCAGTGAGCTGCGGCTCGATCGAGCACAAGATGGGCATCAAGGCCTCGGCCACCTGCGTGATGAACTTCGACGGCGCCATCGGCTACCTGGTCGGCGAGCCGAACAAGGGCCTCAATGCCATGTTCACCATGATGAACTACGAGCGCCTGGGCGTGGGTATCCAGGGGCTGGCGCTGGGCGAGCGGTCTTATCAGGGGGCCATCGCTTATGCCCGTGATCGTCTTCAAGGCCGCGCGCCGTCGGGTGTCGAAGCGCCGTCGCAGTATGCCGACCCGATCATCGTCCACCCGGATGTACGCCGCATGCTGCTGACCATGAAAGCGCTGAACGAGGGCGGGCGGGCATTTTCCACCTACGTGGCGTTGCAGTTGGACATGGCCAAATACAGCGACGACCCGGCTACACGCGCCAATGCCGAGGCCAAGGTGGCGTTGCTTACGCCGGTAGCGAAAGCCTTCCTCACCGACATGGGACTGGAGACTACCCTGCACGGCCAGCAGGTGCTGGGTGGCCACGGCTATATCCGCGAGTGGGGCCAGGAGCAGTTGATTCGTGACTGCCGCATTACCCAGATCTACGAAGGCACCAATGGCATCCAGGCGCTCGACCTGGTAGGGCGCAAGCTGCTGGGTGATGGCGGCAAGGCCTACCGTGGCCTGTCTGACGAAATCGTCAGCTTTGCCCAGGCGCTGCCAGTGGCGCACGCCGAGTTCAGTGCGCCACTGCTGGCTGCCGTGCACAACCTTGACGAACTGAGTGCCTGGCTGCTCGACCGCAGCCAAGGCAACCCGCGCGAGCTTGGCGCGGCGGCGGTGGAGTACCTGCACGTGTTTGGCTACACCTTCTACGCCTACCTGTGGGCGCGCATGGCCGTGGTGTGCCAGGGCCAGGCGGCACCAGAGCCGTTCCACCTGAGCAAGCTCGGCACCGCGCGCTTCTACTTTGCACGCCTGCTACCACGCATCCACTCGCTCAGCGCCAGTGTCAGGGCCGGCAGCGATAGCCTGTACCTGCTCAAGGCCGAGCAACTGTGATGGCCGCCAACATGCTCACCACTCGCGTCATGCCCCGGGCCGAGCAGGCCTATGCCTATCCGCTGCTGATCAAACGCCTGCTGCTGTCGGGTGTGCGCTACCAGCCCAACCAGGAAATCGTCTACGCCGACAAGCTGCGCTACACCTACACCACGTTGCTGCAACGCATCCAACGGCTGGCCAACGTGCTGACCACGGCCGGGGTCAAGCCTGGCGACACGGTGGCATTGCTCGACTGGGACAGCCACCGGGCACTGGAATGTTTCTTTGCCGTACCGATGCTGGGGGCGGTGTTGCATACGGTAAACGTGCGGCTGTCCAGCGAGCAGGTGCGCTACACCATGAACCACGCCGAGGATCGGTGGGTACTGGTGCATGACGACTTCCTGCCATTGATGCAGCAGCTATGCGCCGACCTGCCGGCAGTCGAGGGCATCATCCGCCTCAGCGACGGCGCTGCCGCCGCGCAGACAGTGCCTTTGCTGGGCGAATACGAAGCCATGCTGGCGGCTGCAGCGCCACAGTTCGAATTTGCCGACTTCGACGAAAACTCGCTGGCCACACTGTTCTACACCAGCGGCACCACCGGCAACCCCAAGGGGGTGTACTTCAGCCACCGGCAACTGGTTTTGCATACCCTGGTCGAGCAGGGCACCTTGGCCGCGTGTGGGGAGGTACCGTTGCTGCGCACCGGCGATGTGTACATGCCGATCACGCCCATGTTCCACGTGCATGCCTGGGGCGTGCCCTATGTGGCCACGGCGCTGGGCATCAAGCAGGTCTACCCCGGGCGATACGAGCCCAACCGCCTGGTGCGCCTGTTCCATGACGAGGGAGTGACGTTCTCCCATTGCGTGCCGACGGTGCTGCAAATGATGCTCGACAGCGAGCAAGGGCGCTGCACCGACCTGACCGGCTGGAAGATGCTGCTGGGCGGCAGCGCCCTGACGCTGAGCCTGGCCCAGCGTGCCAGCGCACGCGGCATCAGTGTGCATTGTGGCTACGGCATGTCGGAAAGCTGCCCGCTGCTCAGCATCACCCACTTGAGCACCGACTTGCTGGCACAGCCCATGGCGCAGCAGCTGCCGCTGCGCATCGATGCCGGTGTGCCAATTGCCTTGGTGGACCTGCGTATCGTCGATAGCGAAGGCAGGGAAGTACCGCACGATGGCGCAAGCCTGGGCGAAATCGTGGTGCGCGCGCCTTGGCTGACCCAGGGTTACCTGCACGAACCGGAGCAAGGCGCGGCGCTGTGGCTGGGTGGCTGGATGCACACCGGTGACCTGGCCTGTATCGACCCGCTGGGCGTGGTGTGCATCCGCGATCGCATCAAGGATGTGATCAAGACCGGTGGCGAGTGGGTCAGTTCGGTGGCGCTGGAGAACCTGATCAGCCAGCACCCGTCCGTCGCCTCGGTCGCGGTGATCGGTATTCCTGATCCACAGTGGGGGGAACAACCTTTGGCCTTGGTGGTCTGTCATGACGGTGTGCAGTTGGACCAGCCGGCATTGGCCAGGCACCTGCAGCCGTACGTTGACAGCGGGCACCTGGCCAAGTGGGCCGTACCACGGCAGGTGCGGTGTGTGGACGAGATCCCCAGGACCAGTGTGGGCAAGATCGACAAGAAACGCATTCGCCAGACTGCAATGTAGAGGTGGCTTGCGATGCTTGGGGGCGCCTTGCGCCCCGTCTTGTTGCTGACGTGGTCTTTGCCAGCGCGCAGCCCCAAAACCCCGCCAAACAAGGGAATGGCGGTTGACTTAAGTTCACCCAGGTAAAGTTAGGTAAAAGCGGCCACGGCATATACACGGATCAGTATTGTGGTTTGTACTGTCCAGTTAAAGATGCCATTGATGAACACACTTCCGTCGCAGCCAAGCGCTGAACGCGGGGCGTTCTCCGGTTTCGAGGCGTGTCGCAATTCCCAGCAGGGCCCCGTGGTGATCCTTGCCTCCGGCGCTTCTGCCAAACATTTTCCGCTGGGCGAGTTTGCGCACTTGCCCATCATCACCATGAATGGGTCGGTCGCCATGACCGCCGAACACGGCGTCAAACCCTTCTTCTACGTGTGCACCGACAAAAGCTTTTGCCAGCAACAGCCGGCCTTGTTTGCCACTGCCGTGCGCGACAGCGAACGCCTGGCCCTGTGGCCAGAGCAGTATGCGCGTGCCGATGTGCCAGCCCACACCCAGTGTTATGCCTTGCACAAAGCCGACACGCCGAGCCTGCTGGACGGTTTGCGCGGCCATGGTGACAGTTGCGTGTGCAACCGGGCACTGTGGAGCAAACGCAGCCGCTCGATCGCCTTCAGTAAAGACATGGCCCATGGCTTTTTCGATGCCCGCACGGTGGCTTACGTAGCCTTGCAGTTGGCCTATCACCTGGGCTTCGAGGAAGTGTTGCTGGTGGGGGTTGACCTCGACCAGAGCGTCGGGCGCTTTTACGAGGACGGCCAGGGCCCGTCTTCGCCGTGCGGGCTCGACCAGCATTGGGACAGCCGCATCCTGCCGTCGTTGAAGCTGATGGCCAGGGAAGTGGTCAGCGAGCATTTCCACGTCTACAACCTGTCGGCAACATCACGCATTCCCGCTGAGCTGATACCCAAGGTCACGCTCAGCCAGGCGCGGCACATTGCCGGCTGCGCAATGAACTGAGCAAGAAAGCGGGTGCATGAAAGACTGTGGATGCGTACAGTTGGGCGGTCGCAACTTGCAGGAGCCGGCTATGTCCAGCGCATTCACGATCATGCCATCGCCCGTCGGTATGCTCACCCTTGTGGCCCGTGGCAATTGCCTGGCAGCCGTATTGTGGGAAGAGGAGCGGGAAAATCGCGTACGCCTGGGCGCACTGCACCGGGACGACCAGTGCCCGGTATTGCGGGAAACCGCTCGCCAGCTGGGTGAGTACTTTGACGGCAAGCGCCAGCGTTTCGAGCTGGCGCTGGACTTTGCCGGTACTGAGTTCCAGCGCCAGGTGTGGGCCGCATTGCTGGCGATACCGTTCGGCGAAACCCGCAGCTACAGCGACATTGCACGGCAGCTCGGCAACCCCAGGGCGGTACGCGCGGTTGGCGCTGCCAATGGCCGCAACCCGATTTCGATCATCGCTCCCTGTCACCGGGTAATCGGCGCGTCGGGCAGCCTGACCGGCTTTGCCGGTGGCCTGGCGGCCAAGCAGTATCTGTTGGCGCTGGAAGGGCGGCAAAGCCTGGCGCTGGACCTGTAAGGCGTCAACCGAACCCGCTGGCGATCAGGCAGGCCAGCACGGCCAGCACCGAACCGGCGATCAGGGTGTATTGCCGCCGGGCCTGACGTGCGCGGGGCTCGACCTCACGCAGGTACTCGCCGGGCGTAGGCGCATCGGGCCGATGGCGCAAGCCCTCGGCCACATCGGCAAGTTGACCCTGAATCAGCAAGCCGACCAGGCAGTAGGTGCTGGCGTAACTCAGCAACGCTAGAAACAGATAGATCATGCAAGGTACGGGGCCAAGGGCAGCGTGATCGCGCTGGCACTGCGGGTGTCGAGTACGATCAGCCCTTCACTGTGGTCATCCAGGCTGGCCAGCAAGTGCCCCTGGGTGTTCCATGCTGCAGAACCGCCAGCACCGATGAAGGTGTCGGCCGGCCCCACGCAGTTGGCCATCAATACCGGCATGCCCAGCTCGCGTGCCACCTCTGGGTAGTGCGCATATCCCTCGCGGATACCCTTGGCGGTTTTCGCAACGCTGACCAGGTACAGGTCGGCACCGCGCTCGCGGGCCACGGCGGCATGCGCCAGGAACATCGATTCGTAGCAGATCGCCGGCGCCACGCGGTGCTCACCCACCTCCAGCAGCAATGCCTGATTACCTGGGGTGAAGTAAGGCAGCTCATCATCATGCAAGCGCTGCTTGGCATAGACCTGGCGCGGCGCCTCAGGGCAGAAGATGGGCATGCCGATGCGTATGCCGTCGGGTGTCGGCAATGGCAGGCCCACGGCAACCGTAATGCCCAGGCGGTCGCAGGCTGCCTGCAGCGGGTCCAGGCGCGCGGAGGTGACGGGCAGGGCGGCCTGGCGCGCCACACTCGGCTCATAGCCGGTCAGCGACAGCTCGGGGAACACCACCAGTTCGGCACCCAGGGCCGCAGCCTGCTCGATGCAAACCAGATGGCGCTGGAGGTTGCCTGGCAAATCGCCCTTGAGCGACGCCAGTTGTACGGCGCACAGTTTCATCAGAACCATTCCCTGGTGAAGATTGACGTGCCGAGCATACTACCGGCACCAACGCCTGTTCCAGTGAAGGGTTTTCAGGAAGCCTGGGGGGCGCAGCAAAACGCCCCCCACCACCTGCGCAGCCACGGTACCTTGTGCCATGCTGTCCAGTGACAGCGCCATGAGCAGGGCCCGCGCGAAGGCGGGCAGGGTGCTACCAGCGGAGGAACACTGTAATGGCACGGTTTCGGCGGCTGATCGCCAATATCCGGGGACGGGATCTGGCCGTGGGCGATATCCATGGCCACTTCCAGCGCCTGCAACAATGCCTGGATGCGGTAGGGTTCGATCCGGCGGTGGACCGACTGTTCAGCGTAGGTGACCTGGTCGACCGTGGGCCGCACAGCGAGGCAGCGCTGGAATGGCTGGCCCAGCCTTGGTTCCATGCCGTCCAGGGCAATCATGAGGCCTTGGCAATCACCCGCGTGCGCGGTGGGCGGCTCGACCTGGGCATGTACCGCGCCGCCGGGGGTGGTTGGTTCCTCGACTTGCCGCGGCGCGAGCAACTGCGTTTCGTGGAGCGTTTCGAGCAGTTGCCGATTGCCATGGAAGTGGAGAGTGCGGATGGTCTGGTAGGCCTGCTGCATGCAGACAGTCCGTTTGCCGACTGGGCGGTATTACGCTCCTGGCTGGAGCTGGATGACGACCCTGAGGTGCGCCAAGTGTGCCAGTGGTCGCGTCGGCGCCTGAAAGAGGGTGACACCCAACCGGTGCAGGGCCTGCGAGCCCTGCTGGTTGGCCACACCCCGGTGCTGGAGGCCAAGCTGCTGGGCAATGTGTGGCACCTGGATACGGGGGGATGGGCCAGCGGCCATTTCACCTTGGTCGACATGCGCACCTTGCAACGGGTCAGCCCCGAGCCAGATGCAGCAACAACGCCCCTGCCAACATCACCAGCATGATCCCCGAGGCCCGCTCCAGCCACGCCAGGCTGCGGGCGAATCGCCGCAGTACCCGCTGGTTGCCGATGGCCACGGCGACCAGCAAGTCCCAGAGCAGGACGATGCTGAACATCCATACGGCGTAGGCCATTTTCCAGCCGGCGCTGACGCTGGCGACCATGCTGGCCAGGCTGGCATAGAACAACCCGTTCTTGGGGTTGAGGATGCCGGACAAGAAGCCCATGCCCAAACTGCGCCACCAGCCATGAACCCGCTGGCTGCCTGCTACTGTGCCCAGGCTGGTTTGCCCGGCATGGCGCAGGAACAGCACGCCGATGTACAGCAGGTAGCTGGCGCCGGCCAGTTGCAGGGCGGTGAACAGCGGGCTGCCCTCCTGCAGTACTGAAAGCCCGGTGAAGGCTATGAGGATGAACGCGCCATTGGCCAGCGCTATGCCCAGGCAGGCGCCGCTGGCGATGCGCCAGCCGCTGTTGATCGAGTTGCGTGCGACCAGGAAAAAGTCCGGGCCGGGTGAGAGCAGGGCAAGGAAGTGGGCGAGGGCGATGATCATGAATTGTTGCATTGGGGGCTGCTCTACGGAAAAAACCGCAGTCTGCTGCCGGGCCTGTTCTGGCGTATTGAACAATATTGCACATGCAGCAGCCTTCAGTTTCCTCGGTACTGCCCCGGCGTAACCCCCACATGGGCCTTGAACACCCGCTGGAAATGGCTCTGGTCAGCAAACCCAAGCTGGTAGGCCACTTCCGCCAGGGCCAGCCCTTCACTCAACAGTTGCCGCCCGCGATTGACCCGGGCATTCAGCAGGTAGGCATGCGGTGTAAACCCGGTAGCCGCTCGAAACGCGCGGATCAGTTGATAGCGCCCAAGCCCCGCCTCCCGCGCCAACACCTCCAGGCTCAATTGCGCAGGGTCCTGGTGTTCGATGCGTGCCAGCAACCCGCTCAAGGTAGCTGGTTCCAGGGCGGGGGCCGCTGTCAGCGGTGGGTGCGCGGAGAAATCCAGGTCCCCAAGAAAAGCAATCAGCGCCGCATCTTTCTCGCCGTTGCAGGCACTGGAAAACAGTAACCTGTTCAGATCGCAGAACTGCCGATATACCTCAGCCTCCCTGCAGATACGCACCGGTTCGCCGGCTCCGATACCGCCAAGACCCGACTCCAGGCGCAACTGCGTCAGCCAGTCAGCATCCACATGCAGCATCTGATAGCTCCAGGCCAGACCGGGTGCCGGGTTGCAGGCATGCACGCGGTGGGCCGGGACCAGTACCAGGGTGCCGGGTGCCAGGAGTTGCTGGCCGTCGGCAGCCCCGGTGAAATGGCTGCGGCCAGCATCCACCGCACCGATGGAAAACGTCGGGTGGCTATGGGCCTTGTAGCAGGCCCGGCTGTGGCAGGCGCGCCGGCTTTCGACATGTGCCAGGGCCGGGTCGCGCCACAGGGCGGCGTGGGAACGGGGCATTACAGGCTCCTCGGTATTGTCGGCAGGGTAACAGGTGCCGCGCACCCGTACAGTTTTTATCGCTGGCTGTTACTTGACCGCAGGGCCTGGAACCCACCGAAATAGAGGGCTGTTGTCAGAGGAAAACGAGAATGGACCTTTCAAGCCTGCTGCTCTTCATCCCCGCCTGCTTCGCCTTGAACATGGCACCAGGGCCTAACAACCTGTTGTCACTGCACAACGCCAGCCGTTACGGCCTGCGCACCGCCTGCGTGGCCGGCGCCGGCCGTATCCTTGCCTTCTGCGGCATGATCGCCCTGGCAGCGATGGGCCTGGCAGTGGTGTTGCATACCAGCGAATACCTGTTCCTGGCCATCAAGGTGGTGGGCGCGGCCTACCTGTTCTACATCGCCTGGCAACTGTGGCGCGCACCCGTGAGCGAGACCGTGGTGGCAAGCGATCACCCAGGCGGTACTTGGCGCCTGGCGCGCCAGGAGTTCTGGGTGGCGGCCGGCAACCCCAAGGCCATCCTGATCTTCACCGCCTTCCTGCCGCAGTTCGTCTCGGTCGGTAGCAGCACCCCGGTAAGTGAGCAGTTCCTTTGGCTGGGTGTGTTGTTCCTGCTGCTGGAATGGGCGGCCATTGCCATCTACTCAGGCCTGGGCGCCTACATGCAGCGCTGGTTCAGCCAGCCCGGCCCACGCCGGATGTTCAACCGGGTCAGCGCGTCCTTGCTGGGTTGCGCGGGCCTTGGTCTGCTGGCTGCGCGCCGCTAGAACTGCCAGCGCACGCCCAGGTTGACGCCGCTGGCTTCCTGCTGGCGGCTGTCCAGGTTGGCGGTGTACTGCACGCCGCCATGCAGGCTCAGCGCTTCGTTGACCTGCGCTACCACACCGCTTTCCAGTTGCACTGAGGTATAGCGGTAGTCGGTCTTGATCTTGTCTGCGTCATCGAAGGTCAAGGTGTCGCGCCCACCGTCGCCGTGCCACAGGTTGACCTGCGCATAGGGCTGCAACAGGCGCCCGCTGCTTCCCGTGAACGCACCTTCCAGACGCAGGCCCAGGCGGCCGGTCAGCTCGACCTGGGCGTCATGACTGATGCGCGAGACGCTGTCGCTGGCGCTGTCCAGCGCGACCTTTTGCGCAATCAGCTGAGCTTGCGGTTCCACGCGCCAGCGCTCGGACAGGGTGATGGGGTAGCCCGATTCCAGTGAAGCTGTCCAGGCGTGGCCGTCGACGTTCAGCGTGTCGCCACGATCGGAGCGGGCGCGGCCATCCAGGCGGGTGTATTGCAACACCGCGTCCAGGTACGCGCCCTGTGGCCCGACCAGCGTCCAGTAGGTGCCCACGCTGTCGCCATCGAGCTTCAGGTCGCCCACGCTGCGGTCGTGAACGGCCAGGGCAAACCCTTTGACGTCGGCGTCCAGGCGGCTATGGCTTACGTAGATACCAACATGCTGGCGGTAACCGTTGTCGCCAACCTTGGCATACAGGTCCTGGCCCACCTTGAAACCGTACAGGTCGCCGTCCAGGCTCGGGCTGACCGTGCCGCTCCATTGCTGGCGCAGCGTGCCGCCGTAGGCTTGCCCCCAGCTGGCGGGCATGGCGCTTTCACCCTGGAGTAACAGCTGGTCGCCCTGGCGTTGGTGGAAGGTGCCCAGTGCCTGACGGGCGATGATCGCGGCACCCCGCGGCGCTGCGGCATAAACCGGGACCTCGGGGCGGTACAGCGGCAGGCTCTGGCCCTGCACCGGCGCAGGCAGCTCGGCCTGGCCGGGCGCTGG
>NZ_JAUHUI010000081.1:0-4504 GCF_030418155.1 Pseudomonas sp. 2,4-D
GCCACCACCGCCACCACCGCCGCCCTTGGCATAGGCGGAACTGATAGGGGAGATATCGGCAGGCAAGAATGCCGTCATCCCAAGTGCCAATGCACAAGCAAAGACAGCAACCAAAGGTTTTTTCATTTTTTGTTCGGCTCCGGAGGCGCGAGTGGGTGGCTAAGTGCGAGTTGGACCTGACACAGACACCAAAGTTCTCGCATTCCGACAGACTGCCAGGCAAACGCCGATCACGTTTTCCCGAGCGCGTAATGAGCAACATCTCGACCGCGCCAGGCCCATTTTTTCGACCGATAGCGCAGAGTTCAATAACTACCGGCGCCCCATCCACAGGTTCGACGGCGCAAATAACGTGGTCCGCTGTGCAGTGTTCTTGGCCAAGCCACGAAAGCGAGGCTTCACATAACCGAACTGGCGCTTGAGCGTACGACTGTGTCAGCACAGGTAGTCTGCCCCGTCCTGACGTGTTCGGAGAATCCTCAGCCAACCAAGCAGGGCCGAGCCCGCCAGTGCTAACAGCCCTTGAGGTTCCGCCTTGCTATTGGCGTCTCCCACCGTCAGGATGGATGCTTCATCAGGCTTAAGGAGAGAGCCGTGTTTCCCATGAACGTGTGGTTCGCCTATACCGCCGCCTGCGTACTGTTGGTGCTGGCACCGGGCCCTGACAACTTGTTGGCCATTGGCCGCGGTCTCAGCCAGGGTAAAGTCGCAGCGGCTGTATCCGGCATGGCGTCAGGCGCAGGCATTCTGTTTCACGTTGCAGCTGCTTCGTTAGGCTTGACCCTACTGATGCAAACCTCGGTGCTCGCATTTTGGGTGATCAAGCTCATTGGTGCCGGCTATCTGCTCTGGCTAGGGATCAAGGTTCTGCGCGCTCGTAGCCTGATAAGCTTTCAGCCGGCGTCCAGGCAATCTCTGCCCAGCATTTTTCTGACCGGTCTGCTTTCGGCTGCGCTCAACCCCAAGCCAGGTTTGTTCGTGCTGGCGTTCATTCCCCAGTTCGTCGACCCCGCACGCGGGTCGGTCAGTGTGCAGATGATGGTTTACGGCGTGTGGTTCGCTGCACTCACGGCATTGGGGTTTGCCTTGATGGGCATTTTCGCCACGGGACTGTCTCGCTACCTGTACCGGCGGCCCCGGCTGGTGAATGGGCTGAACGTGGGCGCAGGCCTCACCTTCGTTGCCTCCGGCGTCTCGATTGCGGCGTTGAGCCAGAGATAGCAAGCAGGAGAAAGCGGCGGGGCTGCATATGAGCCCCGCGTTTCATCACGATGCTGAAGCCTCGTCGGCCAGCTTCGCATGGGTGTTGAGCTCCTCGGCGATGAAGGCCGAAATCATCGCCCGATAGACCTGTTCCACCACCTCAGCCGAGGCACCGGTTTCGTCAGCCATCTCACGAACCTTCCTGATCACTTGCTCGACCCGAGCAGGCGCACGCACATCATCGGTGGTTTTCTTGAAGCCCGCTGCTTGCGTCACGAGTTTTCCACGTTTGGCGAGAAGCGAAACGAGGCTGCGGTCGATTTCATCGATCCGTTGACGGACTTCGTCCAGAGAGGTGCAAGGTACATCCATTTGCTTGACTTCCTTTTCATGAGCCTGCGATGGATTGGAGCAGGCTGTCGTGGGTGATCGGGGCGTGCAGTGTAGCTTCTATGCTAGGTTCGCTTCACGCTCCTCAGAGGGGGTGTAACGCCGCAGGGATATCCCAATCCATTTCGAATAACCAGCTCACGCTGCGTGGCGCAGATCGTGATAATGCAGATCTTCCACGCCAACCATCTTTCGCCCCGGCTTGAGCAGCCTGCTTGCGGGCGAATGTCTGGGACTCTTGGTAGACTAGGACACCCTTTTTCTTGAGGCGGACCTGGACGGTATAGCTAACCGTCGAATCGGCCTTTTTCCTTGCTCTGATCGTTGCCATGATTTCCGGTGGTACGAGTGTGATTGGCGGCGGTAGCCCGCACCACTGTCAAACCCAACACGCCCCCAGAAAATGGTACATAACTGCGTAGCCCAGAATGCTCCTAGAAAACGCTTCAAAGCCACAAACCACGCGCCCTGAGCCGTCACGCCGCTTCAGCGTTGCCCCCATGATGGACTGGACCGACAGGCATTGCCGGTTCTTCCTGCGCCTGCTCTCCAGGCAAACCCTGCTCTACACCGAAATGGTCACCACCGGCGCCCTGCTGCACAACGACGCTCACCGTTTCCTGCGCCACGATGCTTCTGAGCACCCGCTGGCCCTGCAACTGGGCGGCAGTGTGCCGGCCGACCTGGCCGCGTGTGCGCGCCTGGCTGAAGAAGCGGGCTACGATGAGGTCAACCTCAACGTTGGCTGCCCGAGCGACCGGGTGCAGAACAACATGATCGGCGCGTGCCTGATGGCTCACCCGGCGCTGGTGGCCGACTGCGTGAAGGCCATGCGTGATGCCGTATCGACGCCTGTCACGGTGAAGCACCGCATTGGTATCAACGGCCGTGACAGCTACGCCGAACTGAGCGACTTCGTCGGCCAGGTGCGTGAGGCCGGCTGCCGGAGTTTTACCGTGCATGCACGCATCGCGATTCTGGAAGGGCTGTCGCCGAAAGAGAACCGCGAGATTCCGCCGCTGCGCTATGACATCGCAGCGCAGTTGAAAAGAGACTTCCCGGACCTGGAGATCGTGCTCAACGGCGGGATCAAGTCCTTGGACGAATGCCAGGCACACCTTGAAACCTTCGATGGCGTGATGCTGGGGCGCGAGGCGTATCACAACCCTTATCTGCTGGCCGAGGTGGACCAGCAGCTGTTTGGCAGCGATGCGCCGGTGGTCAGCCGTAGCGAAGCATTGGCGCAACTGCGGCCTTACATCGTGGCGCATATGGAAAGTGGCGGCGCGATGCACCACGTTACCCGGCATATTCTGGGGCTGGCCCAAGGATTCAAAGGGGCGCGGCGCTTCCGTCAGCTGCTGTCGGCAGACATTCACAAGGCGGCCGAACCCTTGGCAGTGTTTGACCAGGCCGTGGAGTTGTTGCAGGGGCGGTAACCTCAGAGGGAGGGAACCTCGGGCTTGCTTGCGACTCGAATCTTCACCTTTCGTACAGCCCTGTGCGGGCCAGCGGGTCCGCAGGGTTTCGGCGGCCCTTGAGCGGCTGCCGGGGCTCGGGTAATGTCGAGTAAATGCACAGGACAGAGCACGCCCATGACCTCCAAGCTGGAACAACTCAAGCAGTTCACCACCGTGGTCGCCGACACCGGGGACCTGGACGCCATCACCCGCCTGAAGCCGGTCGATGCCACCACCAACCCGTCGCTGCTGCTCAAGGCTGCTGCCATCCCGGGCTACGCCGACCTGCTGAAACAGGTGAAGGCCGACGCCAAGGGTGATGTCGACCTGGCCTGCGACAAGTTTGCGGTGGCGGTAGGCTCGGGCATTCTCAAGGTCATCCCGGGGCGCATCTCCACCGAGGTGGATGCACGCCTGTCGTTCGATGAGCCAGCTCTGCTGAACAAGGCCCGTCAGCTGATCACCCTGTACGAGGCGGCCGGAGTGGCAAAAGAGCGTGTGCTGATCAAGCTGGCCTCCACCTGGGAAGGCATTCGCGCCGCCGAAAAGCTGGAGAAGGAAGGCATCCAGACCAACCTGACCCTGCTGTTCTCCTTCGCCCAGGCCCAGGCTTGCGCCGATGCCGGGGTGTTTTTGATTTCGCCGTTCGTGGGCCGCATCTACGACTGGTACAAGAAGAGCACCGGTCAGGAATACGTGGGCGCCGAGGACCCAGGCGTGCAATCGGTCACGCGCATCTACAACTACTACAAGGCCAATGGTTACAACACCGTGGTCATGGGCGCCAGCTTCCGCAATATCGGCCAGATCGAACAACTGGCAGGCTGTGACCGCCTGACCATCAGCCCCGAGCTGCTGCAGCAGCTCAGCGATGACCAGGGTGAGTTGCCGCAGGTGCTGAAACCGGGCAAAGCCGGTGAAGCCAAGCAGCACCTGAACGAAAGCCAGTTCCGCTGGGCGATGAACGAAGACGCCATGGGCACCGAGAAGCTGGCCGAAGGTATTCGCCAATTTGCGCGGGACCAGGAAAAGCTGGAGAAGTTGATGGCTGAAAAGGCCTGATACAGTTCGGGTTTGCCTGACGGGCGGGAAGTGTTCAGTATTTTCCGCCCGTTTTGTTTGCCACGCCTTAGTTGTGTATTGAATTCTCGGGCCTGTTCGCGGGCAAGCCCGCTCCTACACCGATCGATGTAAGGGCGGGCTTGCCCGCGAACAGGCCGCCATAGCCACCCGAGCTGTCGATGACCTCCCCTAACCCGTTGCCCCTCGTTCTCGCCGGCCCGGTACTGCGCCGCCTGGAACCCCAGCGTCTGGCCGTCTGGCTGGTCACTACCCAACCACTGCAGCCCGAGTTCGTCTGCCTGGCAAGCGAGGCCCAAGTCGATTGCCAAGTGGTGCCTATTGGCCGGCATGCCTACGTTCACCTGCTGGACATCCAATTCGCCAGCCCC
>NZ_JAUHUI010000091.1:0-1199 GCF_030418155.1 Pseudomonas sp. 2,4-D
GCCGACGGCACCACTGTGCTGGGTAGCGTGGTAGTTGGCGCTACCGGCAGCTTCAGCATCACCCTCGACCCGCCACAGGTAGACGGCGAAGTGCTGCAAGTGACGGCCACCGATGCGGCAGGCAACGCCTCCACCGCCAATAACGTTACCGCGCCGGACATCGACGGCGGCGACACAACGCCACCGGAGGCCCCGACCAATCTGGTGATCGGCGCTGCCGGCAGCCAGCTCAGCGGTCGTGGCGAAGCCGGTACCAGCGTTCAGGTGCGCGATGACGCAGGCACCGTAATTGCCACGGGCACGGTCAATCCGGATGGTACCTTCGCCATCACCTTGAACCCGGCCATCACCGATGGCAGTACCCTGCAAGTCACCCTCACCGACGCCGCTGGCAACGTATCGCAACCCGGCTCGGTCACCTCGGCCGACTTGCTGCCGCCCGCGCAACCGACTGACCTGGCCTTGGCCGATGGCGTCACCTTCACCGGCCGCGGCGAGCCCGGCGCTACCGTGCAGGTGCGCGATGCTGCCGCCAACCTGATTGGCACCGGTGTCGTCGGTGCCGATGGCCTGTTCAGCCTCACCCTGTCGCCTGCCCAGGCCAATGGTGAAGCACTCGATGTGCGTCTGGTGGATGCCGCCGGTAACAGCTCTGCCCCATTGCAATTCGATGCACCGGACATCACCCCACCTGAGGCAGTAACCAATATTACAGTTGGCGCTGACGGCCTGGCCCTGAGCGGTCGCGGCGAACCGGGTGCCACTGTCGAAGTGCGCGATGCCAGTGGCACCGTGATCGGCACGGGTGTCGTGGGAGCCAACGGCACCTTCCTGATCGACCTCGCCCCAGCCGCACAGCCAGGCGAGCAGTTGAGCCTGGTGCAGACCGACCCAAGCGGCAACGCTTCCTCGGCGGTGCAATTCGAAGTCCCGCTCACCACTGCGCCTGCCAGCCCCAGCGACCTGGTGTTCGCCGAAGACGGCAGCAGCATCAGCGGTACCGCACCTGCAGGCACCCGTGTGGAAGTGCATGACGCCAACGGCACACTGATTGGCACTGTGGTGGCGGGCCTCGACGGCAGCTTCACCGTCACCCTCGACCCGGCCCAGGCCAACGGCGAGCTGCTGGACGTGGTCGCCATCGATGACGGCGGCGTTTCCTCGCTGCCCGCACAGATCACCGCGCCCGACATCACCGC
>NZ_JAUHUI010000012.1:0-148634 GCF_030418155.1 Pseudomonas sp. 2,4-D
GCCTCTTCGCGGGTAAACCCGCTCCTACGACGGCCTGTGCATGTGTGTAGGAGCGGGTTTACCCGCGAATACGGTGGCGGCGGCAACGGTGAACGGCGGGTGGAGATTGGCCAGCAAGGCCGGCCCATTCGCGGGTGAACCCGCTCCTACGAAGGCCTGTGCATTTGTGTGTAGGGGCGGGTTTACCCGCGAATACGGTGGTGCCGGCAACGGTGAACGGCGGGTGGAGATTGGCCAGCCGGCTTGGCCCATTAGCGGGTTTACCCGCGAAGAGGCCCGACCGGGCGACCGCTAGTTCAGATCACAGCCTGAACCGCCCAACCAACCCTTGCAAATGGGTACCCAACCGCGCCAGTTCTATGCTGGAGCTGGCGGTCTCCTCACTGGCCGCCGAGGTCTGGTCGGAAATATCACGCACATTCATCACGCTGCGGTTGATCTCCTCGGCCACCGCCGTCTGCTCCTCGGCCGCCGTGGCAATCTGCTGGTTCATCGCCTGGATCGACGACACCGTGCGGGTGATGGTTTCCAGCGAGCTGCCGGCGCGGCGGGTCAGCTCGACGCTGCTGTCGGTCAGTTGGCGGCTGTTGTCCATCACGCTGGCCACCCGTTGGGTGCCGCTTTGCAGGCCGGCAATCAACTCTTCGATCTCTTCGGTCGACTGCTGTGTGCGTTGGGCCAAGCTGCGCACTTCGTCGGCAACCACGGCAAAGCCACGCCCGGCCTCACCGGCGCGGGCGGCTTCGATTGCCGCGTTGAGGGCCAGAAGGTTGGTTTGCTGGGCCACCGATTTGATTACGTCGAGTACGCTGCCGATCTTGTCGCTTTCGGCCTTGAGCAGGTTCATCGCTTCGCTGGAGTTGACCACTTCGCTGGCCAGGCGCTCGATCTGTGCCACTGCCTCGCCCACCACGCGATCACCCTCGCGGGCCTGCTGGTCGGCCATCAAGGCGGCTTCCGAAGCCTGTTCGGCATTGCGTGCCACTTCGTGCACGGTGGCAGTCATCTGGTTCATCGCAGTCGCCACCTGGTCGGTTTCGACCTTCTGGTTGTTGACCCCGGCGCTGGTCTGTTCTGTCACCGCCGACAGCTCCTCGGCAGCGCTGGCGATCTGCGTGACGCCGTCGCCAATGCCGCCGATCAGTTCACGCAAACCTTGGGTCATGCGATGCATGCTGGCCTGCAATTGGCCCAGTTCGTCGCGGCGTTGTACCTGCAGGCTCTGGGTCAGGTCTCCACTGGCCACTCGCTCTGCGGCGCGCAGTGTTTGGCGCAGCGGGATGATGATTTGCCGGGTAATGGCCCAGGCGGCCAGCAGGCCAAGGGCCAGTGCCAGCACGGTGGCAGCTGTGAGCAGTGTTTTGGCCTGCGCGGCAGCGGCATCGCGCACCTCGGTTTGCGAGGTGGTCATCATCTGGCTGGCCTGCAGCAGTACCGTGCCTTGTTCAACCATGCGTTGCAGCGCTTGCTCGCTGGCCAACTGGGCATTGCCGAACTGGGTCACCGCATCGCGGTAGCCGCCCATGGCCGTGGCGGCATCATCCAGGCTGGCAGCATGTTCGGCTGGCACTTTGGCCGGCAGTGTACGCAGCTCGGCCAAGGCCTGGTCGATGGCTTTTAGTGCCGTTTGCTGGTAATCGGCATTGCCGCTGTAGGTGTAGCCACGCACCTGGAAACGCGCTTGTTGCAGCAGGGCGCTGACGTCCACCGCGTACTGGTACTGGTTGATGTTTGCGCCTTGCAGCAGGCTACGCTGTACGCGGCCTATCAACTCCACGGCTTTATCGGCGCTGCTCCCCAGTACATCACGGCTGGCTTCGCGGCGTTGGTCGGCTTGCTTAAGCTCGTTGAATGCCTGCTGGTAGGTGCGCACTGCCTCGCGTTGCTGTTCGAGGCGTTGGCGGTCGGCGGGCTGTTCGATCTGGCCAAGCATCAGCTGCACCTGGCGGTCAAGGCTGCTCAGGGCTTTTTCCAGTTCTGCCAGCGAAGCGTCGTCGCGGCGGCGATCATACTGCTGGCGGGCGATGCGCAATTCCTGGGTGTATTGCTGGATGACAGAGATGTTTCCCAGTTTGTCGCCACGGTCGATGATGCTGTCCATGCCGTGCCAGCCGGTCAGGGTAATCGCCAAGGTCAGCAGCAGCACCAGGCCGAAACCCAGCCCCAGTTTGCGATTGACGCTCACATTGCCCAGCGATTGGGCTAACCATTGATACATGTTCGACTCCCCGGCGGCTTGGCAGCACAAATAATTGTATTGTTGCCAAGGCCATCGGCCCGTGAGAGGGAAACTTGATGGGCGAAGAAGGGGTGTTTGTGTCAGAAAATACGCGAAAGCAGCGCGGTGACGGCGGTCTCCACCCGCAAGATGCGATCACCCAGCTGTACCGGCGCCAGGCCTGCCTTGCCCAGCAGGTCGATCTCGTAGGGGATCCAGCCACCCTCGGGGCCAATTGCCAGGGTAACGGCTTGTTCTACGGCGCGCGGACAGGTTGGGTAAGGGCCGGGGTGGCCGACCAGGCCCAGGGTGCCGGCGGCGATGGTGGGCAGGCGGTCTTCGACAAAAGGCTTGAAGCGCTTTTCAATGATCACCTCGGGCAGCACGGTGTCGCGCGCCTGTTCCAGGCCCAGGATCAGGTTCTCGCGAATGGTGTCGGGCTGCAGAAAGGGCGTTTGCCAGAAGCTTTTCTCGACCTTGTAGCTGTTCAGCAGGATCAGCCGCGGCACGCCCAGCGTGGCCACGGTCTGGAACAGCCGTCGCAGCATTTTGGGGCGAGGCACCGCCAGCACCAGGGTCAGGGGCAGCTTGGCCGGTGGCTGCTGGTCGAAGGCCACTTCAAGTTCGGCTTCGTGCTTTTCCAGGCGCAGCACCGTGGCCTTGCCCATCAGGCCATTGATACGGCCCACGCGCAGGTTGTCGCCCACTGCCACGCGGTGGATTTCCTGCATATGGGTGAAGCGCCGATCAGCAAGAACGACACGGTTGGCCGAGACGAAGTCGGCCTCTTCAAGAAGCAGCAGGTTCACGGTTGGGTCGCTGGTGGCTGGTCGTTATGGTCATCGGCGGTTTCGTCGTGGGCGCTGCGCTTGCGGATCAGGCTGCCGCACAGCACGCCGATCTCGAACAGCAGCCACATGGGCACGGCCAGCAGGGTCTGGGAGAAGATGTCCGGTGGGGTGAGGACCATGCCGACCACGAAGCAGCCGATGATCACATACGGGCGGACTTTCTTCAGGTACTTCACGTCGACCACGCCGATCCACACCAGCAGTACGACCGCTACCGGGATTTCGAAAGCCACGCCGAAGGCGAAGAACAGCGTCATCACGAAGTCGAGGTAGCTTGCGATGTCGGTCATCATCGAAACGCCTTCTGGCGTGGCGCTGGCGAAGAAACCGAAGATCAGCGGGAATACCAGGAAATAGGCGAAGGCCATGCCGGCATAGAACAAGAAGATGCTCGACACCAACAGTGGAATGGCGATGCGCTTTTCATGGCGGTACAGCCCTGGCGCGATAAAACCCCAGATCTGCTGAAGGATGAACGGGATGGCCAGGAACAGCGAGACGATCATGGTTAGCTTGAACGGCGTGAGGAACGGCGAGGCCACATCGGTGGCGATCATCGTTGCATTGGCCGGCAAGTGCTCGCGCAGTGGCGCGGAAACCAATGTGTAGATCTGCTGGGCGAAGGAGAACAGCCCGGCAAAGATCAGGAAAATGACGGCAACGCAGCGCAGCAGGCGGGTGCGCAGTTCGGTCAGGTGCGAAACCAGCGGCATTGGCTGGTCGTGTTCCGGGTTCTCGCTCATGGGGCTCGCGGCGGTTGAGGCGGTTGAGGCGGTTCAGACGGTGCGGCCGGGGCAGCGGGTGCTTCGACCGGCTTGGCTTCGAGCCCGGCAGGTGGCTGCACGCTGGCCGTGGTGACCGGCGGCTGCGCGGGTGGCGTCATTGGGTTGAGGATACGCTTGGCTTCCTCTTCCATCTGCAGGATGTGCTCGTTATGCAGTTGGCGGCGGATGTCGTCGGCGCCTATTTCGCGCTCCACTTCCATCTTGATGCTGTTGAAGCTGCGTTTGAGCCGGCCGATCCACAGCCCTGCCGTGCGCGCGGCACCCGGCAGGCGCTCGGGGCCGAGCACCAGCAGGGCGACCAGGCCGACGAGCAGCAGCTCGCTGAAACTCATGCCAAACATGGGTCAGTCTTTCCGCTGCGGCTCTTGGACCGGGTGGGCCTGCCCTTCGATGGTGTGGCCTTGCTGCGGCTGCGCGGTGTTTTGCACCGGTGGCACAGGTTGGGCAGGCGGCGGAGTCTGCTCGGCCGGCTTGGTCTCTTCTTCGTTCATGGCCTTGCGGAAGCCCTTGATCGACTCGCCCAGGTCGCTGCCGAAGTTCTTCAGCTTCTTGGTGCCGAACACCAGGACCACGACGACCAGCAGGACGATCCAGTGTTTCCAGTCAAAGATACCCATTTCGTACTCCTGAAAATTGTGTGTACAGCATATCGATCCGGCAACCCGGCGCCTATGGGAGCGGGCGTCCCCGATAAAACATCAGGCAGATGGCTGGCGTGCGGCCTTTTCATCATGCCCGGAAAGACCGAAGCGGCGTTCCAGTTCATCCAGCACGGCTTGCGGATGCTGGCCCAGCGCACTGAGCATCACCAGGCTATGAAACCACAGGTCGGCGGTTTCGTAGATGACATCGCTGTAATCCTTGCTGATCTGGGCATCCTTGGCAGCAATGATCGTTTCGACCGACTCTTCGCCGAGCTTTTCAAGGATCTTGTTCAGGCCCTTGTGGTACAGGCTGGCCACGTAAGAGCTGTCAGGCGCCGCTTGCTTGCGTTCTTCAAGCACTTCGGCCAGGCGGTTGAGGGTGTCGCTCATGTCAGTGTCCTGCGCTGTAAATGGCATCCGGGTCCTTCAGGACCGGGTCGACGATTTTCCACTGGCCGTCTTCATAGACGCGGTAGAAGCAGCTTTCACGACCGGTATGGCAGGCGATATGGCCCAGTTGCTCGACCATCAGGATGATCACGTCGGCGTCACAGTCCAGGCGCAACTCATGCAGTTTTTGCACATGCCCGGATTCCTCGCCTTTGCGCCACAGCTTGCCACGCGAACGCGACCAGTAGATGGCACGCTGCTCGGCGGCGGTCAGGGCCAGCGATTCACGGTTCATCCAGGCCATCATCAGCACGCGTCCGGTCTTGTGGTCCTGGGCGATCGCCGGTACCAGGCCATCGCTGTTCCACTTGATCTCGTCCAGCCAGTCTTTCATCGTCGACTCCAAAGCGGGCCCGCTCCTGTGCCGGGCCCTTTGCGCTAGTGTGCCAGCCACAGGCGCGGCTGGCTATTGGCGCACGATCAGGTAAAGGCCCGCAGCCAGCATCAGCCAGGCGGGCCAGGCGGCCGGGGCGGCCAGGCTGGCGGTTTCTGCAGCGCCTGCGGCCAAGACTGCGCCACCGCCGAGCAGACCGGCGCCCAGCAGGCGCAGCGCCCAGCGGTCGCCCTGGCGGCGTCGTTCCGGCAATTGTGGATTGTGCAGGTGAGGCTGCGACAGGCGTTCGAGCAGGTCGCGGGTCATGCCAGCCAGGTGCGGCAGTTGCTCTACCTGACTGTGCAGGTTGCCGAACACGGCCTTGGGGCTATAGCGGTCGCGCATCCAGCGTTCGAGGTACGGCTTGGCGGTGCTCCACAGGTCCAGGTCGGGGTACAGCTGACGGCCCAGGCCTTCGATGTTGAGCAGGGTTTTCTGCAGCAATACCAGCTGTGGCTGCACTTCCATGTTGAAGCGCCGTGCAGTCTGGAACAGGCGCATCAGTACCTGCCCGAAGGAAATATCTTTTAACGGTTTCTCGAAGATCGGCTCGCAAACGGTGCGTATCGCTGCTTCGAACTCGTTGACCTTGGTGTTTGCCGGCACCCAGCCCGAGTCGATGTGCAACTGCGCCACGCGGCGGTAGTCACGCTTGAAGAAGGCAAACAGGTTGCGCGCCAGGTAGTCCTGGTCCTCGGCGGTGAGGCTGCCGACGATGCCGCAGTCGATGGCAATGTACTGCGGGCTCCACGGTTTGACCGTGCTGACGAAGATGTTGCCGGGGTGCATGTCGGCATGGAAGAAGCTGTCGCGGAACACCTGGGTGAAGAACACTTCCACGCCGCGCTCGGCCAGCAGCTTCATGTCGGTGCGCTGGTCGGCCAAGGTGGCCATGTCGGTCACCGGTACGCCGTAGATGCGCTCCATCACCAGCACCTTGGGGCGGCACAGATCCCAGTACACCTGGGGCACGTACATCAGCTCGGAGTCTTCGAAGTTGCGCCGCAGCTGGCTGGCGTTGGCAGCCTCGCGCAGCAGGTCGAGCTCGTCGTAGATGGTTTTTTCGTAATCGCCGACGATTTCCACCGGGTGCAGGCGACGGGCATCCGCCGAGGCGCGTTCGGCGGCCTTGGCGATCAGGAACAGCCAGGCCAGGTCTTGGGCGATGACCGGCTTCAGGCCCGGGCGCACCACCTTGACCACCACCTCTTCGCCGGTTTTAAGGCGTGCGGCGTGCACCTGGGCCACCGAGGCCGAGGCCAGTGGCTCGACGTCGAAGCGGCTGAACACCTCGCCGACCTTCGCACCGAGCTGTTCCTCAATCAAGGCCACGGCTTGTTTTGGGTCGAACGGTGGCACACGGTCCTGCAACAGCATCAACTCGTCGGCGATGTCGGGGGGCAGGAGATCGCGGCGGGTGGACAGCAGCTGGCCGAACTTGATGAAGATCGGCCCCAGGTCCTGCAGTGCCAGGCGCAGGCGCGCGCCACGGCTGAGTTCGGTGGGCTTGCGTGGCAGCCAGCGCCACGGCATCAACAGGCGCAGGCTGGCCAGCCACCAGGGCAGCAAGGGTTGGTCGAACAGCAGGTCATCGAGGCGGTAGCGGATCACCACACGCTGGATGCGAAAAAGACGTCGGACGGCGAGCAGCTTCATGCGTTATCGCTGGTATCAAGGGATCGGGACAGGCGCCTGAGGCGCGCTTCGAGGCGTTCTGTATCAAGCTTCAAGGCATCGAGCTCGCTGAAGGCGGCTTCGGCCTCGCGCTTGCCGACCAGGGTACGGGATTCTTCGGCCAGGTACTCGGACAGGTTCTGGCTGAAACGTGCCAGGCCTTGGCGAGTCCAGCGAGCGCGCAGGCGGATATGACCGGCCAGCATTGCCGTGGCGACCGGGCCAAGCCAGCGTTGCAGCTCGTGCTCCCAGTCCAGCTCCAGGTCCTGCAGCACACCGAACAGGTCGAGCAGTACGGCGCTGTCGCCGTGCAGTTCGACCTGCGGGCTGTGCAGCACGGCGGTCTTGTCCTTGGCCAGGGCCAGTTGCGCCAGGCTACCGGCGGGGGCGCGCAGGCTGCAGTCGACCTCGCCCTGCCAATGGGCGGCGAGCATCAGGCCCTGCTCATCGGGCAGGATGAACACCTGCAGGGCCGGTTGGCGGCAGTCGATTTCGATGACCTTGCCTTCCAGCGCGGCCAGCCGCGGCAGGGCCGTGCTGTCCAGGCGCAGGATGCGGTTCAGGCCATGTTCGACGCTGGCGAGCAGCCCGGCCAGCAACATCAGGGTTTGATTCCCCGGTGCACGGCAACGATGCCGCTGGTCATGTTGTGGTAGGTGACGCGGTCGAAACCGGCCTCGACCATCATGCTCTTCAGGGTTTCCTGGTCAGGGTGCATGCGGATCGACTCGGCCAGGTAACGGTAGCTCTCGGCGTCATTGGTGATCAGCTTGCCAGCCAGCGGCATGAAGGCGAACGAGTAGGCGTCGTAGGCCTTGGACATCAGCTTGTTGGTCGGCTTGGAGAACTCCAGGATCAACAGGCGGCCACCGGGCTTGAGCACGCGCAGCATCGAACGGATGGCGGCGTCCTTGTGGGTGACGTTGCGCAGGCCGAAAGCGATGGTCACGCAGTCGAAGTGGTTGTCCGGGAACGGCAGCTTTTCAGCGTCGGCCTGGACGAACTCGATGTTGCCGGCCACGCCACGGTCAAGCAGGCGGTCTCGGCCAACCTTGAGCATCGAATCGTTGATGTCGGCCAGCACCACTTGCCCGGTCGGCCCGACAAGACGGGAGAACTTGGCCGCCAGGTCACCGGTACCGCCGGCGATGTCCAGCACGCGGTTGCCGCTGCGCACGCCCGACAGCTCGATGGTAAAGCGCTTCCACAGGCGGTGCATGCCGCCGGAAAGCACGTCGTTCATCAGGTCGTATTTGGCTGCCACCGAGTGGAACACTTCGGCGACTTTCTTCGCTTTCTGGCTTTCAGGCACGTCCTGATAGCCGAAATGGGTGGTGGGTTCGGCGTGGTCGCCTTTGCGCTGGTCGTTCATATCGCTTCACCGAAAAAAATTACCGCCATTCTAGGGCGAACGGGCGGATTTGTCTTGGCGGGGTGTGCCAGTGGGCAGGGGCGGGCATAATGCTCATTATGTCTACATCTTCAGGAACGCCCGCATGACCCAGATCAGCGTCGAACGCAAACACTCCCTCGGCCGTGATGCCGCCCGCGCCAAGGCCGAAGCGCTGGTCGACAAGCTCAGCCGCGAGTACGACCTCAAGGCCACCTGGAACGGTGACCGCGTGGACGTTGCGCGCAGTGGCGCCAATGGCAGCGTGCACATTGGCGACGACAGCATCCGCGTCGAACTGAAGCTGGGCATGATGCTGTCGATGATGAGCGGCACCATCAAGGGTGAGATCGAGCGGGCGCTGGACAAGGCCTTGGCCTGAGCCGGCGCCGCTCTCTGGCTACTGCGGCGCGTCCGTCGGGAAAGGAATGATGCCAATTACCTGCTCCAGGCGCAGATCGCCGCGGTAGATCGCGATGCGCTCGTGTGCGTCTGCGGCCTGCTCGAGCATGGCCTTGCGGCCCCTTACGCCTGCATCCCAGAACTTGAGGTGGCCCTTGACGAAGTCATGCCCTCTCGCTTCGAGGCTGGGATAGTGAAAATGCGCCTCCCACAGTAACCGCTGTGGCGCTTGCACATCGCGAATCTCGTAGACGTCGAGGTAATCATTGGCGTGACGTAGCTGCCGGCGAATCACGGTCTGCCTGATCCGAATCCGCTTCTGCTCAGCCAGGAAGCGAAGGGCCTTGCCGTCGGGATGGCGGGTGTTCAGATACGCGTCGGTGAGCAGCCGAAGCCTTTCGTGATGGATGCGGTCTACCGCTGCCCGAAGGAGGTCGACCAAGCTGGAATCCAGTGGATTGTTCAGCGCGGTCAGTTGCTGCTGCACTTCGCGCATGTCACCTGCTGGCCATTCCAGAAAGTCGGCCAGGCTGTTGGGCTCATCGGCATAGTGCGCGGCGAAGGCAATTTTCCCATCCACCTCTGCCAGCAGGCGGTTCGCTCGTTGGCGCACCTGGGCCCGGTCACGTTGGGTGGGCCGCGCTTGCTCAGGCACGGCATGCCACACCCCGTCGCGTTGCGCGAAACTGCCCGCAGGCTCCTGGTTGAATGCACTGCGCTGGATGGCCCGGTTGCCCATTTGGTCGATTTCCACCAGCAGCGGTCGACCTCGGTCAACACGGATGACCCGGCGCCTGATCGTTGCGGGGCGATGATAGGACGCTGGCGAGGGGGGACTGATGCCGCTGTCGAGGTTGGTCAAGGTCGCGCTCAGTTGCTGCTCCGTGATCTGGGTAATGGTGGACAGTTCGCGTATGTATTCGTCCAGCACGTCAGCGACCAGCGCAGGCGAGTCCAGTGTCCTCATGTATTGGGCGCGATCCAGCACGGTACGGTATTTCTGAAGGATATCCTCAAGCAGTTCGGCTTTGACCTGGGCCGTCTCTTCGGTGGCTGCCAGCCCGTCGTGGCTCCAAACCGTTCGGCTAAATTCGATGCCGCTGAGCGGCGCGCGCATCGCAAGCAAATGCTCGGCCGTGTCCGCAGAGAGCCGGGTCTTGTCCACGGCGAGGTAGGCCAGGTCACTGAGTAGCTGGGCCCGAATGACCAGTGTCGAATACGTCCTGCGTCGAATGGTCTGGGCGAGTTTCGTGGCTTTATTGGGAAAATCGATCTTGGGGTCCTGCAGTGCTTCCGCCAGGGTCCGGTCCAGCCGCTGGCTGACGACAAGCAGGCGGCGGCTGGCCTGACTAGAATCGCGTACCCGTTCGCGATAATCGAGGTATTGCTGTATCTGCTCGGCAGTCTCTGGAACGCGGGGCAGCCCGATGGACTGTGCGCTCAGTGCCTGGTGGTCGACCTGCTCCAGCAAGCGGCGGCACAGCAGCATGTCGTTCTCGATGGCTGCACCGTACCAATTGCCGTATCGGCGTCGACTCGGGGCACGGGTGTCGAATTTGCTGAATCGTGGTTCGGCCATCTCCTTGAATACTTCGATATTCCCATGCAGTAGCGTGCTCTGCCGTTCCAGGTAGAGTGCGGATGCCCTGATTTTCGGTAAGTGGCGTAGGCGCTGGGCTTTGAGTGCCTGCTTCTGAAGCTGCAATGCTGGCGGCGGTGTAGCACGCTCATGTGCAGGTAGTGCATCGACAGCCAGGCTGTATTCCAGAGCGAGGTCGTCATAAGCCTGCAGTTGTACTTGGCTGCGTTCCATAAGTGGCGCCATCTGATTCAGCTCTTGTTGGTTCGCCGCGGCGGTTGTAGTCAACGTGTCGAACCGCTGGCGGTTTTCAGCGTTGATGGATTGCCTGTTCCTTGGCATGCCGCCAGAGAGTTTCAGATTCAATGTCCATTGGCCATTCCAGCGCGTCAACCAAGGGCCTTTTTGGCGTTCACGACCAACGATATGGTAGCCGTCCCGGGCGCCATCCCATTGGGACACCCATTCGCTGCTGCTCGGCTCGGGGCCGATGATCTGCATGCCGTTCCAGGTCTCGATGACTTCATAGGCGCCATCGCCCAGTTTGACGTAGTAACGGCCGGCGATATTGAACAACCCACGCAAACGGCCACTTGCCAATGGTGCGTGCCCTTCCAGTGGCTGCAAGGCTTGCAGCTGTGCCAGTGACTGGCGCTCCTGTACTGACAGGTTGCTCAGGCGCTGCTCGTCATGCCAGCCATCTACACGCACGCGCGTGGGCTGCTGCGCCTCGACGGGGGCCTGCCACGGTTTCTCCTGTGGCTGCTCGAGCGCTGGGGGCGGGGATTCTTCCTTCGGCGCAGGGCCTGAAAAACGCAACGTAACGGCCGCTTCGCTGTTGGCAGGTGGCGTTGCGGGGCGGTGGGCAAGGAGCAAGGCCAGGTTGGTGAGCAGGTCTATGGCGGCGACGATCTTATCGTCACCGCTGCGCTTGATCAGCGCTTCTACGTCTTCCTTGGCCGCCGACAGTGCCACGACCAGCCACACCAGGGTGGTCATCGGGCCATGCCAAAGCTGGGTGACGGTATTGAAGATCGCCCAGGCAGCCTCCTTCACCAAAGCCCGCACTTCCTGGGCATTGGAGACGCTGTTGCTGGCTGAGGCCAATAACATGGTCTCGATGCGGGCATTGAACAGGTGAGTGTCCAGATCATCCGTCCAGGCCTGGAACGAGGCCTGGACCGGGCGTATTAGTCGTTGCAAAAGACCGTCCAGCAGCTCGACCGGCACATTGAGCAGGTGCGTCAGCGTGGTAATGTTCGGGTGCAGGTGGGGGTGCTTGAACCCGTCGTTCTGGTAAATCGGACGCGCGTCATCGTCGAGCCAGGCCAATACGCTCTCTTGCAGTTCGCCCCTGCGGCGGATTGCGTCCATCAGCAATTCGAGGGTCGGAAACTCCTGCAACGCCCTGTCGACATAGAAGGGGCGGTACAAGACCCAGCTGCCGCTTGCCGGTATTTCGATAATGAACATCCCGTGCGCCACATCGCTTGCCGAAGCGCCAGGTGCGCAAAGAAACGCCAGGGGGGCGATGCGCAGAAGGTCCGCGCCATTGTCCATGCCCTGGCAGAACCTTAGCATTGCCTGGCTTGCCGTTTCGCTAAGCTGACGCTCGATCTTGGCCTTCAGGGTGCTGAAGCGAAGGGCGTAACGCCACTCCCTGGCATGTTGCCTGATTCGTTGGGACCTGCGCGGTTCGGCTCTTACTTGATCTTGCAGGTAAGTGGCGTAGTGACCGCCGATATCGACCTGATGAATCAGCGCCCTGATCTGCTCGATGCTTAGCCAGTCCTTCACGGGCGAGCCATCCTCGAAACTGAGCCCGGTCATCACCTCGCCAGCCTCAAGGCGCAGGCGGGAGATCGCCAGGTCGGTCAGGGATACCGTGTGCAGGAACAGGGATTGCCCTTGCGTGCCAGGGCCGATGATGGCCTGGGAGATGCGGATGTGCACTTTGTCCGGGTCGTGTACCGCCTTGTCTGGATGGCTGGCCTGCAGTTGCTCGCGCAAACGGCGAGCGGCGTAGCGACGGATATCTTCGACATCCGCCAGCGATGTCGAGCCGTTCGACTGACCTTGGTTCGCCGCCAGGTCGAGCAGTGCGGTGTGATAGGCGTAGCGGTCCTCAGCGCTGGCATTGAGCAGCCATCGCGGCGGGCTGACAGCGGGTGCGGTTCGTTCCTGCGAAGGCAGGTCGAAGAAGTAAGCTGACGGGTCGCTCACCTGGCGCAGTTGTCGCTCTAGCTCGTCGACGGTTGCCAGGCCACCAAGACGCAGGTGTCCGATGTCGTCAAGGATATCGTTCAGCAGTTGCCTGGCCTGGAAGGCGAAAGGGCGTCCGATCACCGGTGTGTGCGCCCAGGACAACGCTTCGAAGCGATAGCGTTGCGCTAGCTGCCGTTGCAGCGCAGTGGCAAAGCTGGGCAGGTCGACATGGCGACGAACCGAACCGCAGGGCTTGCATTGCAGAACCAGGTTGCGGGTGCCACTTGTAGTGATGAGCAACAGATCCGGTAGGGTGACGGTGCGTGCCTCGCCATCCGTTCCGAGCGTGACTTGTATCGCCTCGACAGCCAGGCTGTCGAATACCCCGTCGAGCAGGGCGTACATTGCAGCTTTTTCATCATCTGCAAGGCCTTGACGAGGGAGGTTCTCGAGTAATGCGGCCTTGATGGTGTGTTCCAGCCAGAGCATGCGCGAGACTTGGCTGTCTTCGTCGAGTCCGTTCCAGAAGCCGATCTGGGCTTGCTGGAAGGCGGGTATCAACGCGCCAAGCACTGTATCGAAGTCATCGTTGAGCTTCGTCAGGTCCGGGATGATTTCGGGTTGGCGGATGTTGTCCTGGCCTTGCTCCTGAATTTTAAACACATGGGGCGGGCTGATGCTCAGCTTGTCTGCGGCGCTTGGTTGCGCACGTTCCTTGGCCAGAAAATGCCTGAGAAGCTCGTCCAGCAACCCGCTCTGACGTGGGAGATCACCTGTGCTGGCCGGTGCATGCAGGATGACGAAAGGATCGAGCGATGTGATGTGAGGGTGGTTGCGGTGCAACCATGGATACCGGTCGTTGAAAATCTGGAATGCTTCTTTTGATAAAACGTCCCGCACGCTGGGTCGTTTGGAGAAACAGGCTGCCACGCTTTGCTTGAACGTCAGCCTGGGTGGGTTTGCTACAGCAGTCATGGCGTCGATGTCCGTGAGGTGAAGCCTGCGACGCTAGCGCGATGGTCAACGGGGCTTGCGGTATATAGATGCGACAACGACGACCTTAGGGTGAGGTTTCTAATTTTCTTCCCTACCTTATGCTCAAGCCCAGCCTCCATGGGCGGTTTTCCACCACTCATGAGCATGAGGTACACAGCATGGCCAAAGTGATTGTGAAGAAAAAAGACGAAGCCCTGGGCACGCTTGGCGAGGTGCGCGGCTATGCGCGCAAGATCTGGCTGGCCGGTATCGGCGCCTACGCCCGCGTTGGTCAGGAAGGCTCTGACTACTTCAAAGAGCTGGTCAGGGCGGGTGAAGGTGTCGAGACGCGCGGCAAGAAGCGCATCGACAAAGAGCTCGATGCCGCCAACCACCAGCTTGACGAAGTCGGTGAAGAAGTGAGCCGCGTACGCGGCAAGGTAGAAATTCAACTCGACAAGATCGAAAAAGCTTTCGACGCACGGGTCGGTCGCGCCTTGAATCGCCTGGGTATTCCGTCTAAACATGACGTTGAGGCGTTGTCGATCAAGCTTGAACAGTTGCATGAGCTGCTTGAGCGCGTCGCGCACAAACCATAAGGAGAGCAGGATGGCTGGCAAGAAGAACACCGAAAAAGAAGGCAGCTCCTGGGTCGGCGGGATCGAGAAATACTCCCGCAAGATCTGGCTGGCGGGGCTGGGTATCTATTCGAAGATCGACCAGGACGGCCCGAAGCTGTTCGACTCGCTGGTGAAGGATGGCGAGAAGGCCGAGAAGCAGGCGAAAAAGACGGCTGAAGATGTTGCCGAGACTGCCAAGTCTTCGACCACTTCGCGGGTGTCAGGCGTGAAGGACCGTGCGCTGGGCAAGTGGAGCGAACTTGAAGAAGCCTTCGACAAGCGCCTTAACAGCGCCATCTCGCGCCTTGGCGTGCCGAGCCGCAACGAGATCAAGGCACTGCACCAGCAGGTGGACAGCCTGACCAAGCAGATCGAGAAGCTGACCGGTGCTTCGGTTACGCCGATTTCGTCGCGCGCTGCAGCAACCAAGCCGGCTGCAAGCAAGGCTGCGGCCAAGCCACTGGCCAAGGCAGCGGCAGCCAAGCCTGCGGCAAAAACGGCAGCGGCGAAACCCGCAGCCAAAACCGCAGCGGCAAAACCTGCAGCCAAGCCTGCAGCAGCCAAGCCTGCGGCGAAGCCGGCAGCGGCCAAGAAACCTGCGGTGAAGAAGGCTCCGGCCAAACCGGCAGCCGCCAAGCCAGCCGCCCCAGCGGCCAGCGCTGCGCCTGCTGCGACCACAGCACCGGCACCTGCCGCCACCCCGGCCGGCAGCACGCCATCGGCACCTACCGGCACCGGTACCCTGATCTGATACCGCGTTGCCCTCTTCGCGGGCTCGCCCGCTCCCACAGGTACAGCGCAGATCCGAAAATCAGCGCAGACCCTGTGGGAGCGGGCATGCCCGCGAAGGCCCCACCACGGATCTGCTCGGCCTAGCTCTCCAGGTACTTCACTGCCAGCTGCTCCGCCGCCGCCCGGGCCTGAGCCTGCAGATGCGGGGCCACCAGCATCATCACCTGGTACACCACGATCCCCACATCCCCCTCGCGCCCCAGCACACGCTGGTAATCCAGCGAGAACATCAGCGTCAGTGTGATCTGCTCAACCAGTTGCCCCAGCGCCTGGGTATCACTCTCCACCAGCCCTTGGCTCTTGAGGCTGGCCAACAGCGCCGCCAGCGTGCGTTTGATTGCATTGATCAGGCTGCGCATGCCTCGGGCGAGCTTGGGCAGGCGCCCGGTCAGGTTGGACAGGTCCTGGAACAGGAAGCGGTACTGAGCCATGCGCTCGACGATCAAGTGCAGAAACAGCCAGTAATCCTCTGCGTCCAGCCGCACCTCCAGCGGCGGGTCCAGCAACGGCATCAACGCTTCTTCAAAACGCTCGAACAAGCCCAGTACCAAGGGCTCCTTGCCATGGAAGTGGTAGTACAGGTTGCCTGGGCTGATGCCGAGTTCGTTGGCAATTTCCAGGGTGGATACGTTGGGTTCGCCCTGCTGGTTGAACAACTGCAGGGCGCATTCAAGGATACGGTCGCGGGTTTTCATCCAGTCAGCAGCTCATCGGGTCAGCACGTAGGTGCCTGGCGCGGGGCCTAGCGGTGGATAAGTGGCGTTGCCCAGTTCAGTGCGCGGCGTCTTGAGCAGGCCGGAGCGGGCGGTGATCCACTCCAGCCACAATGGCCACCAGCTGCCTTCGCTGCGCTTGGCGTCGTGGAACCAGGCGCGTGGGTCGCTGCTCAGCTTGGGGTTGGCCAGGTAGTAGGCCTTGGGGTTGCCTGGCGGGTTGATGATGCTCTGGATATGCCCGCTGTTGGCCAGCACGAAGCGCCGCTCGCCACCCAGCAGCAAGGCCGAGCGGTACACCGCGTCCCATGGCGTGATGTGGTCGTTGCTGCCGGCCACGGTAAAGCTGTCGATATTGACCTGCTGCAGGTCGATCGGCGTACCGCACACCTCCAGCCCGGACGCGTAGGTCAAGGGGTTGAGCTTGAAAAACTCCAGCAGGTCGCCATGCAGCGCGGCGGGCAGGCGCGTGCTGTCGGCATTCCAGTACAGGATGTCGAACGCCGGCGGTGTCTTGCCGAGCAGGTAGTTATTGACCCAGTAGTTCCAGATCAGGTCGTTGGGCCGCATCCAGGCGAAGATCCGCGCCACTTCGCCACCATCCAGCACGCCGCGCTGATAAGAGCGGCGCTTGGCCGCTTCGATGGTCTGCTCATCGGCGAACAGGCTGGCCGGGCTTTCGAACTTGCTGTCCAGCAAGCTGACCAGGTACGTGGCACTGCGCACCCGGCGCAATTGCTTCTTGGCTTGCAGGTGGCCTTGCAGTGCGGCCATGGTCAGGCCGCCGGCACAGGCGCCCATCAGGTTGGGGTCGCGGTTGCCGCTGATACTGCGGCAGGCATTGAGCGCTTCCTCCAGGGCTTGCACGTAGCTGGAAAGGCCCCATTCACGGTGGCGTGGGTCGGGGTTGCGCCAGCTGACCATGAACACCTGCAAGCCGCTTTTGAGCATGTACTGGACGAAGCTGTTGGTGGCGCTGAGGTCGAAGATGTAGAACTTGTTGATCTGAGGCGGCACGACCAGCAGTGGGCGTGCGTGTTGCTTTTCGCTCATCGGCGAGTACTGGATCAGCTCCAGCAGCTCGTTGCGAAATACCACTGCGCCAGGGGTTGCGGCCAGGTTAACGCCCACTTCGAAGGCGCGCTCGTCCACCTGACGCGGCAGCCCATCGTTGTGACGCAGGTCGTCGAGCAGGTGGGCCACGCCGCGCACCAGGCTCTGGCCGCCGGTGTTGAACAGCTCCTTGACCGCCAGCGGATTGAGCAGTGAGTTGCTGGGGGCCAGCGCATCGTTGATCAGGTTGAACAGAAAGTGGGCGCGGGCTCGATCATCGTCGTTCAAATGGCTTTCATCGATCCACTGGCGTGTCTGCTTCTGCCAGGCCAGATAGGCCTGCAGGCCGCGGCGGTAGAACGGGTTCTGGCTCCAGGTCGGGTCACTGAAGCGTGCGTCACGCGGGTTCGGCTGGTAGGGCGTGTCCCCCAGCATCACCCGCCCCAGCTGCCCGCCAAGCGCCAGCAGATGATGCGCGGTATGCAGCGGGTGGCGCAGGCCGTGGCGGCCGACGTTGCGCAGCGTGGAAAGCAGGTCGCGGCCGCGCAGGCCGAGGATGGCGTTCTGCACGTTCATGCGGGTGCCGGGGAGCGTTGTCGATCCTTTGGCCGGTTTGTCTGTCATGGCAACACTCCCTCGTCTGATCCATTTCCCCTGTCAGGCCGCAGCTGTTTCACCCCCCCGAGGCCGGGCGGGGGTGCATGACCGCTCGCTGACGTTCTTCCTGCAGGAACTTCATGATGATCGGGGCGACGGCTTCGGCACGGGTGATCAGGAACAGATGGCCGTCGTCGATAATGTGTAGCTGGGCATTGGGAATACGCCAGGCCAGCAGGCGCATGTTGATCAACGGGATCAGCGGGTCGTCGTCGCCGGCCAGTACCAGGGTGGGCTGCTGGATCTTGTGCAGCCAGTGGATGCTGGTCCAGCCCAGCCCGGCGAACAGCTGCCAGTAGTAGCCCAGCTTGCCGCCGGAGCGCACCTTGGCGGCATGGTGCATGGCCAGGTCGGGGTCACGTCGGAAGCCGCCGCCATAGATCATCGGTGCAATGCGGATGACATGCGACGGCTGCACGTAACGCCGGGGGCTGGCCATCATCCACAGCACCTTGGGCTTGCCTGGCACCATTACCGCGCCAGCAGCAGTGGCGGCCAGCACCAGCTTCTTGCAGCGCTCGGGGTAATCGTGAGCAAACTGCTGGGCCAGGGCGCCGCCCCAGGAAACGCCGATGACGTTGACCTGACCGTAGTCGAGGTAGTCGAGCATCCGCGCGGTCAGTTTGGCCAGCCCGGGGAAGCGATACGGGTGGCGTGGTGTGGACGAGCCGCCGACCCCGGGCACATCGAAGGCGATGACTTCCAGGTCCTGGTCCAGTGCTTCGATGAACGGGAACACCAGCTCAAGGTTGGCGCCGATGCCATTGAAGATCAGCAACGGCGTCAGGTGCGGCTTGCCCGGGCGAACGGCGGTGCGGATTGACTGGTTGTCCAGCTGGACGGTCCTGAAAATATAGGGTTGCGGCATGCACGTGACTCTTGGGTGAAGTAAACACCGTGGCGCCCCACAGGCCGCCACGGCGCTGTAACTCAACGCTCGTGAA
Organism: Pseudomonas sp. 2,4-D; assembly: GCF_030418155.1. Classification (NCBI taxonomy): domain Bacteria; kingdom Pseudomonadati; phylum Pseudomonadota; class Gammaproteobacteria; order Pseudomonadales; family Pseudomonadaceae; genus Pseudomonas; species Pseudomonas sp. 2,4-D. Next base: position 18,326 of record NZ_JAUHUI010000012.1, read on the forward strand.
CGTAGGTGCCTGGGGAGGCTTCGCCGGCGGTGTAGGCACGGTTGCCCAGGCGGGTCGGTGCCTTTTTCAGCGCGCCGGCGCGCTCGCCCAGCCAACTTTGCCAGTGCAACCACCAGGAGTCTGCATGCTTGGTGGCGTTTTCCTGCCAGGCCGCCGGGTCACCCGGGCGGTCGGCACCGGTCATGAAACGTGCTTTCGGGTTGCCCGGCGGGTTGAGGATGCTCTGGATATGCCCGCTGTTGGACAGTACGAATTCGATCTTGCCGCCGAACAGATGTGCCGAGCGGTAGCACGACTGCCATGGGGTGATGTGGTCGTTGGTGCCGGCGAGGCTGTAGATGTCGCATTTGACCTGTTTCAGGTCGATCGCGGTGCCGCATACCTCCAGGGCTTCGGGGCGGGTCAGCGGGTTGTTCTTGAACATTTCGATCAGGTCGCCGTGGAAGGCGGCAGGCAGGCGCGTGGTGTCGTTGTTCCAGAACAGGATGTCGAACACGGGGGGCTCATTGCCGAGCAGGTAGTTGTTTACCCAGTAGTTCCAGATCAGGTCGTTCGGGCGCATCCAGGCGAACACCTTGGCCATTTCGCTGCCTTCGAGCACGCCCGCCTGATAAGAGTGGCGCTTGGCGGCCTCCAAGGTCTGCTCGTCGACAAACAACGCAACCTGGTTGTCCATGGTGGTGTCCAGCACGCTGACCAGCAGGGTCAGGGCGTTGACCTTGTTCTCGCCAATGGCGGCATAGTGGCCCACCAGTGCGGTACAGGTGATGCCACCGGAGCAGGCGCCGAGCATGTTCAGGTCCTTGCTGCCGGTAATCGACAGCACCGCGTCGACGGCTTCTTTCAGCGCATCGATGTAGGTGGACAGGCCCCATTCGCGCTGGGCCTTGGTCGGGTTGCGCCAGCTGATGATGAAGGTCTGCTGCTGCGAGCGCAGGCAGAAGCGCGCCAGGCTCTTTTCCGGGCTGAGGTCGAACACGTAGAACTTGTTGATCTGCGGCGGTACCACCAGCAGCGGACGGGCATGCACCTGTTCGGTGATGGGGCTGTACTGGATCAGTTCCAGCACATCGTTGCGGTACACCACCGCGCCTTCGCTGGTGCCCAGGTTCTTGCCCACTTCGAAGGCATCCATGTTCACCTGGCTGGGCATGCCGCCGTTGTTGACCATGTCCTTGGCCAGGTTGGACAGGCCATCGAGCAGGCTCTTGCCGCCGGTTTCGAAGAAGCGTTTGACCGCAGCCGGGTTGGACAGGGTATTGGTCGGCGCCATGGCCTCGGTCATCAGGTTGATGACGAACTGGCCGCGGCTGATGTCCTGGGGGGACAGGTCGCTGCTGCTCACCCAGTCCTGCAGCTCCTTGCGCCAGGCCAGGTAGGTTTGCAGGTAGCGGCGGTACAGCGGGTTGTTGCTCCAGGCCGGGTCATTGAAGCGACGGTCGTCGCTGTCCGGGGCCAGGCTGGATTTGCCCAGCAACACGTTCTTCAGCTCCAGGCCAAAGTGAGCCACATGCTTGGCGCTGTGCAGCGGTTGGCGCACGGCCTGGCGCAGCACGGTGCGTGCCGAGCTCAAAAGGTCCTTGCGGCGGATGCCGATGACCGGGTTCAGCCCCAGGGTGTTTTCCGAGGCCTGCCGCTGCAGCTCATCGTTGTTCTTGTTACTCATCTACGACGCTCCGTTGTCCTGAGACGAGTACCGGTTGCTGTGGTGGGTGCACAGCCCTGAGCCCGGTACTGCTACTCGGGTGACCAGTGATAAGGAACAGCGGTGCTGCGTGGGTTCTGACGACCTGCAAAGTCATGCAGGGAACTTGCCACACCCATTGGTTACCCGACTTTCGTGTAATGCGCAAGACAGCCCTTCACTGGGCTGTCTGCAAGTCATTCAAACAGATGAATTTAGAAAATGCGCTCTAAACCCCGCAGGCCTTGCGCTAGAGCATGAGCTTGACCACAGATTCGGCTGGGTCGCGGGATTTGCCGGCCTTGTGCAACTCGTCGAGGTATTCCGCCCACAGTTGTTCCTGGCGCAGGCACAGTTGCTCAAGGTATTCCCAGGTGAACAAGCCGCTGTCATGGCCGTCGTCGAAGGTCAGTTTCAGTGCATATTGGCCGGCAGGTTCCAGGCCGCTGAGGCCGACGTTGATCTTGCCGAACTGCAGGATGGGATTGCCGTGGCCCTGGACCTCGGCGGAGGGAGAGTGCACGCGCAGGAATTCGGCGGGCAGGTGGTAGACCTCGCCGGGCGCGTAGGTGAGGCTGAGGGTTTTGGAGGCTTTGTGCAGGTTGATGGCGGTAGGCAGGCGGGCCATGGGCAGAATCTCTCGGGAGCTGATGAAGCACAGCTTCCAGCTTATGGGGGAGGGATTCAAGGCCTCTTCGCGGGCAAGCCTGCCCCTGCACGGATCACCACAGGCCCAAGGGATGGGGTGACATGTGCAGGAGCGGGCTTGCCCGCGAAACTGTCAGAACCGGTCTTACAGGATGTAACGCGACAGGTCTTCGTTCTGTGCCAGCTCACCCAGGTGGCTGTTCACATACGCCGCGTCGATCTGGATCGGCGCTTCGTCATGGGTGCTGGCCAGGTCGCCCGCACTGAACGACACTTCTTCGAGCAAGCGCTCGAGCAGGGTGTGCAGGCGGCGAGCACCGATGTTTTCGGTCTTCTCGTTGACCTGGTAGGCAATCTCGGCCAGGCGCTTGATGCCGTCGGCGAGGAATTCGATGTTCAGGCCTTCGGTCTTCAGCAATGCCTGGTACTGCTCGGTCAGCGACGCGTGCGGCTCCTGCAGGATACGCTCGAAGTCTTCCGGGGTCAGTGCCTTCAGCTCGACACGAATCGGCAGACGGCCTTGCAGCTCGGGCACCAGGTCGCTCGGCTTGCTCAGGTGGAACGCACCCGAGGCAATGAACAGAATGTGGTCGGTCTTGACCATGCCCAGCTTGGTGTTGACGGTGCAGCCTTCGATCAGCGGCAGCAGGTCGCGCTGTACGCCTTCACGGGACACGTCGGCACCGCCAACGTTGCCACGCTTGGCAACCTTGTCGATTTCGTCGATGAACACGATACCGTGCTGTTCGACTGCTTCCAGGGCCTTGGCCTTGAGCTCTTCCTCGTTGACCAGGCGGCTCGCTTCTTCATCGCGAACCATCTTCAGCGCTTCTTTCACCTTCAGCTTGCGCGCTTTGCGCTTGCCCTTGCCCATGTTGGCAAACAGGCTCTGCAGCTGGTTGGTCATTTCTTCCATGCCGGGCGGCGCAGCAATTTCGACACCGACGGCATCGGCCACTTCAATCTCGATTTCCTTGTCGTCCAGCTGGCCTTCGCGCAGGCGCTTGCGGAACAGCTGGCGGGTGTTAGAGTCGCTGCTGGTCTGTGCGGCTTCTTCGCTGAAGCTGGTGACGCGTGCCTGGGGCAGCAGGGCGTCGAGGATGCGGTCTTCGGCGGCGTCTTCGGCGCGGTGGCGCACGCGGATGATTTCCTGCTCGCGCAGCATCTTCAGCGCGGCATCGGCCAGGTCACGGATGATCGACTCGACGTCGCGGCCCACGTAGCCCACTTCGGTGAACTTGGTGGCTTCGACCTTGAGGAACGGCGCGTTGGCCAGTTTGGCCAGCCGGCGGGCGATTTCGGTCTTGCCGACGCCGGTAGGGCCGATCATCAGGATGTTCTTGGGGGTGACTTCGGCACGCAGCTCTGCAGGGAGCTGCATACGCCGCCAGCGGTTGCGCAGGGCAATGGCCACGGCGCGCTTGGCGTCGTCCTGGCCGATGATGTGGCGGTTGAGTTCGTGGACGATCTCGCGGGGGGTCATGGACATGATCAATACGGTCCTTGGGCAGGTGAGTCAGCGTGGAAAAGCCCCTTCACCGGGAAGGGGCGCCAGAACAGCTGAATCAGTCGGCCAAGTCCTGCTCCTCGATGGTCAGGTTGTGGTTGGTGAAGACGCAGATGTCGCCGGCGATGTTCAGGGCGGTCTCGGCGATTTCGCGGGCCGAGAGGTCGGTCTTGTTCAGCAGGGCACGGGCTGCGGCCTGGGCATAGGCGCCGCCGGACCCCATGGCGATCAGGCCATCTTCGGGTTCGACCACATCACCGTTGCCGGTGATGATCAGGGATGCATCCTTGTTGGCCACGGCCAGCATGGCTTCCAGGCGGCTCAGGGAGCGGTCGGTACGCCATTCCTTGGCCAGCTCGACGGCGGCGCGTACCAGGTGACCCTGGTGTTTTTCCAGCTGACCTTCAAAGCGCTCGAACAGGGTGAAGGCGTCGGCAGTAGCGCCGGCGAAGCCCGCGATGACCTGGCCGTGGTACAGGCGGCGCACCTTCTTGGCGTTGCCTTTCATCACGGTGTTGCCAAGGGATACCTGGCCGTCGCCGCCCATGACGACTTTGCCGTTACGGCGGACAGAAACGATTGTGGTCAAGGGGAGAGTCTCCACGCAGCGGGGCGAAAGTGCCTGATGCAGACTCATATGGGGGTGGGGGGAAGGATTTCAACCGGGGGGGATGAATGGTCGCGCTTGGCGGGGTGGCTATGTGAAGGCATTCGCGGGCGTGCCCGCGAAGCATGTTACTCAGGCCTCGTGGCAGATGTGCCCATCGACCAAGGTATAACGCACCGCGCCCGGCAGGCAGTGGCCGATGAACGGGCAGTTCTCGCCACGGGAGAACCATTGTTCGCCAGCAACGGTGGACGCTTGCGGGTCGAACAGCACCAGGTCGGCCGCGCCACCCACTTTCAGCTCACCGGCCGGCAGGCGCAGCGCGGCAGCCGGGCCGCTGCTCAGACGAGCCAGCAAGGTCGGCAGGTCGAGCAGGCCGTCCTGCACCAGGGTCATGGCCAGTGGCAGCAGCAACTCGACGCTGCTGATACCCGGCTCGGTGGCGCCGAACGGGGCCAGCTTGGCGTCGCGCTCGTGCGGCTGGTGGTGGCTGGAGATGGCCTGGATCACCCCTGACTTCACCGCCTCGCGCAACCCGTCACGGTCGGCAGCGGTGCGCAGCGGCGGCTGCACGTGGTACAGGCTGGAGAACTCGCGCAGCGACTCGTCCGTGAGGATCAGCTGGTACAGCGCTACATCGGCGGTTACCGGCAGGCCCAAGGCCTGGGCCTGGGCGATCAGCCGCGCGCCACGGGCGCTGGTGATCTGGCTGAAGTGCGCACGCACGCCGCTCTGTTCCACCAGCAGCAGGTTGCGCGCCAGGGCCACGGTTTCGGCGCTTTCCGGGATGCCCGGCAGCCCGAGGAAGCTGGCCATGGCACCTTCGTGGGCCAGGCCGCCCTGGGCCAGATCGCGGTCCTGGGAGTGGAACACCACCGTCAGATCGAAGGTGGCGGCATACTCCAGGGCGCGGGCCAGGGTACGGTTGTTGGGGATTTCCTTCAGGCCGTTGCCAAACGCTACGCAACCGGTGTCACGCAGGGCCACCAGTTCGGCCAGTTGCTCGCCCTCCAGGCCCTTGGTCAGGGCGCCGACCGGGTAGACCTTGCTGTTGGCGGCTTCGCGGGCGCGGTCAAGGATAAGTTCGGCTACCGCCGAGGTGTCCAGCACAGGCTTGGTCTGTGGCGGGCAGCACAGGCTGGTGACACCGCCGGCAACGGCAGCGCGGGTTTCACTGGCGATGTTGCCTTTACGGCTGTAACCCGGCTCGCGCAGGGACACGCCCAGGTCGACCAGGCCGGGCGCAGCGACCAGGCCATCAGCCTGGATCGTGCGGCTGGCGCTGAAACCGGCCGGTGCGGCGCCGATGGCGACAATGCGGCCGCCGTCCAGGTGCAGGTCGGTGACCTGGTCCAGGCCGCTGTTGGGGTCGATCACCCGTGCGCCGAGAATACTGATGGTCACTGGGCGTTCTCCTGGTCCAATTGACGTTGCGCGTTCTGCCCGCTCATGGCCATGGACAGCACGGCCATGCGCACGGCGATACCGTAGGTGACCTGGTTGAGGATCACCGAGTGCTTGCCATCGGCAACCGCCGACTCGATTTCCACGCCACGGTTGATCGGGCCCGGGTGCATGACGATGGCGTCAGGCTTGGCCCCGGCCAGGCGTGCAGTCGTCAGGCCGAACAGGCGGTAGAACTCGCCTTCACTGGGCAGCAGGCCACCGGCCATGCGCTCACGCTGCAGGCGCAGCATGATCACCACGTCGACGTCTTTCAGGCCTTCGGCGAGGTCGGTGTAGACCTTTACGCCGTACTGCTCGATACCGATCGGGATCAGGGTTTTCGGCCCGATCACGCGGATGTCCGGGCAACCCAGCGCTTTGAGCGCGAGCATGTCGGAACGGGCCACACGCGAGTGCAGGATGTCGCCGACGATGGCCACGGACAGGTTTTCGAAGCTGCCTTTGTGACGGCGGATGGTGAGCATGTCGAGCATGCCCTGGGTCGGGTGCGCGTGGCGGCCGTCACCGCCGTTGATCACGGCCACTTCCGGGCACACGTGCTCGGCGATGAAGTGCGCGGCGCCGGAGTCGGAGTGGCGTACGACGAACATGTCGGCGGCCATGGCTTCGAGGTTGCGCAGGGTGTCGAACAGGGTCTCGCCCTTGCTGGTCGAGGAAGTCGACACGTTCAGGCTGATCACGTCGGCCGACAGGCGCTGGGCTGCCAGCTCGAAGGTGGTACGGGTACGGGTCGAGTTCTCGAAGAACACGTTGCACACAGTCTTGCCGCGCAGCAACGGGACTTTTTTCACAGCCCGGGCACCGACTTCCAGGAAGGAGTCGGCGGTGTCGAGGATCTCGGTGAGCAGTTCGCGGGGCAAACCGTCAAGCGAGAGGAAGTGGCGCAGCTGGCCCTGATCATTGAGCTGCAGCGGGCGCTTGGCGTCGATTGGCGTCATCGCGGGGGACTCTTAAAGGGCGGAAGCGGAGGCGAGGTCCTGGCGCTCGAGGGCGAGCGGTGCGGGTCCGGTCAATTTTACCCGTTCATGGGCGCCCAGCGACAGGGTGGCGCCGAGCACGTTCGGGCGAATCGGCAGTTCGCCGGCATCCAGGTCCAGCAGGCAGACCAGGGTGACGCTGGCCGGGCGGCCGTAATCGAACAGTTCGTTGAGCGCCGCGCGGATGGTACGACCGCTCATCAGCACGTCATCCACCAGCACCAGATGCTGGCCTTCGACCTCGAACGGCAGCTCGGACGGGCGCACTTGTGGGTGCAGGCCGTTCTGGCTGAAGTCATCGCGGTAGAACGAGACGTCCAGGGTACCCATGGGGCTGGTGTCGGCCATGGCATCCTGCAGGGCCTGGGCAACCCAGACGCCGCCGGTGCGGATACCGATGTAACGGGGCTCGGTGATTGCCCGGCGCGCCAGGTGGGCACGAAGGTCGACAGCCATCTGCCGGATCAGCTCGGCGGGATTGGGTAGGCTCATTGCGGGCTCCTCGGAAGGGTGCGCCGGGTGGGCCCGGCGGCAAAGATGATCAGGTATTGGCCTCCAGCCAGCCTTGCAGCAGCAAGGCAGCGGCAATGGCATCGACCGGGTTGTCGCGGTAGCTGCCACGCTGGCCGCCACGGGCCATGCGCTCGCCTTTGGCCTCGAAGGTGGTCAGGCGCTCGTCGTGCGTGTGCACGGGCAGGTTGAAGCGGCCGTTCAGGCGGCGGGCGAACTTTTCGGCGCGGGCGCTCATTTCGCTGGGCGTGCCGTCCATGTTCAGCGGCAGGCCGACGACAATGGCATCTGGCTTCCATTCGGCAATCAGCTTTTCCACCTGGGCCCAGTCCGGTACGCCGTTCTGCGCCTTCAGGGTGCACAGTTCGCGGGCCTGGCCGGTAATCACCTGGCCGACGGCCACGCCGATCTGTTTGCTGCCATAGTCGAAGCCCAGCAGCAGGCGTAGCTCAGCCATCAGGCGTGGCCCGCCTGGCTGGTCAGCAGGTGCAGGTTGATCCCCAGGCTGGCGGCCGCAGCCTCAAGGCGCAGGTCGCTGGCCATGCCGAAGACGATTTCCGGGTCGAACGGGCAGTTCAGCCAGGCGTTGTCGGCCAACTCCGCTTCCAGTTGGCCCGCTTCCCAACCGGCATAGCCCAAGGTGATCAGGCTCTGCTTCGGGCCCACCCCGGCGGCGATAGCCAGCAGTATGTCCTGTGACGTGGTCAGCGACAGCCCTTCCAGCGCCACGCTGGCCTGGAAACTGCACTCGCTGCTGTGCAGCACGAAGCCGCGGTCGGTTTGTACCGGGCCACCCTGGTAGATCGGCACCTGCAAGGTGCTGGCCGGCGGCGTTTCGTCCGGGCGCAGTTGCTCGAGGATGTCGGCCAGGCTCAGTTCCTGTGGTCGGTTGACCACCAGGCCCATGGCGCCATGCTCATTGTGCTCGACGATATACGTGAGGGTCTGGGCGAAGTTCGGATCGGCCATGTGCGGCATGGCGATCAGGAACTGGTGCTTGAGGTAGCTGGGTGCGAGGGTTTTCATGGGGGATAGTGTGGCGCCAGGTGGCGAGACTGACAAGGTGGGCTTTGTGTCGCTGGTGCCGGCCCCTTCGCGGGGATGCCCGCTCCCGACGGTACGCCACAGGCTTCATGGCCGGCGAGCAACCTGTGGGAGCGGGCGTGCCCACAAAAAGAGGCCGGCACAGGCAGAAAATCAGTTACTGGACAAACGGTCCCCACGGGCAAACCGCCAGGTACGAATGATCTCCAGCCGGTCAAACTCGGCCAGATCCCCGGTAAACGGTGCAAACGGCGCGGCCAGCCGCACGATGCGTTGCGCCGCCTGGTCCAGCACGGGCTGCCCGGATGATTCCAGTACCAGCACCTCGTACAGCGAGCCATCGCGGTTGATCGACACCATCATGCGCAAGTTGCCGTAGATTTGCTGTCGGCGTGCTTCGTCGGGGTAGTTGAGGTTACCCACGCGCTCGACCTTCTTGCGCCACTCTTCCTTGTACCAGGCGCCCTTGTCGCGCATGGTCGACGCGGCGTTCAGGCGATGGATGCGCGGGCGCTTGGCGTACATTTGCTGCTCGTTGGACAGCTCCGCCTCCAGGCTGGCGATCTGGCTGGACAGCTGCGAGCTGTCGAAGTCCGGTGCCGGTGCGGCTGGCTTGGGCTGCGCTTTGCTTTCCTTGGGTTTGGGCTCGACCTTGTGCGGCTTGGGCGCCGTCGTCACCACTGCCGACTTTTTCGGGGGAGGGGGTGGGACTACCTCGGGCCTGGCCGCAGGCGGTGGGGTGATCTTGTTGATCTTGCTGTCCTGGAACGGCGCCAGCTCGGTGGTCTTGGGCACCGCTTTCTTGTCCAGGGTGCCGCTGCCTTGCTGGTTGTCCTGGGCCTGGAAGTCAGCCTTCTCGGGCGGTTTCTCGCTCTTGAAGGTGGCCAGGGTGATGTCCATGGTGTGGCGGATTTCGGCAGGCTTGACTACGGTGAAGCCGACGCCAAGGATCAGCGCCAGGTGCACCAGCGCAGCCAGGAACAGGGTGAAGCCAAGCCGGTCCGCAGGGCGAACACGGGGAGGCAGCAGGTCGGCAGGGACGTCAGCGGGGTGCGTCATCAGGTATCCAGCAACCGCAGGGCGGGGCAGCAGCTCAGTCGAATAGGACCGGCATCATACCCCACTCTACGGCTTTACTTCGCGTTGGCTGTCAGCGTGCCTTTAGCTTGCGATCAATGGCATCCATCAGCTTGCCACCGATATCGGTGTTGTAGGCGGCATCGATTTCGCGGATACAGGTGGGGCTTGTGACGTTGATTTCGGTGAGGTAGTCGCCGATCACGTCCAGGCCAACGAACAGCAGGCCCTTCTCGCGCAGCGTCGGGCCGACCTGGGCGGCGATCCAGCGGTCGCGCTCGGACAGTGGGCGGGCTTCGCCACGCCCGCCCGCGGCCAGGTTGCCACGGGTTTCGCCGCTGGCCGGAATGCGTGCCAGGCAATAGTCCACTGGCTCGCCATCGATCATCAGGATGCGCTTGTCGCCGTCCTTGATTGCCGGCAGGTAGGCCTGCGCCATGATCTGCTGGGTGCCCAGTGCGGTCAGGGTTTCCAGGATCACCGACAGGTTGGGGTCGCCAGCCCGGTGACGGAAGATCGATGTACCGCCCATGCCATCCAGTGGCTTGAGGATCACGTCGGCATGCTTGGCGGTGAATTCGCGAATGATGTCCGGGCGGCGGCTGACCAAGGTCGGGGTGGTGCATTGCGGGAACAACGTGGCGAACATCTTCTCGTTGCAGTCGCGCAGGCTTTGCGGGCGGTTTACCACCAGTACGCCATCGTTCTCGGCCTGTTCCAGCAGGTAAGTGCTGTAGACGAACTCCATGTCGAAGGGCGGGTCCTTGCGCATCAGGATTGCGTCCAGCTCTGCCAGCGGGCTGTCCTGCTCCTCGCCCAGTTCGAACCAGCGTGCAGGGTCGGCAAACACCTTCAGCGGGCGCATGCGGGCGCGGGCCTTGCCTTCGCCCTGATACAGGTCTTGCTGTTCCATGTAGAACAGGCTCCAGCCGCGTGCCTGGGCGGCCAGCAGCATGGCCAGCGAGCTGTCCTTCTTGTAGGAGATGGACGCGATGGGGTCCATCACAATGCCGAGGCGAACGCTCATGGGGGGTCCTCTTGGCGGCAGGTGGCCGCAGTGGATCGAAAGAAAAGTGGCTCAGGGTGGCGCCGCGAACGCCGACGGTCAAGGGGCGCGGCAGATGGAATGGCCACCCGGAGTATGCTAAAAATGCAGCTGCAAGCCTTGAGCTACAAGCCTCAAGAAAAGAGCATCCATGCGCCGAGCTGCTTTCTTGCAGCTTGCCGCTTGCAACTTGCGGCTTCAATCCTACTGGTAGGCGTCTATGGAACAACCCCTGAAGGTGATGGTGATCGACGATTCCCGCACGATCCGCCGCACCGCGCAGATGTTGCTCGGTGAAGCGGGCTGCGAGGTGATCACCGCCAGCGATGGCTTCGATGCCCTGGCCAAGATCGTCGACCATCAGCCCAGTATCATTTTCGTCGATGTGTTGATGCCACGCCTGGACGGCTACCAGACCTGCGCGGTAATCAAGCACAACAGTGCCTTCAAGGACACCCCGGTTATCCTGCTGTCGTCCCGCGATGGCCTGTTTGACAAGGCCCGTGGCCGGGTGGTCGGTTCCGATCAATTCCTGACCAAGCCGTTCAGCAAGGAAGAACTGCTCGACGCGATCCGCGCCCATGTGCCCGGGTTTGCCGCACCTCAACAACACGCACCCTGACCGAGCCCCGCCATGGCGCGGTCCTACTTTCCTGATGGGGAAACAGCATGGCCCGAGTTCTGATTGTCGACGACTCGCCGACAGAGATGTACAGATTGACCGAATGGCTGGAAAAGCACGGCTACCAGGTGCTCAAGGCCAGCAACGGTGCCGACGGCGTGGCCCTGGCCCGGCAGGACAAGCCCGACGCGGTGCTGATGGACATCGTCATGCCTGGCATGAACGGCTTCCAGGCCACCCGCCAGCTCAGCAAGGACCCGGAGACCAGCGCTATTCCAGTGATCGTGGTAACCACCAAGGACCAGGAAACCGACCGTATCTGGGCCACGCGCCAGGGTGCCCGTGACTTCCTGACCAAACCGGTGGAAGAGGAGGCGCTGATCGCCAAGCTCAAAGAAGTGCTGGGGGCTTGACCACCCGCCCGCAAGGCGCGTCGCTGACCGCCTTTGAGTTGTTGCTGGACATCGACCGGCGCTGTCGCCTGCTGGTCGCCGACCAGCCGCCGCAGGACAACCGCGTGCAGCAGTGGAGCGGCATTGGCTTTCGCATTGCCGGGCAGTGGTTCGTCGCGCCCATGGGCGAAGTGGCCGAGGTGCTGCGCGAACCGCGCAGTAGCCGCGTCCCCGGCGTGCAGCCGTGGGTGTGCGGGGTGGCCAACCTGCGTGGCCGGCTGTTGCCGGTGATGGACCTGAGCTGCTTCTTCGGCCTGGGTCACGCCGCACCGGGCAAGCAGCGGCGAGTGCTGGTGCTGGATCACGACGACCTGTTCGTCGGTTTGCTGGTCGACGAGGTGCTGGGCCTTCAGCACTTTGCCCTCGACAGCCTGCAGCTGTCGCCGCCGCAGCCGCTGATCCCTGCCGCTGCACGCTTTGTGCAGGGGTATTTTCCGCGTGAACGTAACTGGGCGATCTTCAGCCCCTTCGCCCTGGCCCAGGCGCCGGGATTTCTCGATGTGGCGTTATAGGACCTGCGAACGTGAACAAGCCTGCCACCCCCGTCACTGCCACTACCGTGAGCCCACGTACCCGCAGCATCGCGCAGATCACCGTGCTGTTCCTGATCCTGATCCTTTCGATCATCTTGCTGTTCGCCAACTTTGCTTACCTGAATACCCAATCCAACTACGACAAGCAGTACATCGGCCATGCCGGCGAGCTGCGCGTGCTGTCGCAGCGTATCGCCAAGAACGCCACCGAGGCGGCCACCGGCAAGGCCCTGGCCTTCAAGCTGCTGTCGGATGCACGCAATGATTTCGAACGGCGCTGGGGCTACCTGCGCCAGGGTGACAAGTCCACTGGCCTGCCGCCCGCGCCACCTTCGGTGCGTGACGAGATGGAATCGGTACGCCGCGACTGGGAAAACCTGCGCAAGAACACCGACATCATCCTGGCCAGCGAGCAGACCGTGCTGTCGCTGCACCAGGTGGCAGCGACCCTGGCCGAGACCGTGCCGCAGTTGCAGGTGGAATACGAAAAAGTGGTCGAGATCCTGCTGCAGAGCGGTGCCCCGGCCAATCAGGTTGCGGTGGCCCAGCGCCAGCTGTTGCTGGCCGAACGCATCCTTGGCTCGGTTAACACCGTGCTGGCCGGTGACGACAGCGCCGCCCAGGCGGCCGATGCCTTCGGCCGTGACGCCGGGCGCTTTGGCCAGGTGCTGGAGGGCATGCTCAATGGCAATGCGACAATCCAGGTCACCCGCGTCGAGGACGCCGACGCGCGTGCGCGGCTGGCCGAAATCGCAGAGTTGTTCCAGTTCGTTGCCGGTTCGGTGGATGAAATCCTCGAAACCTCGCCCGAACTGTTCCGTGTGCGGGAGGCTGCGGGCAACATCTTCAGCCTTTCGCAAACCCTGCTCGACGAAGCGTCGCACCTGGCGAACGGTTTCGAGAACCTGGCTGGCGGGCGCACCCTCGACACCGTTGGCGGCTATGTCCTGGGGCTGCTGGCGCTGGCCTCGATCATCCTCATCGGCCTGGTCATGGTGCGCACCACCAACCGACAACTGCGCGAGACCGCAGAAAAGAACGAACGCAACCAGCAGGCCATCATGCGCCTGCTCGACGAAATCGAAGAGCTGGCAGATGGCGACCTGACGGTGACCGTATCGGTGACTGAAGACTTCACCGGTGCCATTGCCGACTCGATCAACTATTCCGTGGACCAATTGCGCGACCTGGTCGCCACCATCAACCACAGTGCAGTGCAGGTTGCTGCCGCCGTGCAGGACACGCAGAACACTGCGCGGCAACTGGCCAAGGCCTCCGAGCACCAGGCTGCACAGATCAGCGAGGCGTCCGAGGCGGTGGGCGACATGGTCGAGTCGATCGACCGGGTATCGGCGCATGCCTACGAATCGGCCAAGGTGGCCGAGCGTTCGGTGGCCATCGCCAACAAGGGCAACGAGGTGGTGCACAACACCATCAACGGCATGGACAACATTCGCGAGCAGATCCAGGACACCGCCAAGCGGATCAAGCGTCTGGGCGAGTCCTCCCAGGAAATCGGCGACATCGTCAGCCTGATCGACGACATTGCCGACCAGACCAACATTCTTGCCCTGAACGCAGCCATCCAGGCCTCGCTGGCCGGTGAGGCCGGCCGCGGGTTTGCCGTGGTTGCCGACGAGGTGCAGCGCCTGGCCGAGCGCTCATCGTCTGCCACCCGCCAGATCGAGGCGCTGGTGCGTACCATCCAGGCCGATACCAACGAAGCGGTGATCTCCATGGAGCAGACCACCGCCGAGGTGGTGCGTGGCGCACGCCTGGCCCAGGATGCCGGGGTGGCGCTGGCCGAGATCGAAGGGGTATCGCAGAACCTCGCCGACCTTATCCACAGCATTTCCGACGCTGCCCAGTTGCAGACCTCGTCGGCCGGGCAGATCTCCCACACCATGGCGGTGATCCAGCAGATTACCGCACAAACCTCCGCCGGCTCCGGTGCCACCGCCGACAGCATCCGCCATTTGGCCCGCATGGCCAGCGAGATGCGCCGTTCGGTGTCCGGTTTCACCCTGCCACCCCCTACCGAGCCGCGTTAAGGAATAGTGACCATGGCTTCTGCAGTAAGCCCCGAGCGTCACGAAACAGTGGCGCTGGCCTGGACCAAGGCCGCCATCCTCGATTGCCTGGGCCAGGCACGGCAGGCGCTGGAGCGCTTTGCCGGCGAGACGGGCGACCTGTCGATGATGGCTTTCGTGGTCGACAACCTGCACCAGGTGCACGGCTGCCTGCGCATGCTCGAACTGCGCGGCGCCACGCGCCTGGCCGAGGAGTTGGAGCTGTTTGCCAGGGCGTTGGCCGACGGCCAGGTCAGCCCCCGGGGTGATTGCCTGGGTGCATTGTTCCGCGGCCTGGAGCAGTTGCCCTCGTACCTGGAGCGGTTGCGCGGTGCTCGCCATGACCTGCCACTGGTGATGCTGCCGTTGCTCAACCAGCTGCGCGCCTGCCGGGGGGAGGAACCGCTGGCCCAGGCCAGCCTGATGACCGGCGCCGCCCAACGCTTCGCGGGTGACGATGACCTTGCCAACCTCGACCTGTCGCTGGGCAACTGGCGTGACCAACTGCAGGCCGGGTCGGGGCGCGATGCGCTGCGTTCAGTGGTGACTGCACTGTGCGACGACTTGATGCGCATCAAGGAGCGCCTGGACCAGTACGGCCGCGGCGACCGTCAGCACCGCGAGCAGCTCGATGCGCTGCTGGCACCGTTGCGCCACGTGGCTGACACCCTGGCGGTACTGGGCTTTCAGCAACCGCGGCGGGTGATCATCGACCAGGTGCTGGCGTTGCAGGCATTGGCTCAGGGCGAGCGGGTGGTGGACGACGCGGTGTTGATGGATGTGGCAGGGGCCCTGCTGTACGTGGAGGCCTCCCTGAACGGCATGGTCGGCCCTTTGGAAGAAAACGGTCAGGGCAGCCTGCCGGGCTCGGACCTGGCCGAGATACGCCAGCTGGTGCTGAATGAATCGCTGAACGTGTTGCAGCAGGCCAAGGATCTGATCGGCGATTACCTAGAGTCCGACTGGCCGCGGCAACGCCTGCAACCCTTGCCGGGGCTGCTGCAGCAGATCCGCGGGGCACTGGCCATGTTGATGCTGCCCGCTGTGGCCGAGCTGTTTGTCGGCTGCGCAAGCTATGTGCAGCGTTGGCTGCAGCACCTGGAGGAAGAGCCGCCGATTGATGAGCTGACGCACTTGGCCGAGGCACTGAGCGCTGCCGAATGCTACCTGCAATGGCGAGCGGCAGACCCGCTGGCCGATGGTCAACCCTTTATCGAGATGGCACGGGCCAGCCTGGCGGCGCTGGGTGTGCAGTGCGCGGTGGTCGGGGCCAGCCCAGACCAGTACGGCAATGGCGATGGCATCGATGACAAGCTTCGCCAAGTGTTCCTTGACGAGGCGGGCGAACTGCTGCCGGAAATCGAGCGCCACTGGCTGCGCTGGCGTGCCGACAACCAGCAGCGCGAGGCACTGGGCGAAGTGCGTCGTGCGCTGCATACACTCAAAGGCAGCGGCCGCATGGTGCATGCCGAGGCGGTGGCTGAACTGGCCTGGGGCGCCGAGCACCTGCTGAACCGGGTGCTCGAGGGCCGCAGCGTGCTCAGCCCGGAAGGGGTTGTAGCGCTGCAGCAGGTGTTCGTTCACCTGCCTGACCTGCTGGCCGACTTTGCCGCCGGCCAGTTGCCGCAACTGACTGAAATCGAGCAATTGGCCGGGCATCTACACAGCCTGGCCGAAAACGATGCCCCGGCGGCTGCCGGTGTCGATGGCCTCGATCCGCAGTTGCTGGGCATTTTTCGCACCGAGGCGCAGGGTCATCTGGCCAGTCTTGAGGTTTATCTGCAAAGCGCCGGCGGCCACGACACGCCGGTCAGCGATGACTTGCAGCGTGCCTTGCATACACTCAAAGGCAGTGCCGCCATGGCCGGTGTGATGCCGGTCGCCGAACTGGCCACCGCCTTCGACCGCCTGGCCCGTGAATACAAGGGCCATCAGCTGCCACTGCAAATGGCCGAGATGGAGTGGCTGGAAGCTGCGCGCTCGTTGTTCCATCTGGGCTTGGCGCAACTCGATAGCACGCCCCTGGCCGCCATCCCCGGTGCCGCGGAACTGATCGAGCAGGTGGGCCAGGCCGTGGACAGCCGCCTGGCCAGCCTGCATGAAGACCCGCACCAGGCCGGCCGCAGCAAGCGTGATCCGCAGTTGGTCGCCAGCTTTCTGGCCCAGGCCATGGACATCCTGCTCGATGCAGAGACGTTGTTGTCGCGCTGGCAGCAACAGCCCGGCCAGCGTGCCGCACTGGATAACCTGCTCGACCAGATGACCACCTTGGGGCACGCCGCGCACCTGGCCGACCTGTGGCAGATGGATGAGGTGTGCGAGGCGTTGCTGGACCTGTATGGCGCGGTGGAGGAAGGCAGCCTGCCTGCCGATTCCCGCTTCTTCAGCCAGGCGCAGCGGGCCCATGAAGCGTTGCTGGACATGCTGGACGAAGTGGCGGCCGGGCAGGATATTCCACCGCGCCCGGAGCTGGTCGAAAGCCTGCGCAACCTGCTGGACCAGGCCCTGGCACCGGATGCCACCGGCCTGGTGGGCATCGATACGGTCACACCGCTGCATCCGGACATGGACCTGGCCGATACCTTGGGGTTGCCACACCCACCGTTGCAGCCGCAGGTGGCCGAGCCGCTTGCCGAGGAGGCGGAAAGCCCTGGCGAAGAGCTGCTGGAAGTGTTCCTGGAAGAAAGCTCGGACATCGTCGAGAGCGCCGCGGCGGCTCTGGCGCGCTGGCAGGCCGACCCGCGCAGCAGCGTCGAGGTGGACAACCTGATGCGTGACCTGCACACCCTCAAAGGCGTGGCGCGCATGGTCGAAATTACCCCGATCGGCGACCTGGCCCACGAACTGGAGTTCCTCTACGAGCTGTTGGCTGCGGGTAGATTGCCGCCAAGCGCGCCGCTGTTCGCACTGCTGCAGAACTGCCACGACCGGCTGGCGCATATGCTTGACGCTGTGCGCCTGGGGCAGCCGCTGCATGCCGCTACAGCGCTGATCGACTACATTCGCAACTTCAGCAGCGCCGCACTGACAGACAGTGCCGCGGGCCAGGGGCCGCCAGAAGCTGCTACTGCCGAAGTACCGGCAGTAGCGCCAGAGCGGGCACCGGGTGACATGGTCAAGGTCGACGCCGAGCTGCTCGACGACCTGGGTAACCTGGCCGGCGAGCACTCGATCATCCGGGGGCGCATCGAGCAGCAGGTCAACGACGCGCAGTTCGCCCTTAACGAGATGGAAACCACACTCGAGCGCATGCGTGATCAGTTGCTGCGTCTGGATGTCGAGACCCAGGGGCGAATCTCCAGCCGGCAGCAGTTCGAAGGCGATGCCTATGACGACTTCGACCCGCTGGAAATGGACCGCCACTCCCAGCTGCAGCAACTGTCACGGGCCCTCTTCGAGTCTGCCTCGGACCTGCTCGACCTGAAGGAGACCCTCGCTCAGCGCGCTCAGGAGGCCTACAGCCTGCTGCAACAGCAGGCGCGGGTGAACAGCCAGTTGCAGGAGGGCCTGACGGCCACTCTGATGGTGCCGTTCGAGCGCCTGGTGCCGCGCTTGCAGCGCGTGGTGCGGCAGGTAGCCAGCGAGCTGGGCAAGCAGGTGGAATTGGTGGTTGGCAATGCCGAGGGCGAACTGGACCGCAGCGTGCTGGAACGTATGGTGGCGCCGCTGGAGCATATGCTGCGCAACGCCGTTGACCACGGCCTGGAAAGCCGCGCAATGCGCCTGGCCGCCGGCAAGCCGGAGCAGGGCACCATTCACCTGAATTTGCTGCATGAGGGCGCCGATATCGTCATCGAAATGACGGATGATGGTGCCGGCGTGCCCTTGGAGGCGGTGCGGCGCAAGGCCATCAAGCGCGGCCTGCTGGACCCGCAGGCGCAGTTGAGTGACCACGAGATCCTGCAGTTCATCCTGCGGCCAGGCTTTTCCACCGCCGAAAAGATCACCCAGATTTCCGGGCGTGGGCTGGGCATGGATGTGGTGCACGAGGAGGTCAAGCAACTGGGTGGCTCGATGAGTATCGAGTCGGCGCAGGGCAAGGGGGCGCGTTTCCTGATCCGCCTGCCGTTCACCGTGTCGATCAACCGTGCGCTGATGGTGCACCTGGGCGAAGAGCAATACGCCATTCCGCTCAATACCATCGAGGGCATCGTCCGTGTGCCACCTGCCGAGCTTGCGGCGTGCTACCAGCTGGACTCGCCCCGCTATGTCTATGCCGGCCACGAATACGAGCTGCGCTACCTGGGCGAGTTGCTGCAAGGCCTGCCGCGCCCGGCGCTGCTGGGGCAGAGCGTGCCGTTGCCGGTGCTGCTGGTGCATTCCAAGGAGCAGTCGTTCGCCATCCAGGTCGACAGCCTGTCGCCCAGCCGCGAGATCGTGGTGAAAAGCCTGGGACCGCAGTTTGCCGCGGTTGCCGGGTTATCGGGGGCGACACTGCTAGGCGATGGCCGGGTGGTGCTGATTCTTGACCTGCTGGGCCAGCTGCGCGGCCAGCAGCGACGGCTGGCCCGCCTGCCCGGTGGTGGTAGCCAACGCCAGTTGCTTGGCCCGGCACCGCGCCGTGCCTTGCTGGTGATGGTGGTGGACGATTCGGTAACCGTACGCAAGGTGACCAGCCGCCTGCTGGAGCGTCACGGCATGAGCGTGCTTACGGCCAAGGATGGTGTCGATGCCATGGCCCTGCTGGAAGAGCACCGGCCTGACGTGTTGTTGCTGGACATCGAAATGCCGCGCATGGACGGCTTCGAGGTGGCCACACGCATTCGCCGTGACGCACGGCTGAAAGACTTGCCGATCATCATGATCACCTCGCGCACCGGCCAAAAGCACCGGGACCGCGCCATGGCCATCGGCGTCAATGAATACCTGGGCAAGCCGTACCAGGAATCGCTGCTGTTGCAGAGCATCGCCCATTGGAGCCAGGCCCATGCTTGAACTGATTTCCGGCCAGCGCAGCAGCCTGACCGGGCTGTTGCTGCCGTTGGGCGACCGCACGCTGGTGTTGCCCAACGTGGCGGTGGCCGAGTTGAGCGGGCAGCGTAACCTGGTGTGCCAACACGGCGACCCCGCCTGGCACCTGGGGTGGATCGACTGGCGTCAGCAACGCCTGCCGTTGATCGGTTTCGAGGCCGCATGCGGTGGTGAGACGCCGTGCGGCGAGCGGGCTCGCGTGGTGGTGCTCAATGCGTTGGGCGATACCGGTTTGCGGTACCTGGCGCTGTTGCTGCAGGACATTCCGCGCTCGTGCAAGCTCGACAGCCAGCTTAACTACGTGGATGTGGCGCTGGGCAGGTTGGAGCTGGCAGCGGTGCAGGTGGGTGAGCAGGTGGCGCGGGTGCCGGATCTGGTCGCATTGGAAAGGCTGGTGCGTGACGCGGATCTGCAACCTGACCTTGGTTAGGATGTGAAGCGCAGGGTCTGGTGGTCTGGAGTGGGAGCGGCCTTGTGTCGCGATAGGGCTGCGCAGCAGCCCCGGCGGTTCATGCAGTGGCAATGAAAGCCTGGGGCCGCTTCGCGCCCCTTTCGCGACACAAGGCCGCTCCCGCAAAGAGCGAGGTCATCAACATCACAACAGGAACCCAGCCCACCTCAGGAGGTCTGTGTTTGCATGTATTACGGTGAACGCTTCAACGCCTGGACCCACCTGGTCGGTGCCGTCCTCGCTGCTATTGGTACCATCTGGCTGATCGTGGCCGCGGGCCTGCAAGGCGACCCGTGGAAGATCGTCAGCTTCTCCATCTACGGCGGCACGCTGCTGTTGCTGTACAGCATTTCCACCCTGTACCACAGCACCCGTGGGCGGGCGAAAGTGATCATGCGCAAGCTCGACCACCTGTCGATCTATCTGCTGATTGCCGGCAGCTACACGCCGTTTTGCCTGGTCAGCCTGCGCGGCCCTTGGGGATGGAGCCTGTTCGGCGTGGTCTGGGGGCTGGCGATCATCGGCATGTTGCAAGAGATCAAGCCGCGCTCTGAGGCGCGGATCCTGTCGATCATCATCTATGCGGTAATGGGCTGGATCGTTCTGGTGGCAGTCAAGCCACTGCTGAACTCGCTGGGCACTGCCGGCTTCGCCTGGCTGGCTGCCGGCGGCGTGTTCTACACCGTCGGCATCATCTTCTTCACCTTCGACAGCCGCTTCCGCCACTGGCATGGCATCTGGCACCTGTTCGTGATCGCTGGCAGCCTGATGCACTTCGTGGCGGTGTCGCTCTACGTGCGCTAGTTAAAAATCGCCCCACAACTGCTGTGCCACCGACAGCGCCACCACCGGTGCGGTCTCGGTGCGCAGCACGCGCGGGCCAAGGCGTGCTGCGTGGAAGCCGGCGGCTTTGGCCTGCTCGACCTCGGCTTCGCTCAGGCCGCCTTCGGGGCCGATCACGAAGGCCAGGGTGGCGGGCTTTTCATGGCTGGTGAGCGGCTCGGCCACCGGGTGCAGGACCAGCTTCAGGTCAGCCTTGGTGCTGCTCAACCATTCGGCCAGGGTCACGGGTGGGTGGATGACGGGCAAGGTAGAACGCCCGCATTGTTCACAGGCGCTGATCGCCACTTGGCGCCAGTGGGCCAGGCGCTTGTCGGCGCGTTCGTCTTTCAGGCGCACTTCGCAGCGTTCGCTGACGATCGGGGTGATTTCGTTGGCACCAAGCTCGGTGGCCTTCTGGATCGCCCAGTCCATGCGCTCGCCACGCGAGAGGCCCTGGCCCAGGTGCACATGCAGCGGTGAATCGGCCTGGCCGGCAAAAGCCTGGTCAAGGCTGACGCGGACAGTTTTCTTGCCCACCTCGAGCAACTGACCACGGTATTCCTGGCCGCTGCCATCGAACAGCTGCACGGCGTCGCCGGGGGCCATGCGCAGCACGCGGCCAATGTAATGGGCCTGGGCCTCGGGCAGGTCGTGCTCGCCAAGGCTCAGGGGGGCGTCGATGAAGAAGCGGGACAGTCTCATGGGTTTGCTCGGTAAATAGAGAGACGCAGATCCCCTGTGGGAGCGGGCGTGCCCGCGAATCAGGCGCCGCGGTGCCTGGCAAGGGCTTCGCCCTTGTTCGCGGGCTCGCCCGCTCCCACAGGAAAAGTGGTGTGGCGAATTGCCGGGCCTAGCCCGGGTCGCGGAAGTCGGGGTGGAAGTTGGCCGGCACTGCGACACTGACGCTGTCGCGGGTGGCGATATCGATGCCTTCGCTGGCCACTTCGGCAAGGAAGTCGATCTGCTCGGGGGTGATCACGTACGGCGGCAGGAAATACACCACGCTGCCCAGCGGTCGCAACAGGGCGCCGCGGGACAGGGCGTGCTCGAACACCTTCAGGCCCCGGCGCTCCTGCCAGGGGTAGGCAACCTTGCCTGCCTTGTCTTGAACCATTTCGATGGCCAGGGCCATGCCAGTCTGGCGTATTTCGGCAACGTGAGCATGATCGGCCAGGTGTGCAGTGGCTGTGGCCATGCGCGTGGCCAGGGCCTTGTTGGCCTCGATCACGTTGTCCTGCTCGAAGATATCCAGGGTCGCCAGCGCTGCAGCGCACGCCAGCGGGTTGCCGGTGTAGCTGTGCGAGTGCAGGAATGCACGCAGTGTCGGGTAATCATCATAGAACGCCTGGTACACCTTGTCGGTGGTCAGGCAGGCGGCCAGCGGCAGGTAGCCGCCGGTCAGGGCCTTGGACAGGCACAGGAAATCCGGGCGGATGCCGGCTTGCTCGCAGGCGAACATCGTGCCGGTGCGGCCGAAACCTACGGCGATCTCGTCGTGGATCAGGTGCACGTCGTAGCGGTCGCAGGCCTCGCGCAACAGCTTGAGGTACACCGGGTGGTACATGCGCATGCCACCGGCACCCTGGATCAGCGGCTCGACGATCACGGCGCTGATCGAGGCGTGGTGTTCGGCCAGGGTCTGCTCCATGGCCTGGAACATATTGCGCGAGTGCTCCTCCCAGCTCATGCCCTCGGGGCGCAGGTAGCAGTCAGGGCTTGGCACCTTGAGGGTGTCGAGCAGCAGCGCCTTGTAGGTCTCGGTGAACAGCGGCACATCACCCACCGACATGGCGGCAATGGTTTCGCCATGGTAGCTGTTGGTCAGGGTGACGAAGCGCTTCTTGTCCGGTTTGCCGATGTTCTGCCAGTAGTGGAAGCTCATCTTCAGCGCCACTTCGATGCACGAGGAGCCATTGTCGGCATAGAACACACGGTCGAGACCGGCCGGGGTCATGGCGACCAGGCGTTCGGACAGCTCGATCACTGGCTGATGACTGAAACCGGCCAGGATCACGTGCTCGAGCTGGTCGACCTGGTCCTTGATGCGCTGGTTGATGCGCGGGTTGGCATGGCCGAACACGTTGACCCACCAGCTGCTTACCGCATCCAGGTAGCGTTTGCCCTCGAAGTCTTCCAGCCACACGCCTTCGCCGCGCTTGATCGGGATCAGCGGCAGCTGCTCGTGGTCTTTCATCTGGGTACAGGGGTGCCACAGGACCTTGAGGTCGCGTTGCATCCACTGATCATTGAGGCCCATGGGCACTTCTCCTGGCTTTGCGGCGTGGTTCGACCGCGTAAGCCTAAGCAATGCCGCAGGGCAGGACAACCGCTGCCGTTCAATGGCTGTGGGTGCCGGTCCATTCGAGCCTGCTGCCATGCACAGAGCAAAGCCCTGCAGGATGTGTTGCCGGAGTGAAGGCTCAGGCCTGAGGCTGTGCGAAGTCACCAGCCTCATGCAGAGGTCCCCTGCTACTGTGTGCCATAGCTACCGACAAAAATATGAGCTGCCAAAAGGACTTGATGTCACTGCGCTGGCAGGGTGCTCGGACCTGACGTATTCTTAACGCATCTTCCTGGGGCATTCCTGCCTCTCCCCGTTTCTGTAACCTCTGACTCGGAGTTCGCCGACATGGCTGCTGCTTGGGTGCGCCTGTGCGCGTTGGTATTGATTGGTGTGTCCAGCGGCGCTGCGCTGGCAAAAGACAAGACGCCCACGGCGATTGTCGTGGGGGGTGGCCTGGCAGGCCTGACGGCAGCCTACGAGCTGCAGAACAAAGGCTGGCAGGTGACCCTGCTGGAGGCCAAGGCGGGCATGGGCGGGCGTTCGGGCCTGGCCACCAGCGAGTGGATCGGCAACGCCAAGGCACAGCCGGTGCTCAACCAGTACCTCGACCGTTTCAAGCTTGAAACACTGCCGGCGCCCGAGTTCGTGCGAACCCCGGGTTACCTGATCGACGGCGAGTACTTCAGCGCCAGCGACCTGGCCACCAAGCAACCGGCCACTGCCGAGGCGCTCAAGCGTTACGAGAAAACCCTCGATGACCTGGCCCGTTCGATCGATGACCCGCTGAACCCGCAGGCAACCAGCACGCTGTTCGCCCTTGACCAGATCAACGTCTCCACCTGGCTGGACAAACTGCAACTGCCGGCCACCGCCCGTCAGTTGATCAATCAGCAGATCCGCACCCGCTACGATGAACCGTCCCGCCTGTCGCTGCTGTACTTCGCCCAGCAGAACCGCGTCTACCGCGGCGTCAGCGACCGCGACCTGCGCGCTGCGCGCCTGCCCGGTGGCAGCCCGGTGCTGGCCCAGGCTTTCGTCAAGCAGCTGAAAACCATCAAGACCAACTCTCCGGTTACCGCCATTGTCCAGGACAAGGATGGTGTCACGGTAAAAGTCGGCAGCCTCGGCTACAAGGCGGATTATCTGGTCATGGCCGTGCCCCTGCGCGCACTGGCCAAGATTCAGATGACCCCTGGCCTGGACAGCCAGCACCTGGCGGCGCTCAAGGGTACCAACTATGGTTGGCGCGACCAGATCATGCTCAAGTTCAAGAAACCCGTTTGGGAAAGCCGTGCACGCATGTCGGGCGAAATCTACAGTAACGCCGGCCTCGGCATGCTGTGGGTCGAGCCGGCGCTCAAGGGGGGGGCCAACGTGGTGATCAACCTGTCCGGCGATAACGCTCGCCTGCTGCAGGCCTTTGGTGAAAAGCAGATGGTCGACCAGGTGCTGATCCGTCTGCATGCGTTCTACCCCCAGGCCCGTGGTGCTTTCACCGGTTATGAGGTCAAGCGATACAGCGCGGACGCTGGCATGGGTGGTGCCTACCTGGCCTACGGCCCAGGGCAGATCAGTAAATACTGGCGCCTGTGGGAACGTCCGGTGCAGCGCATGATCTTTGCCGGTGAGCACACGGATGCCCTGTACCCGGGCACCCTGGAAGGCGCCCTGCGCAGTGGCCAGCGTGCGGCCAGCCAGGCACAGGACCTGTTGGCCGGCAAGTCGTTCGACCCGGCCAAGGCGCTGCCGGTTGCGGCGGCGGCAGGTGCGGTGGCCGCCAAGGAGAGCAAGGGCGGGTTCTTCTCCAATATGTTCGGCGGTTCGTCCGACAAGGGCGACAAAGCTGACAAAGCGCCGGCCAAAGCTGAGCCTAAGCAGGCCGAAGAGGCCAAGCAGGACAAGCCAGGCTTCTTCAAGCGCCTGTTCGGCGGGGCGCAAACGCCAGAGGCGAAGGCTGAGCCAATAGCCAAGGCTGAGGAAGTGGCGTCTGCACCTGCGCCCGCTCCACAGGCAGCTCCGGCTCCTGCAGCGCCTGCGCCTGTGGCCAAGGAAACGGCGGCCAAGCCTGCGGCAACCAAAGCCGCTCCCGCCAAGCATGCGCCCGCGCACAAGCCAGCCCACAAGCCTGCCGAGACGAAGAAGGCGACAGCCAAGACCGACCCAGCGAAGAAGGCTGTAACCACTACCCAGGCCAAGGCGGGCTGATTGATCGACAGTGCCGGCCTGATCGCAGCCTAGGGGCCGGCACTGCCAACTCTCCTACTATCGTTAATGTTTTCTTAATGGTAAGAGAATAAATATCGGATTCCTCGATAATCCAAAGCAATTTTTTCCGCTTTTCTTCGATACGTTACGCGTTAGTCTGTGCATAGCTTTCACGGGGAAACACGCAACATGCAACTGCGCAATTCACCTTCTCGCTACGGCGTGGTCAGCATCATCCTGCATTGGGGCGTGGCGCTGGCAGTTTTCGGCCTGTTTGGCCTGGGCTTGTGGATGGTCGGCCTCGACTACTACAGCCCTTGGCGCAAAGCTGGCCCGGACCTGCACAAGAGCATCGGCCTGGTGCTGCTGGCGGTGATGCTGCTGCGGCTAGTCTGGCGTTTCATCAGCCCGCCACCATCGGCACCAACCAACCATGGTGCGGTCACACGCCTGGCGGCCAAGTTGGGCCACCTGGCCCTGTACCTTGGGCTGTTTGCGGTGATGGTTGCCGGTTACCTGATTTCCACCGCCGACGGCGTCGGCATTCCGGTGTTCGGCCTGTTCGAAGTGCCGGCACTGATCAGCGACCTGCCTGACCAGGCAGATGTGGCGGGTGTGGTTCATTTGTGGCTGGCTTGGGGGCTGGTGATTTTTGCCGTGCTGCATGCCCTTGCCGCGCTCAAGCATCATTTCATCGACCGTGACGCGACCCTGACTCGCATGCTGGGCCGCAAAGCTTGACTCTCAACCTCAATTACACAGGAAGGAACAGGATGTTGAAAAAGACTTTTGCCGCTCTGGCGCTCGGTACCGCTCTGCTCTCTGCTGGCCAGGCCATGGCTGCCGAGTACAAGATCGACAAGGAAGGCCAGCACGCGTTCGTTGACTGGAAAATCAGCCACCTGGGCTACAGCTTCATCCACGGTACTTTCAAGGATTTCGACGGCAACTTCAGCTGGGACAGTGCCAAGCCTGAAGCCAGCAAGATCAGTGTCGACTTGAAAACTGCCAGCCTGTGGTCGAACCACGCCGAGCGTGACAAGCACATCGCCAGCGCCGACTTCCTGGACGTGAAGAAGTACCCGGACGCCAAATTCGTCTCCACCAGCGTCAAGTCGACTGGCGACAAGACGGCTGATGTGACTGGCGACCTGACCATGCACGGTGTCACCAAACCGGTGACGTTCAAGGCTACCTTCAACGGTGAAGGCAAGGACCCATGGGGTGGTGAGCGCGCAGGCTTCAACGCCACCACGACGTTGAACCTGAACGACTTCGGCATCAAAGGCCCAGGCGCTACTTCGCAGACCCTGGACCTGGATATCAGTGTCGAAGGTGTGAAGCAGAAGTAATTTCTGCTAGCTGAAGACCGAGGGGGCCGCTTTGCGGCCCTATCACGACACAAGGCCGCTCCTGCAGAGATCAAGAAATTCTCTGCAGGCGCGGCCTTGTGTCGTGATAGGGCCGCGAAGCAGCCCCCTCGGTATTTCTCTCAGCCCTTGCGGGTCAGCAGCGCCGGGCGCTCACCGCGTGGGCGGCTTGGCAGGTCATCCAGTTGCTCAGGCGTCGGGAAGCGGTCCAGTTTGGACTCCTTGCGAATGATCACTGGCTGTTTTTCCGGCTGACGCGTGTTGCGCACGGCCGGCTCTTGCCGGGCAGCATCGTCACGCGCAGGGCGACCACGGCCACCGCCGCCATCACGACGGGCACCGCCACCGTTGTTGGCGCGGGGCGGGCGTTTTTCTCCGGCACCACTGCGTGGCTGGCCGCCATTGCGGGCTTGGCCCTGGCCGCCAGCGTTGCTGCGTTGGCTATTGCCTTGCCCCTGACCTTGGCCAGCACCACCCGGGCGGCGGTTGCGGCCCTGGTTCTTGCCCTGGTACGGGCTGACATAGTCGGCGCGGTTACCGAAGTTATCGAGCTCGTCGTCCAGGAATTCTTCCGGGTCGCGGTCTGCCGGCGGCTTCGGAACGCTGTTACTGCTGGCTTGCTGCGGGCGTGGCTTCTTGTCACGCGGCTTGCGCGGTTGCTGCTTGTCGCCGCTCTTTTCCTTGTCGTCCGGCTTGGCCGCAGCTTGCTGCCTGGCTTTGCCTTTGTCCTTGCCTTTGTCCTTGCGGCCGCCGTTGCTGTCTTTACCACCTTCGCCACGGGCTTGCTGGTTGCGGCCGCCGCGGCCGTTGTTCTGCGGGCGCTCGCGTGCTTCGGGCTTCTCGGCTTCTACCTGGCTGGCGTCGAAGCCCATCAGGTCGCCATCCGCGATGCGCTGCTTGGTCACCCGCTCGATGCTCTTGAGCAGCTTCTCTTCATCTGGCGCGACCAGGGAAATTGCTTCGCCCGAACGACCGGCACGGCCGGTACGGCCAATGCGGTGGACGTAGTCCTCCTCGACATTCGGCAGCTCGAAGTTGACAACGTGGGGCAACTGGTCGATGTCCAGGCCGCGGGCAGCGATGTCGGTGGCGACCAGTACGCGCACGCTGTTGGCCTTGAAGTCGGCCAAAGCCTTGGTGCGGGCGTTCTGGCTCTTGTTGCCGTGGATCGCGGCGGCGGTCAGGCCTTGCTTTTCCAGGTACTCGGCCAGGCGGTTGGCGCCATGCTTGGTTCGGGTGAACACCAACACCTGTTCCCAGGCGCCCAAGGTGATCAAGTGCGCCAGCAAGGCACGCTTGTGGCTGGCAGGCAGGCGATACACCCGCTGCTCGATACGCTCGACGGTGGTGTTCGGCGGGGTGACCTCGATACGCTCCGGGTTGTGCAGGAGCTTGTCGGCGAGGTCGGTGATGTCCTTGGAGAAGGTGGCCGAGAAGAGCAGGTTCTGGCGCTTGGCCGGCAGGCGGGCGAGGACCTTCTTGACGTCGTGGATGAAGCCCATGTCGAGCATGCGATCGGCTTCATCAAGTACAAGGATTTCCACGTGGGCCAGGTCGACCTTGCCTTGACCGGCCAGGTCGAGCAGGCGGCCTGGGCAGGCGACCAGCACATCAACGCCTTTGGCAATGGCCTGGATCTGCGGGTTCATGCCAACGCCGCCGAAGATGCAGGCGCTGACCAGTGGCAGGTCACGGGCATAGACCTTGAAACTGTCATGCACCTGGGCTGCCAGTTCGCGGGTCGGTGTCAGGACCAGCACGCGAGGCTGGCGTGGGCCGTGGCGCTGCGATTTGTCGGGATGGCCGGCCGGGAACAGGCGCTCGAGAATCGGCAGGGCGAAGCCGCCGGTTTTACCCGTACCTGTCTGTGCGGCAACCATCAGGTCGCGGCCTTGCAACACGGCGGGAATAGCCCGCTGTTGCACGGGGGTCGGCTGGGTGTAGCCCGCAGCCTCGATAGCGCGGACAAGAGCCTCGGAGAGACCGAGGGAAGCAAAGGACATGGGCGATCCTGTTCTCGTGTGGGCTGGGCCCGTTGGGATGTTCTGCCTGGCGCGACGGGCATCGGTGAAATGCGATCGCGTCCGGTCCAGCTGGGCTTTCACTGCACATCCGGGAAACGGAGGCTGGACGCGAAGGGGCGTCGGTACCGATCGGGATGCCTGTTGCGAGGCCGAGCGTCCGGGCGTGAGCCGGGCGGGAAGGCCCGAGTATAACAGAGCTATCGCGCTGTGCTGCTTTCCTGCTGCTCAACGGCGTTGAGAATGTTTCCAGTGTCGCTTGTATAGCGGTTGCTGATCGCTGCATAGGCCGGTTCCTGCTTGAACCGCTGCAGCTCTTCAGCAAAGGCCACGGCCAGTGCCTCGCGTCCAGGCTTGCGCACCAGGCCCAAATACTGCGCCTGGCGGCTGACTACCAGCGGCAGTTCTTCGACTTGCTGTTGCAGGCCGAGCTGGCGGAGCAGGTAATGCCCGACCCTGCGGTCGGTGATCGTCAGGTCGATACGGCCCAGCACCAGCTTGCCGAAGTTGGCTTCGTGGGTGGGTGCGGCTTCGCGCTTGAAGTGCGGGGCCTCGGTGAACTCTTTACCGTAGGCGTAGCCTGGCGATGTGCCGACGGTGAGGCCGGCGAGGTCGTCCAGGTGGGTGACGGCATGGCGGCGCGTGCGGCTTTGGAACAGGACGAATTCGACCTCCGACATGGGTTCGGAGCCGTACACCATGTAGGGTTGGCGCGCATCCGTCTGGAAGATGTCGAGAATGCCATCGGCCAGGCCCTGCTCAGCCATCGCCAAGCAGCGCTTCCAAGGCAGGAATTGCCACTCCACCTCGACGCCGAGGCGTGCGAAGACCTGGCTGGCGACTTCGTAGTCGATGCCGCGCGGTTGGCCGTTGTGCTGAAACACATAAGGTGCCCAGTCGTCGGTTACCAGGCGCAAGCGTTCGCCCAGAGCCAACGGGCTCAGGCAAACGAGCAGGAGGATCCAGAATAGACGGGCGATATGTGGCATGGCCGGAGATTACGCGCTCGGCCGGTGTACGGTAAAGGCATGCACGATCGATGTGGGAGCGGGCGTGCCCGCGAACACCGGCGAAGCCGGTGCCAACGATCGGGTTGCTCTCTTCGCGGGCACGCCCGCTCCCACAAGACCGCGCAAGGCAATGAGTTTTGCGGGCACATCAGGCTTGAGTGGTTCGCAGCAGATGCGCCTCGATATCCTTGCGCCGCTCGCCCAGCGATAGCCGTAGCCCCGGATGGCGCAGGCACTGACGCAGCCGCTCGGGCTCCACGTGGCCGTAGCGGTCATTGAGGTTTTCCAGGGCCTTGTCCCACCAGGCGGACGCACAGGCGCGATCGAACTCATTGGGGTAGGGGTAGCAGCCATAGAGCAATTCGCGGGCGAACTGGCGCTCGTGGCTGGGCAGGGTCAGGCTCAACGCCTTGTAACCCAGGCGGTGCAGGGTGGGTGGCCGCGGCAGTTGGTCGTTGACCCGCGCAACGTCGGCCAGGGCCGAGGGGCTGAGTGGGTCGTGGTCATGCTTGCGCAGCCAGGCCTGGATCTTGGCGCGGAACTGCGCCTTCCGGCTCCAGTAGTGATGGATGACATCGGTACACTCGGCCAGCTCCAGGTTGCGGTAGGCCGCTACTGCCAGGCAGAACTCCTCAAGGGTATAGGCCTCTCGAGCCAAGGGGTAGAATTCGTCCATCATGGCGATGGAGCGGTCCAGGGTGTCGGAGTTCTCGGCAGTGAGGCCGATAACGCCGGAATTGACGAGTGGCATCTGGCAGTCGGCCAGTCCCCGGGACTCGAGAATGGCCAGCAGGTTCTTGTACAACAGGCACTTCTGGTCAGCGCCGTAGCGCGTGCCGATGGCGTTGCACAGCAGGCGGTTGGGCGCCACACGGGCGAACAGATGCAACGGCGAAGTGCGGAAGAAGGTGTCGGTGTCGATCAGCACTGCAAGCGGGTGTTGCTGCAGTACCTGGCGCAACAGCACATGCTTGCTGCGAAAGTGATAACCGTGCGGGGCATTCCATGCCTGGCGCGTGGCCTCGTCCAGCAGGTGGACGGTGACGGGCAGCCTGGCGTAGGGCTGCGCATTGTCGGTGTAGACCTGGATGTCCATGGCCTCGCCGGCTGCGCTGCCTAGCTGGGCGAGGGCGCTGACGATGCTGAAGCAGGCTTCCTGATGGTAGGTTGCCGGGCCAAAAGCCAGGTATACAAGCTGTGGGCGCGAAGGTTGGGTGTGCTGCATGGCAGGCAAGACCTGTTTAACCCGAAAATGAATAAGGCTTTAGTCTATGACCAAAGCCTTAATCATTTCTTAAGCAGACTTTGCCAAAAGATTTCAGCGCGGCAGCTTCAGGTTGTTCCAGATCGCCAGGCTCGGTTCGGCCTGGTTCAAGGTATAGAAGTGGAGCCCCGGCGCGCCGCCTTGCAACAGCTGTTCGCACATGTGGGTAATCACTTCTTCGCCGAAGGCCTGGATGCTGGCAGTGTCGTCGGCATAGGCTTCCAGCTGCTTGCGGATCCAGCGCGGGATCTCGGCGCCACAGGCATCGGAGAAGCGGGCCAGCTTGCTGTAGTTGGTGATCGGCATGATGCCCGGTACCACCGGAATGTCTACGCCCAGCTTCTGTGCACGCTCGACGAAGTAGAAGTAGCTGTCGGCGTTGAAGAAGTACTGGGTGATGGCGCTGTCGGCACCGGCCTTGACCTTGTGCACAAAGTTGGCCAGATCCGCCTCGAAGTTGCGCGCCTGCGGGTGCATTTCCGGGTAGGCAGCCACTTCCAGGTGGAAGTGATCAGCGGTTTCCTGGCGGATGAACTCGACCAGGTCACTGGCATAGCGCAGTTCACCACTGGCCATGCCCATGCCCGACGGCAGGTCACCACGCAAAGCGACAATGCGTTTGATGCCGGCGGCCTTGTACTCGGCCAGCAGGGAGCGCAATTCGGCCTTGGTGTCGCCCACGCACGACAGGTGCGGCGCGGCAGGTATCTTCACTTCGCTTTCCAGCTGCAGCACGGTATTGAGCGTGCGGTCGCGGGTCGAGCCACCGGCACCGTAGGTGCAGGAGAAGAAGTCCGGGTTATAGGTGGCCAGCTGGCGGGCGACGCCCATCAGCTTTTCGTGACCGGCATCGGTCTTGGTCGGGAAGAACTCGAAACTGTAGCGGCGTTCTTGTGACATCAGGCGTTCCTCTGGCAACAAGCGTCTGGCGGCAAGCTGCAAGTAAAAGCCAGATCGGTGATGGCCGGTCTGGCTTGGGCGTCGTTCAAGATCTGTGTTTCCGGAGCTGCAAGTGGCAACGGCACGTCGCCGCTTGCAGCTTCAAGCTTGCCGCTTAGTAGCGGTAGGCGTGCGGCTTGAACGGGCCTTCGACGGTCACGCCGATGTAGTCGGCTTGCTGCTTGGTCAGCTGGGTGACCACGCCGCCGAAGCCGCGGACCATTTCCAGGGCCACTTCTTCGTCGAGTTTCTTCGGCAGCACTTCAACGGTCAGGCGCTCGGCTTTCTTTTCGGCCGGCAGGTCAGCGAACTTCTGCTCGAACAGGAAGATCTGTGCCAGAACCTGGTTGGCGAACGAGCCGTCCATGATGCGGCTTGGGTGGCCAGTGGCGTTGCCCAGGTTGACCAGGCGGCCTTCGGCCAGCAGGATCAGGTAGTCGTCGTTCTGCGGGTCGAAGCTGCCAGCGCCGGTACGGTGGATCTTGTGAACCTGCGGCTTGACCTCTTCCCAGGCCCAGTTCTTGCGCATGAAGGCGGTGTCGATCTCGTTGTCGAAGTGGCCGATGTTGCAGACTACGGCACGCTTTTTCAGGGCCTTGAGCATGTTGGCGTCGCAGACGTTGACGTTACCGGTGGTGGTCACGATCAGGTCGATCTTGCCCAGCAGGGCCTTGTCGATGCTGGCTTCGGTGCCGTCGTTGATACCGTCGATGAACGGCGAGACCAGCTCGAAGCCGTCCATGCAGGCCTGCATGGCGCAGATTGGGTCAACTTCGGAAACCTTGACGATCATGCCTTCCTGACGCAGGGACTGGGCCGAGCCCTTGCCCACGTCACCGTAGCCGATCACCAGGGCCTGCTTGCCCGACAGCAGGTGGTCGGTACCACGCTTGATGGCATCGTTCAGGCTGTGACGGCAGCCGTACTTGTTGTCGTTCTTGCTCTTGGTGACCGAGTCGTTGACGTTGATCGCCGGGACTTTCAGCTCGCCCTTGGCCAGCATGTCCAGCAGGCGGTGTACGCCGGTGGTGGTCTCTTCGGTCACGCCGTGCACGCGGTCCAGTACCTGCGGGTACTTCTTGTGCAGCAGTTCGGTCAGGTCACCACCGTCGTCGAGGATCATGTTGGCGTCCCATGGCTGGCCATCTTTCAGGATGGTCTGCTCCAGGCACCACTCGTACTCTTCTTCGGTTTCACCTTTCCAGGCGAACACCGGGATACCGGCGGCGGCGATCGAAGCGGCGGCCTGGTCTTGAGTCGAGAAAATGTTGCAGGACGACCAGCGCACTTCGGCACCCAGGGCAACCAGGGTTTCGATCAGCACGGCGGTCTGGATGGTCATGTGGATGCAGCCCAGGATCTTCGCACCCTTGAGCGGTTGCTCGGCCAGGTACTTGCGACGCAGGCCCATCAGCGCAGGCATTTCCGATTCGGCAATGATGGTTTCGCGACGGCCCCAGGCGGCCAGGGAGATGTCGGCGACTTTGTAATCGGTAAAACCAGCAGGCATGTTTGCAGCGCTCATGAGAGCCTCCATTCGTAATGTGCGAATGGGCGCCGTTGTGCGTTAAGCGCTCGCGGGAGCGAGCAACGCCCCATCCGAGCCTGACAGGCCTAGCCTGCTGCAGCGCCCCTCGGACAGGTGGCGGGCATGGCACCGCTGTGGGCAACCATGTAAAACGGCGCAGATTATAGCTGCCCCCGCCGGCTTGCCCAAGGTTTTCCGTCGATTAATCGCGACGATAGTCGATGTTCAATGGAGCGAAGGCAGCCGCTCTGCCATCATTGCTACACGTTAGCCAAGCAGGTCAGGAGTACAGATGAACTTTCACACCCGCAAGTGGGTTAAACCCGAAGACCTCAACCCCAATGGCACCCTGTTCGGTGGCAGCCTGTTGCGCTGGATCGATGAAGAGGCGGCGATCTACGCCATCGTCCAGTTGGGCAACCAGCGTGTGGTGACCAAGTACATGTCGGAAATCAACTTCGTCAGTGCTTCGCGTCAGGGTGACATCATCGAGCTGGGCATCACCGCTACCGCGTTCGGCCGCACCTCGATCACCCTCAAGTGCGAAGTGCGTAACAAGATCACCCGCAAGAGCATTCTGACTGTCGACAAGATGGTGTTCGTCAACCTGGGTGAGGATGGCTTGCCGGCAGCCCATGGGCGCACCGAGATCAAGTACGTGCAGGACCAGTTCCCGGATTCGGCAGTCGAATAGGCCCTGGTTGCCAGTGTCGGCCTCTTCGCGGGTGAACCCGCTCCTACAGGGGGACGCGAACCTGTAGGAGCGGGTTTACCCGCGAATGGGCCGCAAAG
This sequence comes from Pseudomonas sp. 2,4-D, assembly GCF_030418155.1. Classification (NCBI taxonomy): domain Bacteria; kingdom Pseudomonadati; phylum Pseudomonadota; class Gammaproteobacteria; order Pseudomonadales; family Pseudomonadaceae; genus Pseudomonas; species Pseudomonas sp. 2,4-D. The sequence goes on from NZ_JAUHUI010000012.1 coordinate 52,225, forward strand.
CGGCCCCGGCATTCTCAAGGCTGGGCGCTGACCTTGCGCACCACCCGCCCAATGCTCAACCCCTGCACCAGAATCGACGACAACACCACGATGTAGGTGATCGACAGCAGCAGGTCCCGTTCATCGCCCAGGGGTAGCGACAGCGCAAGTGCCACCGACACGCCACCGCGCAGGCCACCCCAGGTCAGCACCCGCACCGTGCCTTTGGGCACCGGGCGCCAGCGCCGCAGCAGCACGATCGCCGGGGCCACCGTCAGCAGGCGCGACAGCAGCACTGCCAGCGCCAGCACGCCGCCGGCCGCCAGGTGCATCCAGTTGAACGGCAGCAGCAACAGCTCCAGGCCGATCAATGCGAACAGCAGCGCATTGAGCATGTCGTCGATCAGCTCCCAGAAACCGTCCATGTAACGGCGGGTCATGTCATTCATCGCCAGGTTGCGCCCCAGGTTGCCGATGATCAGGCCTGCCACCACCATGGCGATCGGTGCCGACACATGCAGCTCGTAGCACATCGCCGAACCACCGATTACCAGCGCCAGGGTCAGCATGACTTCCACCTGGTACTGCTCGACGCTCTTGATCATGCGGTAGGTGGCGTAGCCGATCAGGCCACCGAACACCACACCGCCAATGGCCTCGCGGGCGAACAGGATCGCCGTGTCGGTCATGCTCGGTGTTTCACCCAACTGGATGATGCCCAGCAACACGGTGAATACCACAACTGCCGTGCCGTCGTTGAACAGTGACTCGCCGACGATGGTGGTTTTAAGCGGTTTGGACGCATTGGCAGTACGCAGCGCGCCAAGCACGGCAATCGGGTCGGTCGGTGAGATCAGTGCACCGAACAGCAGGCAGTAGATCAGGGGGACCTGCCAGCCGAACAGGGCAAACACCCAATGCGCCAGGTAGCCGATGACCATTGTGGCAATCAGCACGCCCAAGGTGGCCAGCAGGCCGATCGGCCAGCGGTAGCTGCGCAGGTCGCTGAGGTTGACGTGCAGAGCGCCGGCAAACAACAGAAACGCCAGCATCCAGTGCATGAGCAGATCGTTGAAGTCGATCTGGTTCATCAGCCCTTCGACGCGCTCTTCCAGGCCAGGGAAGCCGATAAGGCTCAGGCCTTGCAATATCAGGGAAAACAGCAGCGCCGTGACCATCACGCCGATGGCGGGGGGCAGGCCGATGAAACGGTAGTTCACATAGGTCAGAAGTGTGGTGAGGCAGATAAACGCGGCAACTAATTCAAGCATCCCGAATCCTGTAACAGTGGCTTCCAAGTCGTTACCCGAGTGGCTCGGGCAGTTCTTTGATGACCTGGCACGGGGTTCGGGGCACAGGGTTTGACCGAATTAGTCCAAATCGTTCCCGTGACAGTCTGCACTGGTTACCCTGTGGGAGCGGGCGTGCCCGCGAACACCGGCAAAGCCGGTGCCATACACCGAGTTGCATTCTTCGCGGGCATGCCCGCTCCCACAAAGCCCCCCTGAACGCTATATATTCACAGCCATGAAAAGCCATAAGGACAAGAAGGCGTGTTGGCAACATCTCTGGTGCTGGTTGCCGCCCTGCTGCATGCAACCTGGAATACCCTGATCAAATTCAGTGGCGAGCGCTTGCTGGTCATTGCCAGCATGGACACGGTAGCGCTGGCCTTCGCGGTTCTGGCGGTGCCCTTCGTGGATATTCCGCCTGCTGAAATCTGGCCCTGGTTGGTAGCTTCGGCACTGGCTGAGCAGTTGTACCGTTATCTGCTGATCCAGGCCTACCGCGTGGGCGATCTGGGGCTGGTCTATCCTCTGATGCGCGGGCTGTCACCGCTGGTGGTGCTGGGGCTGACCCTGGCCTTTGCCGGGGAATCGCTGAGCCAGCAGCAGATCATCGGTATCCTGATGATCCCCTGTGGCATGGCCTGCCTGTTGTGGCAGGGCGGCGGCGGTGACCGGTTGCCATGGTCGATGCTGCCGGTAGTTGCCTTGATTGGCCTGTGCATTGGTTGCTACACCTGGTTCGACGGCCAGGCCGTGCGCCTGTGGGGCAAGCCGTGGGATTACCTGGTCTGGCTGACCCTGCTCAGCGCCTGGCAATTCCCGTTGTTGGCGGGCGTAGCGCGGCGGGCGCCATTCGTACTGTTCTGGCGAAGCCAGTGGCGCCTTGGGTTGGCGGTAGGGTTCTGCGTATTGTTCAGCTATGCCTTGGTGCTTTGGGCCATGCACCTGGGGTCTGTGGCCGAAGCGGCGGCACTGCGGGAGTTGAGCGTGATCCTGGTGGTGGTGCTGGGTATGCGCTACCTCAAAGAACCTTTTGGCGGGCCGAGACTCCTAGCTTGCGGGCTGGTGTTGGCCGGCATGCTGGTAATGAAGCTTTGACCTGAAGACTGAACAAGGAGTCCTGTCCATGACTGTTGCCCTGTGGTGCATCCTGATTGCGCTGCTGTTGAACCCGCTTTGTGCCTTGATCGCCAAGGCGAGCAGTGGCCGCTTCGGCCTCAAGGACAATCACGATCCGCGAGCCTTCCTCGATACCTTGTCGGGCCTGCCGCGGCGTGCTCATGCTGCGCAGCAGAATGGCTACGAAGCGTTTCCGGCATTTGCTGCGGCGGTGCTTGTGGCGGATATCGTCGGCAATGCCGAGCAGGTGACCCAGGATGTGCTGGGGGTGATGTATATCACCAGCCGCTTGCTTTACATCATCTGCTACCTGGCCGACTGGGCTGCCTTGCGGTCGCTGGTGTGGTTTGCCAGTCTGGCACTGATCGTGTCGTTCTTCGTGGTTTCCATCTGAAACCGGCTGGCCATCTTCGCGGGCAGCCCCCGCGAGGATGGCCACAACGATCACGGTACCTTGGGTACCTCAGGCAGTGGCTGGCCCTTGGGCCACAGCATCCAGATCTGCCCTTGCTGCTTCATGTTCCCGGCCAGTTCGCCGGCTTCCGGGCCGGTGCCCCAGAACAGGTCGGCACGCACTTCGCCGGTAATCGCCCCGCCGGTGTCCTGCGCGCCAACCGGTCGTACCACCGGCGAGCCGTCCGGGCGTGTGGTAGACAGCCACAACAAGCTGCCCAGGGGAATCACCTTGCGGTCAATGGCCACGCTGTAGCCGGCGGTAAGCGGTACGTTCAGCGAGCCGCGCGGGCCTTCGTTACTGTCCGGGCGGGTGCTGAAGAATACGTAGCTGGGGTTGCTGGCCAGCAGCTCTGGTACGCGCTGCGGGTTGGCCTGGGCCCAGGCATGAATGGCGCCCATGCTCACTTCTTCTTTTTTCAGCTGACCCTGCTCCACCAGCCAGCGGCCGATCGGCCGATAGGGGTGGCCGTTCTGGTCGGCGTAGCCCAGGCGCAGTTGACGACCGTCTTCCAGTTGCACCCGGCCAGACCCCTGGATCTGCAGGAATTGCAGGTCCATCGGGTCGGTCAGCCAGGCCAGCACCGGTGCCTTGACGCCGTTACGGTTGATGACTTCGGCCGTGTCGTAGGGCTTGAGCACCCGACCCTCCAGACGGCCGCGCAGGCGTTTGCCCTTCAGTTCGGGGTACACGCTGGCCAGGTCGACCACGATCATGTCATCAGGGATGCCGTAGACCGCCACATGGTTGGTTGCCGATTGGCTCAGGCTGCCTGGGTAGACCGGCTCGTAGTAGCCGGTAATCAGGCCGTTGGCATTGTTCTGTGCAGAGCGCAGGCCGTACACCTGCAGGTTCTGTTCAAGGAAGGTTCGCACTTGGGTGGCGCTGGCTGTGGCGCTGCCGGCCGCTTCGCAGGTGGCGGCCCACACCGGGTCGCGCTTGAGTTTTTCGCAGCCGTTGCGCCATGCATAAAAGCCTGCCAGCAGGTCTTCATCGCTGACGGCCGGCAAGTCTTTCCAAGTGGCCGGGGCATAGGTGGCGACAGCGTGGGGCTCGGGCTTGGCGCTCTCGCCGCCGTTGCAGCCGGCCAGCAAAGCCAGCACCGGCAGTGTCCAGGCCAGGTGGCGCAGGGCAGATTTCATGTGTGCATTCCTGTCATGAGCGAACATGAAGGTTCGCCCCTGTCTTTTATGTGGCTATTGGTGTTTGGCCCAGGGGCAGCGATACTGGCCGCCCATTTGCGTAGGCCGAAGTGAGCGTGATGTTTAAGCGATTGACCGTTGTTCTGCTGGCAGCACTTGCCCTGGGAGGGGCTCTGACGGGTTGCGACCGGGTTGACCCGAACTCGCCGCTGGGCAAACGCAAGGTGATCTTCAAGGACATGCTCAAGACCAGCGAGGACCTCGGCGGCATGCTGCGTGGCCGGTTGCCGTTCGACGGGGTGAAGTTTGCCGACGGTGCGCTGAAGCTGGACAGCCTGTCGCATCAGCCGTGGCAGCATTTTCCACAGGTGCGCGATGGTGGTGACAGCGCCGCCCGTGCCGAAGTGTGGGAGCGCCAGACGCGGTTCCATGACCTGGCCCGGCAGCTTGAGGGCGTCACCGGCGAACTGGTCGATGTCACCCGCAACCAGCCACTGGATGCTGCGCAACTGAAGGCACCGATGGACAATGTCGAGGCTGCGTGCAAGGCCTGTCATAGCGAATTTCGTAATCATTGAATGGCTGTGCTGTTCGCGCAAACCTTCGGGGCTTGTACAGATTCCTGTGGGAGCGGCCTTGTGTCGCGATAGGGCCGCTCAGCGGCCCCAGGATTTCAGCAAAAATGCATGCATAGCTGGAGCCGCCGCGCGGCCCTATCGCGATACAAGGCCGCTCCCACAAAGACCAGGCTTGCCGGCCAGATGCCTTAGCGGTCGAGATCGTCGACCGCTTCCTGCAGCTCTTTACGCGACTCGGCCAGCTTGTCCTTGCGCTTGTTGATCTTCTCGGCGTCGCCTTTCTTCTCTGCCTTCTTCAAGTCCTTTTCCCGCTGCGCCACTTCGTGACGCGCATCGAGCACCTTCTGCTCACGTTCCTTGCGCAGGCTGGCGTCGGTGCAGTTGTCCACACCGCGCAGGGCTTCCTCCAGCCCTGCCACCTGGTCGCTGTTGCCGTGGTCACGGGCAATTTTCAGCTGGTTTTCGATGGCGCTGCGCTTGGCGGCGCAACCGGTCAGGCCGGCATCGGGCTGGGCAGCCTGAGCAGTACCCGCGGCCAGGCCCAGTGTTGCGAGCAGGAAAAGAGTCGAAATACGTTTCATGAAAAGCCTCCCTAACGGGGCGGGGCAGCAAAAGTTGGGGGAAATCCTGCCTTGGTTTTGCCCATTTAGAAACCCTTGGTGAGGTTTTCTGCCGGAGTCTCGGGTTTTTCCTACGCACTATTTGGTAAAAAATCATTGCTCAATGCGCTGGGGTGGGGTCCGGAAACCTTCTATGCCGGCGTCGGCCAACTGTGCGGCAATGGCTTGCACCTCGGAGGCCGCGAAAAATTCCACAAGTTGGTGCGAGCGTTTTGCGCCGATGCCGGGCACGGTTTGCCATTGCTCGGCATTGCGTGAGGCCAGCGCCTGCCAGTCGCCAGTCAGTGGCAAATGCTTGCCAATGGGCACGCCAAGGGCGCGCAGCCACTGATCGACTGGCCGTGAGCGGGCTTCGTCGAAACTGCCCATCAGGTGTGCTGCAGTGAGCCTGCTGATGCCGGGGGCCTGCTGCAGGCGTTCGGCATCGAGTTGCAGCCAGTCGGTCATGGACGTTACCAAGCCAGCTTCGACCAGCCGACGCCATGTGCCGGGCCCGGTGCGTGGCAAGGCCAGGCCCTGTTTACCGCCAAGCCAGGTAAGTCGGGCAATGAACTGCTCATCACAGCCCTCGCTGGCCCGCCAGCAGCTGTGGGCATGATGCTGGTCGGGTGCTGGTGCGGTTATCGGTTGGCGCTCTACAGCGCGGTGCACGACGTGTTCGAGCCGCGGAATGGTCAGCCCGGCAAGGCTGATGGCCACCTGATCGCCGGGGCGAATATCCAGGCGTTGCCAGCGCGCCAGCGACCCAAGGCTGACTTGGGTAATGCGCCGGTCATCGAGGGTAACGGGTTGCACGTGAAGAACGGGCGTGACCCTGCCAGTGCGGCCGACCCGAAAGCGCACGTCGCGTACTTCGGCCAAGGCTTGTGCATAGGGGTACTTCCAGGCCGCGATCCAGTAGGGTGCCTTGGCCTGCCAGCGCTCGGCAGGTGGCCGACTGCCCTGGCGCAGGATCACACCGTCGGTGGCGAAGGGCAGAGCAGAGCGATACCAGTGCTCGCGCCAGTGTGCGGCATCCTCCAGCGTGTCGATGGCGATGCTGTAAAGCTGGCTGTCCGGAAACCCCAGCCGTGCCAGTTGGGCGAGGCGTTCGGCCTGTTGCTCGGGGCCGTGCGGCCAGCCCCACACGAACAGGCCGATAGCGTTGCCTTGTTCGCCAGTCAGTTGCTTGCGTGCGAGCAGCCCTGCCACGGTACCCCGGGCGTTGGCACTGCCGGCCTTGGCTTGTACATGATCGTTCAGGCGCAGATACAGCTCACCTTGCAAGTGCAGGTCGACCGCCTCAGGCAACTGCCGGGTGACAGCGCCGAGCTGTTTGATGTGTCGGCTCCAGTCATGGCCGTGTACACCGTCCCCCCGGCTGGTCAACTGCACCAATCGGCCCTGTTGGTAGGTGAGGGAAACGGCTACGCCGTCGACCTTGGGTTGTACCCACACGCCGGTCTTGCCGGCCATCCATCGCGCCACGGCCTGGCGGTCTGCCAGCTTGTCGACGCCGGTATGCGGTACGGGGTGGGGGACCGGGCCGCGAGCACTGGCCAGGGGAGAGGGGCTGGTGCCAACCGCGAAGCACTGCTGCAGGTGGTTCAGGCGCTCGCGGCTCTGGTCGTACAGTTCGTCGGCCACCAGAGCTATGCCCTGGCGATGGTAGTGCTCGTCCCATCGGGCAAGCGTGGCGCGCAGTTGCGCAACTTCGGCCTCGGCCTGTTGCGGGTTCCAGTGTGGGCATGAAGCAGCCCTGGCCAATGGGGTGTTCAGCACAAATAGCAGGGCGAACAACAACAGGTACGGCATGGCCTGGCATCCTTGCATGGCGGGGAAGCGCTTAGCGTAGGCGGGTGGCGGGGCGGGCGGCGCGTGCAGTTGTCAGGTGATATTTCGCTGGTGCTCGTCTCCAATCCCGAGGCGGAGCAAGAAACGAGCGCGGCGCTCGATCTCACGGGCGATGAAAATGCCGTGACAGGCACAAAAAAGCCCCTGCCGATCGCTCGGCAGGGGCTTTCGTCTGGCGCTGCAGGACGCTTACAGGCCGGCAGCGTCACGCAGCGACTGGGCGCGGTCGGTGCGCTCCCAGGTGAAGGTGGTGAAGGTGTCGTCGCCGACAGTCTTCTGCTGCGGGGTGCGGCCGAAGTGGCCGTAGGCAGCGGTTTCCTGATACATCGGGTGCAGCAGGTCGAGCATGGTGGTGATGGCGTACGGACGCAGGTCGAAGCATTCGCGCACCAGCTGGATGATCTTGTCGTCGGAGACCTTGCCGGTACCGAAGGTGTTGATCGAGATGGACGTCGGCTGGGCCACGCCAATGGCGTACGACACCTGGATCTCGCAACGCTCGGCCAGGCCGGCGGCGACGATGTTCTTGGCCACGTAGCGGCCGGCGTAGGCGGCGGAACGGTCGACCTTGGACGGGTCCTTGCCGGAGAACGCGCCACCCCCGTGACGGGCCATGCCGCCGTAAGAGTCGACGATGATCTTGCGGCCAGTCAGGCCGCAGTCACCCACCGGGCCACCGATGATGAAGTTGCCGGTCGGGTTGATGTGGTACTGGGTGCCTTTGTGCAGCAGTTCGGCCGGCAGGGTGTGCTTGACGATCAGCTCCATCACGGCTTCTTGCAAGTCTTTCTGCGAAACCTCCGGGTTGTGCTGGGTCGACAGCACCACGGCGTCGATACCGACCACTTTGCCGTTCTCGTAGCGACAGGTGACCTGCGACTTGGCATCCGGGCGCAGCCATGGCAGCAGGCCGGACTTGCGCGCCTCGGCCTGGCGTTCTACCAGACGGTGCGAGAAGCAGATCGGTGCAGGCATCAGGACTTCGGTTTCGTTGCTGGCGTAGCCGAACATCAGGCCCTGGTCACCGGCGCCCTGGTCTTCCGGCTTGGAGCGGTCCACGCCCTGGGCGATGTCTACCGACTGTTTGCCGATGATGTTCATCACGGCGCAGGTGGCGCCGTCGAAGCCGACGTCGGAGCTGTTGTAGCCGATGTCGATGATGACTTTGCGCACCAGGTCTTCCAGGTCGACCCAGGCCGAAGTGGTGACTTCGCCGGCGATGATGGCGACACCGGTCTTGACCAGGGTTTCGCAGGCTACGCGGGCGTATTTGTCCTGAGCGATGATGGCATCAAGGACGGCGTCCGAAATCTGGTCGGCGATCTTGTCCGGATGCCCTTCGGACACGGACTCGGAGGTGAAAAGGGAGTATTCGCTCATCTCGAAGGTTCCTGAAATTTACCGATGGTGTATGTCGCCAGCCGTCCGCTGAAAATGGCGGACCTGGATCTGGAAACCGTTACGCAAGCCCACGTACAGGCTGTCCGCATGGGCCAGCCCGGCAGCATTGGCCCAGCGCGCCAGGTCGTCCTGTTCGAAGCCCAGCCAGAGGTCGCCGCAGGCTTCGCGCGCCCACCCCTGGTCATGGCTGCACAGTTCGGTGACCAGCAGGCTGCCGCCTGCTTTCACCCGTTTGGCCAGCTGGCGCAAGGCCAGGGCCGGGTCGCTGAAATGGTGCAGCACCATGTTCAGCACAACGCAGTCGGCGGCCACATCCGTTGCACCCAGTGCATCGGCCAACTGCAGGTTCACGTTGTCGAGCCCTTCGCGCTGGCACACCTGGCGCGCAAGCTCGAGCATGGTAGGGCTGTTGTCCAGGGCGGTGACCTGGGCGAAGCGCCGGGCCAGGTCGGGCAGGAAGCCACCGTCGCCGGGGCCGACTTCCAGCGCGCTGGCAGCCGGGTCGAAATGCAGTTTGTCGAGCAGCGCCAGCAGGCTGTCGCGGTACTGCGGAAGGCCGGCGATCAGGTCCTGCTGGGCACGGAACTTCTCTTCCACGCGCAGGAAGAAGTCCTGGCTGGTGGCTGCCCGTCGCTGCTGGACATGGGCTATGCGCGCCTGCACATCGGGCGGCAGGGCCAGGTCGTCGACTTCTTCGAGCAGCGCCGCGTGCAGCCGGCCACCCAGGCGCAGGCCATCGGGCAGGGCACGGCGGTAGAAGATGGCATTGCCTTCGCGGCGGGTTGCCACGAGGTCGGCCTGAGCCAGCACCTTGAGGTGATGGCTCATGCCCGACTGGCCGATGTCGAAGATCTGCGCCAGCTCCAGCACGCCGAACGAGTCGTTGGCCAGGGCGCGCAATACGTTCAGGCGCAGCGCATCGCCACTGGCTTTGCACAGGGCGGCCAATGTTTCGCGTTGCTCGGGGATCGATTGCGCACGCAGATTCATGGGGCGGCAGTCTAGACAGGCATCGATGCCCTAGCAAGGCCAATATCAAAAAGTTTTGATATTGGCGATGAGCTGCAAGCCGAAAGCCACAAGTTACACGCTTTGGGGCGCCCCGAGTCGCGCTCTGCTTCTTCAGTTGCGGCTTAAAGCTGGCGCTTGGCGCTTAAATGTTTGCCCCAAGCGCCCCCAGTGGGCGAAAATGGCCGCCTTTTTCGTGACACCACCTATTCAAGCCCCCTAGGAGATCAGCGATGCCCAGCCGTCGTGAACGTGCCAACGCCATTCGTGCCCTCAGCATGGATGCCGTGCAAAAGGCCAACAGCGGCCACCCAGGTGCCCCCATGGGCATGGCGGATATCGCCGAAGTGCTTTGGCGCGACTACCTGAAGCACAACCCGAGCAACCCGAGCTTCGCCGACCGTGACCGCTTCGTGCTGTCCAACGGCCACGGTTCGATGCTGATCTACTCGCTGCTGCACCTGACCGGCTACGACGTCACCATCGATGACATCAAAGGCTTCCGCCAGCTGCACAGCCGCACCCCGGGCCACCCGGAGTACGGCTACACCCCAGGCGTCGAGACCACCACCGGCCCGCTCGGCCAGGGTATCGCCAACGCCGTGGGCTTCGCCCTGGCCGAGAAAGTACTGGCTGCCCAGTTCAACCGTGACGGCCATACCATCGTCGACCACAACACCTACGTGTTCCTCGGCGACGGCTGCATGATGGAAGGTATCTCCCATGAAGTCGCCTCGCTGGCCGGCACCCTGGGCCTGAACAAGCTGATCGCCTTCTACGATGACAATGGCATCTCCATCGACGGCGAAGTGCACGGCTGGTTCACCGACAACACCCCGGCGCGCTTCGAAGCCTACAACTGGCAGGTGATCCGTAACGTCGACGGCCACGATGCCGAAGAAATCAAGATGGCCATCGAGACCGCCCGCAAGAGCGATCGCCCGACCCTGATCTGCTGCAAGACCACCATCGGTTTCGGTTCGCCGAACAAGCAGGGCAAGGAAGACTGCCACGGCGCCCCGCTGGGCAACGACGAAATCGCCCTGACCCGCCAGGCCCTGAACTGGAACCACGGCCCGTTCGAAATCCCGGCCGACATCTACGCCGAGTGGGATGCCAAGGCCGCCGGTGCCAAGGTTGAAGCCGAGTGGAACCAGCGCTTCGAGGCCTACGCCAAGGCCTACCCGGAGCTGGCTGCCGAGTTCAAGCGCCGTGCCAGCGGCGAGCTGCCGGCCGACTTCAGCGAAAAGGCCCAGGCCTACATCAACGAAGTGGCTGCCAAAGGCGAAACCATCGCCAGCCGCAAGGCCAGCCAGAACGCCCTGAACGCCTTCGGCCCGCTGCTGCCGGAGTTCCTCGGCGGTTCGGCGGACCTGGCCGGCTCCAACCTGACCCTGTGGAAAGGTTGCAAGGGCGTCGAAGCCAATGACGCCAGCGGCAACTACGTGTTCTACGGCGTGCGCGAGTTCGGCATGACCGCCATCATGAACGGCGTTGCCCTGCACGGTGGCCTGGTGCCTTACGGCGCGACCTTCCTGATGTTCATGGAATACGCCCGCAACGCCGTGCGCATGTCGGCCCTGATGAAGCAGCGCGTGATCCACGTGTACACCCACGACTCTATCGGTCTGGGCGAAGACGGCCCGACGCACCAGCCGATCGAACAGCTGACCAGCCTGCGCAGCACCCCGAACCTGGACACCTGGCGCCCGGCCGACGCGGTGGAATCCGCCGTGTCCTGGAAAAGCGCCCTGGAGCGCAAGGACGGCCCATCGGCGCTGATCTTCTCGCGCCAGAACCTGCAGCACCAGGACCGCGATGCCCAGCAGATCGCCGACATCAGCCGCGGTGGTTATGTGCTCAAGGACTGCGCCGGCGAGCCTGAACTGATTCTGATCGCCACCGGTTCCGAAGTGGGCCTGGCTGTTCAGGCCTTCGACAAGCTGACCGAGCAAGGCCGCAAGGTGCGCGTGGTTTCCATGCCGTGCACCAGCGTGTTCGATGCCCAGGACGCTGCCTACAAGCAGTCCGTGCTGCCGCTGGAAGTCGGTGCGCGCATCGCCATCGAAGCTGCCCACGCCGACTTCTGGTACAAGTACGTCGGCCTGGAAGGTCGTATCATCGGCATGACCACCTACGGTGAGTCGGCGCCGGCTTCGGCTTTGTTCGAAGAGTTCGGCTTCACCCTGGAGAACATCCTCGGTACTGCCGAAGAGCTGCTGGAAGACTGATTTAAAGATCTGCGGGCGGTGTCGCCTTCATTCGCGGGCAAGCCCGCTCCCACAGAGGTTGCATGAAACCCTGTGGGAGCGGGCTTGCCCGCGAATGCCACACCGCAAATTCCGCAGGCTGACGACAATTGAACTGTCTCGTGAGCCCCGAATGCCCCACCGTCCCTACAAAGTTGCACTCAACGGTTATGGCCGTATCGGCCGCTGTGTCCTGCGCGCGCTGTTCGAGCGGGGGGCAAAGGCCGGTTTCGAGATCGTCGCGCTGAACGATCTGGCCGATCAGGCCAGCCTGGAATACCTGACACGCTTCGACTCCACCCACGGTCGTTTTCCCGGCGAGGTCAAGGTCGACGGCGACTGTCTGCACATCAATGGCGACTGCGTGAAGGTAATGCGCAGTGCCACCCCCGAAGGCATCGACTGGGCTGCGCTGGGCATCGACCTGGTGCTGGAGTGTTCCGGTGCCTATAACACCCGTGCCGATGGCCAGCGTTTTCTCGACGCCGGTGCGCCAAGGGTGCTGTTCTCGCAGCCCATGGCCAGCGAGGCCGACGTTGACGCCACGGTGGTCTATGGCATCAACCAGGCCTGCCTAACCGGCAGCGAGCGCCTGGTGTCCAACGCCTCGTGCACCACCAACTGCGGCGTGCCGCTGCTGCGTGTGCTGGATCAGGCGTTCGGCATCGAATACGTGCAGATCACCACCATCCACTCGGCGATGAACGACCAGCCGGTGATCGATGCCTATCACCACGAGGACCTGCGCCGCACGCGCTCGGCCTTCCAGTCGGTGATCCCCGTGTCCACTGGCCTGGCGCGTGGCATCGAGCGCCTGCTTCCGGAACTTGCCGGGCGAATCCAGGCCAAAGCGGTACGTGTACCGACCGTCAACGTCTCGTGCCTGGACATCACCCTGCAGACCGCCCGCGACACCAGTGCGGCCGAAGTCAACCGAGTGCTGCGCGAGGCCGCGCTGGAAGGTCCGCTTAAAGGCTTGCTGGCTTACACCGAGCTGCCGCACGCCAGCTGTGATTTCAACCATGACCCGCATTCGGCGATTGTCGATGCCAGCCAGACGCGTGTTTCCGGGCCCCGCCTGGTAAACCTGCTGGCCTGGTTCGACAACGAATGGGGTTTTGCCAACCGTATGCTCGACGTTGCCGAACACTTTCTGCACGTCGTTCACCCAACCCGCACCAAACAGCCCTGAAGGACTGCATTCATGACCGTGTTGAAGATGACCGACCTCGACCTGCAAGGTAAGCGCGTACTGATCCGCGAAGACCTCAACGTGCCTGTGAAGGACGGTGTGGTAGCCAGCGATGCGCGTATCCAGGCAGCGCTGCCGACCATCAGGCTGGCCCTGGAGAAGGGCGCAGCGGTAATGGTCTGCTCGCACCTGGGCCGCCCGACAGAAGGCGAATTCTCTGCCGAGAACAGCCTCAAGCCGGTCGCCGATTACCTGAGCAAGGCCCTGGGCCGTGACGTGCCGCTGGTTGCCGACTACCTGGACGGTGTCGCGGTACAGGCCGGTGAACTGGTGCTGTTCGAGAACGTGCGCTTCAACAAGGGCGAGAAAAAGAACGCCGACGAGCTGGCGCAGAAGTACGCTGCCCTGTGCGACGTATTCGTCATGGACGCTTTCGGCACCGCACACCGCGCCGAAGGCTCGACCCATGGCGTCGCCAAGTTCGCCAAGGTTGCCGCTGCCGGCCCATTGCTGGCAGCCGAACTGGATGCCTTGGGCAAGGCCCTGAAGGCCCCGGCCAAGCCAATGGCGGCCATCGTTGCCGGCTCCAAGGTTTCCACCAAACTGGACGTGCTGAACAGCCTGAGCAGTGTTTGCGACCAGCTGATCGTCGGTGGCGGTATTGCCAACACCTTCCTGGCCGCTGCCGGCCACCCGGTGGGCAAGTCGCTGTACGAGCCTGACCTGGTCGATACCGCCAAGGCCATTGCCGCCAAGGTCAGCGTGCCGCTGCCAGTCGACGTGGTGGTTGCCAAAGAGTTCGCCGAGAGCGCCGAAGCTACTGTCAAAGCCATTGCCGATGTAGCTGCCGACGACATGATCCTGGACATCGGCCCGCAGACCGCGGCCAACTTCGCCGAGCTGCTGAAGTCGTCGAAAACCATTCTGTGGAACGGCCCGGTTGGCGTGTTCGAATTCGATCAGTTCGGCAACGGCACCAAGGTACTGGCCAAGGCCATCGCCGACAGCGCCGCGTTTTCCATCGCCGGTGGCGGTGACACCCTGGCAGCCATCGACAAATATGGCGTCAGCAATGAAATCTCCTACATTTCTACCGGTGGTGGCGCCTTCCTCGAGTTCGTCGAGGGCAAGGTCCTGCCAGCTGTGGCAATCCTGGAAGAGCGGGCCAAGGCCTGATGACGTCGGCGCTTGGCAAAGGGAGTGGCCTGGTGGTCAAACAATTGCCTGTGATGATGCTGGCCGGTCTGCTGAGCGCTTGCGCGGGCAGCCCGGCCTCGGATGCCGACCCGGCGCAGTCGCACAAGGGCGGTTGCTACCAGTCCGAATGGCAGGCCGAGACTGTGCCGGTCATCGGCAAGCGCGTGGGCCCGGAAGGCCTGGAAAAGTACGACGAAGACCACCAGCGCAAGGCGCCGGGTTGCCCTTGATCGGGTAATAGGCAACCTGAACGTTGATTTGTGGTCTTGAGGAAGGGCTGCACAGCAGCCCCAAATCGAGGAAACTGAATGAAAGCGCTTTTGGCCGTGACGGCCCTGGCGACACTGGCAGGATGCTCACTGCTGCAGCCGACGCAACCGGCCCCGGCAGACAACTGGACCCGTTGGGTCTGCGACACCCAGGCTGAGGTGCTTTGGCGCTTCGCCGATGCGCAACGTGACCAGGTTGACGTGCGCCTTGGCGGTGGCGACCAGGTGTACCGGCTCAAGGCTGAACCGGGTGCCTCGGGTGCGCTGTACAGCGATGGCATGCTGGCCTTCCACACCAAGGGCGAAGAAGGCCTGGTGTATTGGGTGGCAACCAACGATCTGATTGGGCGGGGCTGCAAGGCACCGTGACTGGCCGGGCCGCGAGGGTGGCCCACACTACTTGAACAGCAACCGCCCCTGCGGCAGGCTTGCACGAAACAAACGACGCTTGTCGGGAGAGAGATACACAATGGCACTCATTAGCATGCGCCAGATGCTGGACCACGCCGCCGAGTTCGGCTACGGCGTACCAGCTTTCAACGTCAACAACCTCGAGCAGATGCGCGCCATCATGGAAGCGGCCGACAAGACCGACTCCCCGGTGATCGTTCAGGCTTCGGCCGGTGCCCGCAAATACGCTGGTGCGCCATTCCTGCGCCACCTGATCCTGGCTGCCATCGAAGAGTTCCCGCACATCCCGGTGTGCATGCACCAGGACCACGGTACCAGCCCTGACGTCTGCCAGCGCTCGATCCAGCTGGGCTTCAGCTCGGTCATGATGGACGGCTCGCTGGGTGAAGACGGCAAGACCCCGACCGACTACGAGTACAACGTCCGCGTTACCCAGCAGACCGTTGCCATGGCTCACGCCTGCGGCGTTTCGGTTGAAGGCGAACTGGGCTGCCTGGGTTCGCTGGAAACCGGCATGGCCGGTGAAGAAGACGGGATCGGCGCCGAAGGCGTGCTGGATCACAGCCAGATGCTGACCGACCCGGAAGAAGCCGCCGACTTCGTCAAGAAGACCCAGGTCGACGCCCTGGCGATCGCCATCGGTACCAGCCACGGTGCCTACAAGTTCACCAAGCCACCAACCGGTGACGTGCTGGCCATCGATCGTATCAAGGAAATCCACAAGCGCATCCCCAACACCCACCTGGTGATGCACGGTTCGTCCTCGGTACCGCAAGAGTGGCTGGCGATCATCAACCAGTACGGCGGCGACATCAAAGAAACCTACGGTGTACCGGTCGAAGAAATCGTTGAAGGCATCAAGCATGGCGTGCGCAAGGTCAACATCGATACCGACCTGCGTCTGGCCTCTACCGGTGCCATGCGCCGTCTGATGGCGCAGAACCCGAGCGAGTTCGACCCACGCAAGTTCTTCGGTGAAACCATCAAGGCCATGCGCGACGTGTGCATCGCACGTTATGAAGCCTTCGGCACCGCAGGCAATGCTTCGAAGATCAAGCCGATCTCTTTGGAAGGTATGTACCAGCGCTACCTGAAAGGTGAACTGGCCGCCAAGGTCAACTGATCGACAGGTAACCCTGAAAAGCCCGCAGTGATGCGGGTTTTTTTATGGGCGATGGAAACCTGTCCATATTTACGGCAGACCGACCGTTAGTCGGCTACCGTACAGTTTGACCATTGATAGCGTTCTGATTGCATTGCTTGTTGCAGCCTCAGGTCTAGAGTACTAATGGATCCAACCGTATTTTGAAGTCGGTCACATAACAGAGAAGCAGCATGGATGGCGCTCACCCTCAACAGCAGCCACTGGATGGCAGCTCAGTTCTTCTGGTGGTAGACGACTACCCCGAGAACCTCATCAGCATGCGGGCCTTGCTGGCTCGGCAGGATTGGCAAGTATTGACGGCAAGCTCTGGGATAGAAGCCTTGAGCGCGTTGCTTGAATACGAAGTCGACCTGGTGTTGATGGATGTACAGATGCCGGAAATGGACGGCTTTGAAGTCGCCCGGCTGATGCGCGGCAATCAGCGTACCCGACTGACCCCGATCATTTTCCTCACCGCCAACGAACAGTCCGAAGCGGCCGTGCTCAAAGGCTACGCCAGCGGCGCCGTGGACTACATGTTCAAACCGTTCGACCCGCAAATCCTCAAGCCCAAGGTCCAGGCGCTGCTCGACCAGCAGCGCAACCGGCGCATGCTGCAGCAGCTGAGTCGCGAGCTGGAGACGGCCAGGGCATTCAATGCGTCCATCCTGGAAAATGCCGCCGAAGGCATTCTGGTGGTTGATGCCCATGGCATCATCAGTTTTGCCAATCCGGCCATTTCCCGTTTGCTGGCGGCACCGGTGCAACACCTGCAGGGCACCCAATTGCTCGACGTTGTGCAACTGACCAGTACCAGCCTGTGGCGCGAGTCGGACTTCTACAAGGCCTACCAAGGGCGGCAGATCTTCCGCGTACACGATGCCCAACTGCGTACCCAAGGCGGTGAGCTTGTGCCGGTGGCGCTGTCCTGTGCGCCGTTGCCTGCCGACCAACAGGCGATGGTGGTGACCGTGCTGGACATGTCGGTAGTGCGTAACTTGCACCAACAGCTGGAATACCAGGCCATTACTGACCCGCTCACCGGCCTGCTCAACCGCCGTGGTTTCTACCAGGCGGCTGAAGGTGCTCTGTTGCGCAACGAGCGCTCGGACAAGGCGCAGGCGCTGATGTACATGGACCTGGATGGCTTCAAGCGCATCAACGACTCGCTCGGCCACGACGCGGGCGATCGGGTGTTGCGCTGGGTGGCCGAGCAGCTCAAGGACTGCCTGGGCAGTGAGGCCTTGCTGGCGCGTATGGGCGGCGATGAGTTCACTGCACTGTTCGACAGCTTGCCCTACCCGGAGCAGGCCGGGCGTTTTGCCGAACGGTTGCTCGAGCGTGTTTCCATCAGCCATGAGGTCGACGGGCTCGATGTGTGCCTTGGGGTCAGCATCGGCATTGCCACCTACCCGGACTGCGGCGCCAATGTTGAAGGCCTGCTGCGTTCGGCCGATGCAGCGATGTACGCAGCCAAACAAGCGGGGCGTCAGCAATACCGCTTCTACGACCAGGAACTCAACGGACGGGCGCGATCGCGATTGATGCTCGAGGACAGCGTGCGCACGGCCATCGAGCAGCAGGACTTTACCTTGGTGTACCAGCCACAGGTCGCCTTCCACGATGGTCGCCTGCGTGGTTTCGAGGCCTTGCTGCGCTGGCAGCACCCCAGCGTTGGCGATGTGCCGCCGGGGCTGTTCATCCCGTTGCTGGAAGAAGCGCGTCTGATCAACCGTCTGGCCAGCTGGATCTACCGCCAAGGGGCCGCCCAGCGGCAGGCCTGGTACGACCGGTTTCCGCCCGACCTTGTGCTCGGCATCAGCCTGAGCCGCGCGCAGTTCGTCATGCCTGGCCTGGTCGAAGAACTGCAACGGGTCATCCAGCTTTACCAGCTTGTCCCGACGCAGTTGGAGGTGGAAGTGGCGGAAACGTCGCTGATGTATAACATTGATGCGGCCGTCAAACAGATCCACCGCTTGCGTGAGCTGGGCGTGAGGGTGGCCCTGGATGACTTCGGTGCGGGTGACTGTTCGTTGCGCATGCTGCGCGACCTGCCTATCGACACACTCAAGCTCGACCGTCATCTGGTGGCGCGTCTGCCCGATTCGGCGGTAGATGCTGCGTTGGTTCGCAGCGTGATCGGCCTGTGCGCCGACTACCGTATCACGGTGATCGCCGAGGGTGTGGAGACCCCGGCGCAGGCAGCCTGGCTCAAGGCCAATGGTTGCGAATACGTTCAGGGTTTCCTGGTGGCTTATCCGATGACCGCGACTGATGCTAGCGGCTTCCCGGCAATTTTCTCCTGGCCAGGGCTGTGATTGGCTAGAATCGGCATTCGTTACGCCGAATACAGCGCCATGACCGTACTACGTTACTTGCAAGCCTACCCCCCGCACCTGCAGGAGCAGGTGCGGAAGATGATCGACAGCGACCGCCTGGGTGAATACCTGCAGCGCCGTTACCCTGACCGCCATGACGTGCAAAACGACAAGGCGTTGTATGGCTATGCCCAGGATCTGCGCCAACAGTACCTGCGAAGTGCGCCAAACCTGGACAAGGTGCTGTTCGACAGCCGCCTCGATCTGACGCATCGGGCCCTGGGTTTGAACACGGCGGTGTCGCGGGTGCAGGGCGGCAAGCTCAAGGCGAAGAAGGAAATCCGCATTGCCTCGCTGTTCAAGGAGGCCGCGCCACAGTTCTTGCGCATGATTGTTGTGCACGAGTTGGCGCACCTGCGCGAGCGAGATCACAACAAGGCGTTCTACCAGCTCTGCCAGCACATGGAGCCGGACTATCACCAACTGGAATTCGACCTGCGCGTCTACCTGACCTACCGGGAGCTGCCAGGCAACCTCTAAGGAACATGCAGCATGGAAGTGAGCAAGACCAAGAGCAGCTTCTACCGCCGCCTGTACGTGGCCTGGCTGATCGATAGCCAGACCGCGACCAGCGTGCCCGCCCTGATGGAGGCCACCGGCATGCCCCGTCGCACCGCTCAGGACACTATCGCCGCGCTGGCCGACCTGGACATCGTCTGCGAGTTCGAACAGCAGGAGGGCGCACGCAACCACGCCGGGCATTATCGCATTCATGACTGGGGGGCGATCGACAAGCAGTGGATCATCCGTCACTTGCGGCAGATCCGCGAAGTGCTGGGTTACCCCTGATGTGCAAAGCCCGCACAGGGCGGGCTCATCCCTTGCGCATTCCAATAGATGCGATGCCGTTCTCCAAAGACTCCTCGCTCACCACCGCAAACCCATGGCGGGCATAAAACGCCTGTAAATGCGCCGGAGCCGACAGATAAACCGGCACCCCCGGCCAACAATGTTCCGCCGCCTCCAGCCCCTTGAGCAGCAAGCTTTCTTCGAGCTGCAAACCTCGCGCCTGCGCTGATGTCACCACTCGTCCGATCACCACATCCCCACCTTGTGACTGCGGATCCAGCAGGCGCAGGTAGGCGACCAGCTTGTCTTCCTGCCAGGCCATGAGGTGCAGGGTATCGCCAGTCAGGTCCTGACCATCGACTTCCTGGTAGGCGTGGCGCTGCTCCACCACGAGTACTTCAGTGCGTAGCTGCAAAATGGCATAGAGCTGCTCCTTGCCGAGGTCGGTGTGGTGCTTGCAGATCCAGTCGATTGACATGGGAACGGACTCCTTGGATGGGGCTCGATCATCGCATGCTGCATGTGCTTCGGCCAAAATAGAGGCTAAATGACACTATTGGCCGCTGCCCTCGGCAACCGCTTTGTGTAATCTCACTGGCAGTGTTGCCCTCCATTGCGAAAGGACGTGAGCATGCGGCCACTGCTTTGTGTTCTGGGTTTACTGGCAACGATGCTGGCAACACCTTCCCCGGGTCACGCCAAGCTGCGCCTGGTGGCCGACAACTGGCCACCGTTCACCGATGCCAAGATGCCGGGCGGCGGCCTTGCGACCAGCATCGTTACCACGGCACTGGCGCGCGCCGGCTACGCCAGCGGCTATGAAGAGGTGCCGTGGGCGCGTGCGTTGCTGGGGGTAGGTGAAGGGCGCTACGACGTGCTGATCAACGCCTGGTACAACGACTCGCGCGCCAGTATCGGGCAGTTTTCCAACGCCTACCTGAGTAATCGTATTCGCCTGCTGCAGCGTAAGGGCGAGGCGTTTAGCTACAAGCGTCTGTCTGACCTTTATGCCTATAGCATTGCCGTAGTGCGTGATTACGCCTATTCACCGGAATTCGACAGGGATCCCCGTCTGCACAAAGTGCCGGTGCGCAACTTTTCTTCTGCGGTACGCATGTTGGCGGCAGGGCGGGTAAGCCTGGCGGTGGAAGACGAGTACGTGGCCCGCTACAACCTGCAGCGTGAGCCGCAGGACGTGCGTGATGGGGTGATGCTGGTGGATCCGCCGCTGGGGGAGAACACCCTGCATATTCTGGTCAGCCTGAAGCACCCGGAGCGTGAGCGGATCGTCGAGCGTTTCGAGCAGGCGATAGCGGCGATGAAGGCCGATGGCAGCTATGCCCGGCTGCTGCGTCAGTATGGCTTTTGAGCACAGGCAATAAAACGATCAGGCCGGGGCATTTTCCTTGATCAGGTGTGCCGCCAGGGTCCGCAATGGCCCCAGCTGCCGGCATATCAACGCCAACTGTGTCTGCACCAACCGCTGATGCTCATCCAGATCTTCCGGCATCTGCTCCAGGGCATTGGCCAGCGCTTCTTCGGCATCACTGTGAATCGCCACCGGCAGCCGTGCGGCCAGGCCGTTTGCAATCTCGTCCAGGCTGCTGGCCAGGCTTTGCCCGGCGCCTTCGATCAACTGCTCCTGCACCTCCGCTGGCAACGCCGTGTCGCGGTGCGCGCCTAACCCCGAGAGGTAGCTGAGCAACGTGTGCGACAGCACCAGGAAACGAAAGCCAACGTCGGCCTCCTTACGGAAATGCCCCGGCTCCATCAGCATGTTGGCCAAGGTGGTGGACAGCGCCGCGTCAGCGTTGTGGGCATTGCGCCGGGCCAGGCGGTAGGCCAGGTCGTCGCGCTTGCCGTGGGCATACTGCTGCATGATCTGGCGCAGGTACACGCTGGCGCAGGCCAGGGTATTGGCCAGCGCCTTGTTCAGCCGTCGGCCCTGCCAGTCGGGCAGGAACAGGAACACCGCTAGGATGGCAATCAGGCTGCCCACCAGGGTATCGAACAGGCGTGGCAGGAACAGGCCGTAGCCATCGCCGATCTGGTTGAAGCAGAACAGCACCATCAGGGTGATCGCCGCAGTGGCCAGGGTGTAGCGGGTGGTGCGGTTGACGAAGAACACCACCCCGGCAACCACGGCGAACAACGACTGGATGACCGGGTTGGGAAACAGGTCGAACAAGGCCCAGCCCACTGTCAGGCCAACGGCAGTGCCGAAGATTCGCTGCACCAGCTTGCGCCGCGTGGCCCCGTAGTTGGGCTGGCACACGAACAGCGTGGTGAGGATGATCCAGTAGCCCTGGGTCGGGTGAATCAGGTGCACCATGCCATAGCCGATCGACAGCGCCAGCGGCAGGCGCAAGGCATGGCGGAACAACAGCGAGGTCGGTGTGAGCTGGGTGCGCAGGCGCGTCCACACGTCCTTCAGCGAGCGCGGTGAGCGGTCGAGCAGGCTGCTGTCGCTGGCGTCGGCCAGGCTATCCGGGTTGCTGGCGGCACTGAGCAGGCGGTCCAGTGTTGCCAGGTTGGCGGCGAGTGCTCGCAGCGAGCGCAACAGGCCGCGCCAGGCCGGGTTGCTCTGGATGCGCAGGTGCTCCAGCGAGGCGTTGAGGTCCTCGAGGGCTTCTGGATAACCGCTGGCCAGCACGAATGGTTGGCGCAGGCGGATCGAGCGGGCCAGTTCCTGGCAGGATGAACCCTGTTTACGCAACAGGCGCTGGCAGCGGAACATGACGTCGCTGTGGAAAAACGCCTCGGTCAGTGCGTTGTAGGGGTAGTGCGAGGCACTGACACGCTCGTGGATGTCCTGGGCCAGGAAGTACAGCTTGAGGTAGCGGCTTACCTTCGAGTTTGGCTGGCTGTTGCCTACCCGGTGCAGGATGATCTCCTTGGCTGCGTTCAGCGCGGCCACCACCTTGCCGTTCTGCTGGGCCAGTTCCAGGCGCCGTGCCTCGACGTCGAGCGTGCGGACCGGTTCAAACAGGCTGGCCTTGAGCTTGAGGTAGCTGCCCAGCTCGAAAAACAGTTTGGCCAGGCTCTGTTGTACCGGCTGGTTGGAAAACAGCGCCTGCCACAGCACCGACAGCAGCCCGTACCAAGCCGCACCTGCCACCAGCAGCAGCGGTTCGTGCCAGAAATCGGTGACCTGGCCGCCGCGCTGGTCCACACCGATCATGGTGTAGACCGCAGTGATCAAGGTGGCCGAAGCGATGGCGCCGTAGCGCTCGCCCAGCGCCCCGAGCATGGTCAGGCCAAAGGCGGCCAGGGCCAGGGCAATGACGAAGATCCAGGGGTAGGGGAACAGCAACTCGACTGCCAGTGCAGCGATGGCGAAGCACACCAGGGTAACGGCCAGGGCGCTGAGGCGGCCCTGCCAGCTGTCGTCGGTTTCGGCCAGGGCGCTGGCGATGATGCCGAGGAACAAAGGAATCAGCAGGGCCATCTCATTCTGGTACCAGCACAGGGCCAGGCTGCCGGTGAGGGCAATGGTGACCCGGATGCTGTAGCTGAACTTGTCTTGGCCCCACAGGCGACGCAGTGACTGACGGAACGAGCTCGATGACATGATGGCCTGCCAGGCGGTGAGCGAAGAATGCACTGCAGCACGGGCCAGCAAGAAGCGTTCCGTGCTGCTGAAAGGATTCTACTCTACACGAACTGCGCGGCGGCGTTCGCCGATGCCCAGGCCCACTGGAAGTTGAAACCGCCCAGGTGGCCGGTGACATCCAGCACTTCACCGATGAAGTACAACCCCGGGCTTTTCAGCGATTCCATGGTCTTGGACGACACCTCTCGGGTATCCACGCCGCCCAGGGTCACTTCGGCGGTGCGGTAGCCTTCGGTGCCGGCCGGTACTACCTGCCAGTTCGCCAGCTTTTCGGCGATTTGCGCCAGTTCCGCCGGGGTGTACTGCTTCATTGGCTTTGACTCGAACCACTGCTCGGCCAGCAAGTTGGCCAGCTTGCGGGTGAACACCTCGCCCAGCACGGTCTTCAGTTCGGCGTTGGCGCGTTCGGCCTGCATCTGTTGCAGCCAGGAAAGCGCATCGCGGTCGGGCAACAGGTTGATCTCGACGGTATCACCGGCTTCCCAGAACGAGGAGATCTGCAAGATCGCCGGGCCGCTCAGGCCGCGGTGCGTGAACAGCAGGTTTTCGCGGAAGCTGGTGCCATTGCAGCTGGCGGTGCAGTCCAGCGAGGTGCCGGACAACTCGGTGCACATCGCCTTGAGTTGGGGCTCGGTGATGGTGAATGGCACCAGCCCGGCGCGGGTTGGCAGCAGGGTGTGGCCGAACTGGCGGGCCACCTGGTAGCCGAAACCGGTGGCCCCCAGGGTCGGGATCGACAGGCCGCCGGTGGCGATGACCAGCGACTGGCAGGCGAACTGGCCGCCGCTGGTCTGCAGCAGATAGCCGCTTTCGGTCTTCTCGATCTGTTCGATGCTGGTGTGCATGCGGATCTCGGCACCGGTCTCGTCGCACTCGGCCAGCAGCATGTCGAGGATGTCGCTGGCCTTGTTGTCACAGAACAGCTGGCCGAGCTTCTTCTCGTGGTACGCCACGCCGTGCTTGCACACCAGCTCAATGAAGTCCCACTGGGTGTAGCGGGCTAGTGCCGACTTACAGAAGTGCGCGTTGTGCGAAAGGAAGTTGGCCGGCTCGGTGTACAGGTTGGTGAAGTTGCAACGCCCGCCGCCGGACATGAGGATTTTCTTGCCTGGCTTGTTGGCGTGGTCGAGCAGCAGTACCCGGCGGCCGCGCCGGGCGCTGAGCTGGGCGCACATCAGGCCGGCGGCGCCGGCGCCAAGGATGATCACGTCGGTGGAGTGCACGGTATGAACCTTCAGATTTGAAATGCTGAACCCTGTGGGAGCGGGTTCACCCGCGATGCGATGGTGCATTCACTGCCGCATTCGCGGGTAAACCCGCTCCTACAGGGGGCTTTGCCTGGCTTTAGATAATGCGGACTTTCAGGGCGCGACCCTTGATCTTGCCGCTGTTCAGCCGCTGCATGGCCTGCTTGGCCAGCGCCCGCTCCACGGCCACAAACGCCTGGAAGTCGAAGATGGCGATCTTGCCCACTTGCTTGCCTGGGATGCCGGCATCACCGGTCAGGGCCCCCAGGATGTCGCCAGGGCGCAGCTTGTCCTTGCGGCCAGCGGCAATGCACAGTGTGGTCATTACCGGCAGCAGGGGCTCGCCGCCCTTGTTTTTCAGGCTGTCCAGCTGGTCCCAGCGCAGCGGGCTCTTCTGCAGCGCTTCGATGGCCTGGGCGCGGTGGCCTTCGGCCGGTGCCACCAGGCTGACCGCAACGCCTTTCTCGCCGGCGCGGCCGGTACGGCCCACGCGGTGTACGTGGATTTCGGCATCACGCGCCAGCTCCACGTTGATGACCATGTCCAGGCCATCGATGTCCAGGCCGCGCGCGGCCACGTCGGTAGCCACCAGCACCGAGCTGCTGCGGTTGGCGAACATGGTCAGCACCTGGTCACGGTCGCGTTGCTCCAGGTCGCCGTGCAGGGCCTGGGCGACGATGCCCTTGGCGGTCAGGTGGGCAACCACGTCCTCGCATTGCTGCTTGGTGAAGCAGAACGCTACGCACGACTGCGGGCGGTAGTGGCCAAGCACGCGGGTGACGGCTTCCAGGCGTTGCTGCGGGTCAATCTCGATGAAACGCTGCTCGATCTGGTTGTCGGTGTGCAGGCTTTCGACCTTGACCTGCTGCGGGTTGCGCATGAAGTCGGCGGCCAGTTGCTTGATGCCGGCCGGGTAGGTGGCCGAGAACAGCAGGGTCTGGCGGCGCGACGGGGTCTTGCCGATGATGCTGGCGATGGCGTCGAAGAAGCCCATGTCGAGCATGCGGTCGGCTTCGTCCAGCACCAGGGTGTTCAACCCATCCAGGACCAGGGTGCCTTTGTCCAGGTGCTGCTGGATGCGCCCTGGGGTGCCGACGATGATGTGCGCGCCGTGCTCCAGCGAAGCGATCTGTGGGCCCAGCGAAACGCCGCCGCACAGGGTCAGGATCTTGATGTTGTCCTCGGCACGGGCCAGGCGGCGCAGCTCTTTGGCCACCTGGTCGGCGAGTTCGCGGGTAGGGCAGAGCACCAACGCCTGGCAGCCGAAGTAGCGCGGGTTGATCGGGTTGAGCAGGCCGATGCCGAAGGCGGCAGTCTTGCCGCTACCGGTCTTGGCCTGGGCGATCAGGTCCTGGCCTTTGAGGATGACAGGCAGGCTCTGGGCCTGGATCGGCGTCATCGAGGCATAGCCGAGGGCCTCCAGGTTGGCCAGCATGGCAGTGGACAGCGGCAAGGTGGCAAAGGCGGTGGATTCGGTGGTCACGAGGCGGGCCTGCGGTGCGAAGCGAAAAATGCCGCATAGTCTACCAGCCTCGTGGCCATTCGCCCTACGACTCCATGTGTTGTTCCGGACGACGGGCACGCCTTCCGTCCGTCGGCGCCAGCTGCAGGAAGATCGCCGCTGCCAGCATGGCCATTACACCGATGGTGACGAAGGTCAGCTGGAACGCGCCCAGGGTGGTTTCCACGCCTTCGGCGCTGCCTGCCGCAGTAAAGCCGCCCAACAGTGCGCCGGCGCAGGCCACACCCAGGCTCAGCGACAGTTGCGCGACCACCGACAGCAGGCTGTTACCGCTGCTGGCGCTGGCGTCGTCGAGATCGATTAGCGTCACTGTGTTCATCGCAGTGAACTGCATGGAGTTCACTGCGCCCAGGAGGCCAAGTTGCACCAACAGCAGCCAATAAGGGGTCTGCTCGTCCACCAGGCCCAGGCTTGCCAGCAGGATGCCCAGCAGCAAGGTATTACAGGTGAGGATGATGCGATAGCCGAACCGTTCGATCAGCGGTCGGGCAATGGATTTGGCCAGCATGGCCGCCGCCGCCAGCGGGATCATGCTCATGCCAGCCTGGGCGGGTGAGTAGCCCAGCGCGACCTGCAGCAGCAACGGCATCAGGAACGGCAGCGCGCCGCTGCCCAGGCGAGCGAACAGGTTGCCGAGGATGCCGATGGCGAAGGTACGCACGCGGAACAGGCTTGGCGAGAACAGCGGCTCCGGGTCGCGCCCGGCGCGCAGCCAGTACGCAGCCAGGCAGGCCATGCCGGCGAACAGCAGCAACATTACCCGCAAGTGCGGCAGGTGCAGCTCGCCCAGGCCTTCCATGGCAATGGTGATCAGTACCATCGCTGCGCCGAACAGCAGGAAACCAGGGCCGTCGAAGGTGGTGCGCTCGGCGCCGCGCAAGTCCGGGATGAACTTCCACACGGCAATGCAGCCAAGCAGGCCGACTGGCAGGTTGAGCAGGAAGATCCAGTGCCAGCTGAGGATTTCCACCAGCCAGCCACCGACCGTTGGACCCAGCAATGGCCCGAGCAGGCCGGGGATGGTGATGAAACTCATGATCCGCACCAACTCGCTGCGTGGGTAGGCGCGCAGCACCACCAACCGCCCGACCGGCAGCATCAGCGCACCGCCCAGGCCCTGCACTACGCGGGCGAAGATCAGGAAGCCAAGGCTGTTGGCTGCTGCGCACAGCAGCGAGCCAAAGCTGAACAGCAAGATGGCGCTGAAGAAGATGCGCTTGGTGCCGAATCGGTCGGCGATCCAGCCTGAGGCAGGGATCAGCAGGGCCACGGTGAGCATGTAGGCAATGATCACACCCTGCATGCGCAAGGGGTCTTCGGCCAACGAGCGGGCCATGGCCGGCAGTGCAGTGTTGAGGATGGTGCCGTCCAGGGACTGCATGAAGAAAGCGATGGCCACCACCCAAGGGATCCAGCGGGCGGTGACGGGGTCCAGCGGGGTGCGTTCGGGCATGACTTCCTCGTTTGTCAGTGCCGGCCCTTTCGCGGCTAAAGCCGCTCCTACAAGGGTTACGCGCTCCTTGTAGGAGCGGCTTTAGCCGCGAAGGGGCCGGCAAGTCCAGTCACAATGTCAGGGTCAGGCCTTTGACCAGTGCCCCGGGCAAATGACTCGACCCGGTACTGCGCTGTCCATAAGTACTGGTCGACAGAATCATCTCGCGCTCCTGGGTCAGGTCCTCCAGCTGGCTGCCCAGCAAGCTGTACAGGCTGTCATCGAAGCGCATGGTACTCACCGGCCCCTGGATCTGCCCGTCTTCTACCCAGAAAGTGGCGAAGCGGGTCAGCCCTGTCATGCGCGCCGCTGGCAGGTCCGAGTAGTTCAGGTACCACAGGTTGCTGATGTACAGCCCGGTGCCTAGACGCTCAAGGATCTGCGCACTGGCCAGATTGCCCGGCGCCAGGCTGAGCGCACAGGGCGACTCGCAGCCGTCGGCGCCATTGGCCTGCAGCTCGAACTCGGCTGCACTGCGTGCACTGATCAACCGCTGCCGGGCCTCGCCTTGCTGGATCAGCGGCACATCCAGGCGCGGCGTACCTTCATCGGAAAATGCCGGGCTAAGCGAGCCGCTGACCTGCTCGGTTAAACTGACCAACGGGCTAAGCCGCGCATCGCCGTTGTACAGGCGCTGCAAGGCACTGTTGCCAGTCGCCAGGGCCTGCGCGGAAAAACCGCCCCAGCACAACATGCCGGCGATCTCGTCCATCGCTGCCGGCGCCAGGAAAGCGCGGTAGCTGCCTGGCTTGAGGGACACCGCCGGGCGCCCAAGAAAGCCCAACTGCTCCCGGGCCTGGCGCAGGCGTGCGCTGAAGTCGTCGGCGTTCCACAGCTGACCGGCATAGTTGGCTTTCACCGCTTCGCCGTTTGGGTGGAACAAGCTCCAATCGAAGTTGAAGCTGTTGGCCTGGTGCCAGCCGAACGCGCCGTACGAGCTGGCGAAGCCCCGGCAGACTGGGCCAGCGGCGTATATACCGACCAGGTCCAGGTCACCGGCATTACGCTCCAGCAGTGTCAGCACTTCGTTCAGGTCTGGCAGCGCCTGCGCTTGCTGGCTATGGCTGTGCCAGGGGCTCTCGTCCAGGCGCAGATAAGGGTCGACGGCGAGTAGCGGCAGTGTCTGGCGCAGCTGCTCCAGGGCATCCGCCAGGCGCTGGCGATCCAGCTGCGCATCGCCACTCAAGGTCACCTGCTGTTCAGCCTGGCGGCCATCGTGGATCAGCCGCAATTGCACAGTGGCCTGGCTCACTTCGCCGGCCTGGCGCACCTTGGCATGGTTGAAACGCACGAACTGCGATTGCTCGGCACTGTAACCGAGGGTGAACTGCTCGCCCGCCTGAAGGGCGGTGCGCACCTCCCCGACCAGGGTTTCGAAAGCCTGTTTCATCACGCGTCTCCTCCGAATACATCGATCTGGCGGAACACACAGGCAGGCGAGGCGTGGCCGACCCGCACCACCTGATTGGGTTCGCCCTTGCCACAGTTGGGCGTGCCCAGCACCTGGAAGGTACTGTGGTCGCCAACCGCCGACAGGTTGCGCCAGAACTGCGCGGAGATGCCGCGGTAGTTGGGGTTCTTGACGATGCCCTTGAGCTCGCCACTTTCAATCAACTGGCCCCATTCGCAGCCGAACTGGAACTTGTTGCGCGCATCGTCGATGGACCAGGATCGGTTGGTACGCATCAGGATGCCGTGCTCGATGCCTCCGATCAGTTGCTCGAAAGACTGGTCGCCCGGCTCGATGTTGAGGTTGGCCATGCGGTCGATCGGCGCGCGGTTCCAGCCGCAGGCACGGCTGTTGGCCACGCCGTCCAGGCCAGAGCGGAACTGAGACAGCGCGCCACCCAGCGGGCGCAGCAGCAGGCCGTCGCGTATCAGGAACGCTTTGCTGGCCGGGGTGCCGTCGTCGTCATGACTGTAGCTGGCCAGCTCTTCGC
The DNA here is from genome assembly GCF_030418155.1 of Pseudomonas sp. 2,4-D. Lineage (NCBI taxonomy): Bacteria > Pseudomonadati > Pseudomonadota > Gammaproteobacteria > Pseudomonadales > Pseudomonadaceae > Pseudomonas > Pseudomonas sp. 2,4-D. The sequence continues at coordinate 81,091 of NZ_JAUHUI010000012.1, forward strand.
CAATGGTCGGGTCGAAGGTCACGTTCAGCAGGCTGGAACCGTACTGCAGGTGGCCGAAGTCGCTGGCTTTGACGAAGCTGGTGCCGGCGTAGTTGCGCTCGTCACCGAGAATGCGGTCCATCTCCAGCGGATGGCCGATGGATTCGTGAATCTGCAGCATCATCTGGTCTGGCATCAACAGCAGGTCACGCGGGCCACTGGGGGTGTTCGGCGCCAACAGCAGTTGCAGCGCTTCGTCGGCCACCCGACTGGCCGCGCCGACCAGGCCGCAGCGCTCGATGATCTCGAAACCACCCTGTTGGCCGAAGTTGTCGCGGCCCAGGCTGCGGCTTTGGCTGTCCTGGCCGTCGCTGGCGGTCACCCCCAGGCCCGGGAACAGGAAGCGCTGGGCATGGCGCAGTTCGGCGCCGGCCGAGTTCAGGTAGGTTTGCTCGACCAGGCTCAGCCCCAGGCTGGCCTGCCAGTCCACCAAACGGCTGTCCTTGGGCACGCTGGCCGATTCGGTGGCGAGCAGGCCAAGGCAGTCGGCGAGGTTGGGCACGGGTTGGTCGAAGTTGGGCGAAACATGGTCGTGGCGTGCGCTGGTCACGGCTTGTTCGCGCAGGTCCAGCAGGCTGTGCCGGGCGATTTGCCGCGCCAGCGCCTCGGCTTGCTCAAGGGCGCGCTGCAGGCCAGCCTGGGACAGGTCGGCGGTGGCAGCGTAGGCCTCCACGCCATTGACCCGCACGGTGAGCATGGCGCCCTCATCCTGGCTGAAGAAGGGCGGTTCGGCAACGTTGCGTCGCACCGAAAGCGCCTGGTGCGACTGTTTCACATGGCGCAGGGAAAACAACTCGGCCGTACTGCGCAGCGCAGCAAAGCGCTGGCGCAGCAGGGCGCTGGAATCGAACATGCGGATGCCTCCGTGTACACGGTGGCTCCCCCTAGAACCACCCGTCTTGCATGCCGAGGCAGGTATCGTCGTGTGCCTCGAGCAATGCCAGCTCATTATGGCAGCCCGGTACTTCCCAGGTCAGGAAATAACGCGCGGCCTGCAGCTTGCCCTGATAGAAGTCGCGATCGGCAGGGTGACCTTTCTGCAGGCCAAGCTCGGCGTGAATGGCCTGTTCCAGCCAGCGCCAGCCGATTACGCAGTGGCCGAAGGCCTTGAGGTACAAGGCCGAGTTCGCCAGGGCGCCCGCGACCTTCCCTTGGGCCATGTCGCCTAGCAGGGCCAGTGTGACGCCCTGCAGGCGGTTGACCAGTTGCTCCAGCGGCTGGCGCAGTGGGTCGAGTTCAGGGTGGTGGCTTGCACGCTCGCCGGTTGTGGCGATCAGGCGGATCAGTTGCTTGAGCCCGGCACCTTGGTTCTGGGCCAGCTTGCGACCGAGCAAGTCGAGCGACTGGATGCCTTCTGTACCCTCGTGGATCGGGTTCAGGCGGTTGTCCCGGTAGTACTGCTCTACCGGGTATTCGCGGGTGTAGCCGTGACCACCGAGAACCTGGATTGCCAGTTCATTGGCCTTGAGGCAGAACGTCGAAGGCCAGGACTTGACGACCGGGGTCAGCAGGTCGAGCAGCGCCTGCGCTTGGTTGCGCGACGTTTCGTCGTTGGCGGTCTGGGTATCGTCGAACAGGCGCGCTGCGTACAGGCCCAAGTCGAAGGCGCCTTCTACATAAGCCTTTTGTGTCAGCAGCATTCGTTTCACATCGGTGTGCGCGATGATCGGTACTGCCGGGCTGAGCGGGTCTTTGCTGTCCGGCAGCCGGCCTTGCGGTCGCTGGCGGGCGTACTCCAGCGAATACAGGTAGCCGGCGTAACCGAGCATGACCGCCCCCATGCCAACGCCGATACGTGCTTCGTTCATCATCTGGAACATGCAGGCCAGGCCTTGGTGCGGCTGGCCGACCAGGTACCCGACGCACTGGCCATTGTCGCCGAAGTTCAGGGCTGTGGAGGTGGTGCCGCGCCAGCCCATTTTGTGGAACAGCCCAGCCAGCAGCACATCGTTGCGCGGGCCACGGCTGCCGTCCGGGTTTACGTGGTACTTGGGCACGATGAACAGCGAGATGCCCTTGACCCCGGGCGGGGCGTCCGGAAGCTTGGCCAGCACCATGTGCACGATGTTTTCCGACAGTTCGTGGTCGCCGCCGGAAATGAAGATCTTGTTGCCTTTGAGCCGGTAGCTGCCGTCGCCTGCTGGTTCGGCGCGGGTGCGTATGTCGGCCAGCGACGAGCCAGCGTGGGGTTCGGTCAGCGCCATGGTGCCGAAGTAGCGGCCGTCGATCATCGGTTGCAGGAACAGGCGCTTCTGTTCATCGGAGCCGAAGCTCTCGATCAGGTTGGCCGCACCCATGGTCAGGAACGGGTAGGCCGTGGTGCCGGCGTTGGCGGCCTGGAAGTGGGCGAAGCAGGCTTGCGAGACCAGGCTGGGCAGCTGCATGCCGCCGACCTCGAAGTCCCGGTTGGCGTTGAGGAAGCCGGCTTCGAGGAAGGCATCGACGGCGGGCTTCACTTCGGGGATCAGCTCCGCGCGGCCGTCCACGTAGCGTGGCTCGTTTTCGTCGGCCTTGCGGTTGTGCGGGGCGAAATACTTTTCGGCGATGGTGCGGGCGGTCGTCAGTGCCGCATCGAAGGTTTCACGGCTGTGCTCGGCGAAGCGCGGGCGCTGGGTCAGGGCTTCGGCGTCGAGGACTTCGTAAAGCTCGAAGGCGAGGTTGCGGGGGCTGAGCAAGGTCTCGGGCATGGTGGCGGTCCTGAGGCGGGATGCTGCGAGTGTAGGAGCGTGGTGAGACTGGGGACAGGTTAATAGGTTTGCGTGATATGGGTTGAGAACGCCGGGAAGCCTGCCGGTTATTGGTGAAACCAGCGCAAGGTCAGGTCGTGTAATGCCTGCTCGGGACAATATAGAGACGTTTCCCACATTCCCGATCGGAAATGAACTGCTGCGGATCGAATGTCAGTTGGCCTTGAATGTGCGTTTTGGTGTTCACAAGGAAACGTTTCAGATGAGTGATGCCCATCACGCTGACTTGGCTGAGGCCAACGGCAACCAGGTTCCCTTCTTCGTAGTCTCGCCTATGAAATTTGGTGTAATGACTTTCTTTACCTTGGGCTTCTACTGGGTTTATTGCTTCTATCAAAGTTGGAGTCTGCATAGAGAGAAAACGGGAGAGCGCGTAAGTCCGCTCTGGCGAAGCGCTTTTGCAGTGTTCTTCATCTATCCATTATTGAGAAGGGCAAATGACCATATTCGCGACTCAGGTAAAACTTATCCGTGGTCCATCCTGGGGCTCACGCTGGGCTATTACGGTTTTTGCGTTGTCTGGGTGGCTGCCAGCGTCGTGTTGGAAGGCCAGCTGTGGCCGGCCTACTTTGCGGGCTTAGCCATTCAGGCAGCTTGGCTGATCATTCTGGTGTTCATGCAGAAGGGCATCAATTTCAGTGCAGGTGACAAAGAAGGGAAGGCCAACAGCCGGTTCACGCTGGCAAATTGGCTTTGGATGCTGTTGGGTATTGGGCTTATGGCAGCACAGTTGTTTGCTTTGATTGCGCTTTCACCAATGGTTTGAGCAACTTTTGGCCGGAGCTCTGTCTGAGGGGAGCTCCGGATAGTCCCCGATCCACCCCGCGTTTCCACTTTCCTTGAAGACAATACGATGTTGGGGTAGGAGCCTGCTGCAAGGCTTTTTTGATAAGTCTGTCTGGACGGGTCCTTTCGCGGGAAAACCCCACAGCGGCCTGTGTCCAACCCCCAATGTGTGTCCACCAGAGCGGGTTTACCCGCGAGTACGGTGGTGGCGGCAACGGTGAACGGCGGGGGGAGATTGGCCAGCAGGGCCGGCCCTTTCGCGGGTGAACCCGCTCCTACGACGGCCTGCGCCCAACCACCGATGCTTGTGTGTAGGGGCGGGTTTACCCGCGAATACGGTAGCGGCGGCAACGGTGATCGGCGGGTGGAGATTGGCCAGCAGGGCCGGCCCTTTCGCGGGTAAACCCGCTCCTACGACGGCCTGCGCCGAACCACCGATGCACCTACGCCGTGACAGGTAGATCAGGCCGGCTGACCCAGCTCGACACCCAGTTGACGCGACAGGCACGGCCAGCGCTTCCACGCCTCGCCAGTTGCCGGGCTGCTCAGCTTCTCTCGATAAGCCTCCACCGATTCAACGGCAAAGCTCTCATCATTGAGCATTTCGTCGACCGAGTGGTGCACCACCTCATCCAGCTGGTTGGCAAAGCTTTCGCCAATCAACTGGTGGGCAATCAGGTTGGCGACCGTGGTGTCGACCGGGATCAACGGCTGCTGGAAGTGGCGGATGTACAAGTCATTCACCTCTTCCACCAGGCGGTGCGCCAGGTACGCTTCATCCAGAAGGCAGTCCAGGCCTACATGCCCTTGCATCACGCTGGGCGGCTGCAGGAAGTAGGCTTCGGCGATTTTCAGTACAGGTTTGATCTGCGATTCGATCCCGGCTTCGCGGGCGACCTCGTGGGCGGCCTCCAGCAATTCCGGAACCTGATCGATGTAGGCGCTGACGAAGCGCGCCAAAGTACCCTGGGCGTCCTGCTCAGGCAGTTGGATCGAGGGGTGCAGGTGGGGCAGTTGCAGCTCGAGACGCTGTTTCAATTGGCCGGTCTGGCCTTCATGTTGATGGGCTTGGCTTACCTGCTCGCGTACAGCAGCGATGTTCATGACAACTCCAGGGACATTACGTTTCAAACGGAAGACACTAAATTAGCTCGGTATACAGAATACCTAAGACGTATTTGTTATAAGCTTCGCAAACGTGTGCGCTATCAGGCATATCGGCGTGCCATTATTGCGCCATGACCTGTCAAGCGCGCGGTTTTCCGGCCATTCGGCCATTTCATGAAGTTCATTTCACAGGCTTCATTGCGTGCCATTGGTCGCTGTCTATACTCCCGTTGAACGTGATTCGTTGATGAGGCCCGACTGCTTTTAGCAGGGGCTCGGTCGTCGAAGCCATGCAGTCTTGACCGCCGTTCCCTCTTGCCGCAGGCCATGCCTCCGGGACAACAAGAATTAGAAGGGGAACCCGCAATGATGCGACATCCACATGTCTGGATGGGCCTCCTGTTGTGGTCGGTTTTTGGCCAGGCAAACGCCGCCTGGACCGTGAACATGCACCCAGGGGCGACGGAAGTCTCCAACGCCGTCTTCGACCTGCACATGACCATCTTCTGGATCTGCGTGATCATTGGCATCGTGGTGTTTGGCGCGATGTTCTGGTCGATGGTCATCCACCGCCGCTCCACTGGCCAGCAGGCCGCTCATTTCCATGAGCACACGTGGGTGGAAATTCTCTGGACGGTGGTGCCCTTCCTGATTCTGGTGGTGATGGCCATTCCGGCTACCAAGACCCTGATCGACATCTATGACGCCAGCGAGTCGGACATCGACGTCCAGGTCACCGGCTACCAGTGGAAATGGCACTACAAATACCTGGGCCAGGACGTGGAGTTCTTCAGCAACCTGGCCACCCCCACCGACCAGATCCACAACAAGGCGCCCAAGGATGAGCATTACCTGCTGGAAGTCGACCAGCCGCTGGTGCTGCCGGTGGGCGCGAAAGTGCGCTTCCTGGTCACTGCTGCCGATGTGATCCACTCCTGGTGGGTGCCGGCCTTCGCGGTCAAGCGCGACGCCATCCCAGGCTTTGTCAACGAAGCCTGGACCCGTATCGAAAAGCCAGGCATCTACCGCGGCCAGTGCACCGAACTGTGCGGCAAGGACCACGGCTTCATGCCGGTGGTGGTCGAGGTCAAGTCCAAGGCGGATTACGACACCTGGCTGGGCGAGCGCAAGGCTGAAGCCGCCAAGCTCAAGGAGCTGACCAGCAAGGAATGGACCCTGGAAGAGCTGGTGGAGCGCGGCGACAAGGTCTACCACACCGCCTGCGTGGCCTGTCACCAGGCCGAAGGCCAGGGCCTGCCACCAATGTTCCCGGCGCTCAAGGGCTCGAAGATTGCCACCGGGCCGAAGGAAGACCACCTGAGCATTGTCTTCCATGGCAAGCCCGGCACGGCCATGGCCGCTTTCGGCAAGCAGCTGTCGGAAGTCGACATCGCTGCTGTGGTCACCTACGAGCGCAATGCCTGGGGCAACAACAAAGGCGACATGGTGACGCCGAAGGACGTGCTGGCGCTGAAGCAGGCAGAAGCCAAGTGAACCGGGTTACTCGCGGCAATCAATGGATTGCAGGAGACAGGACATGAGTGCAGTGATCGACGACCACGCCCACGGCCACGACCATGCGCACGGCCCGGCCAAGGGCCTGATGCGCTGGGTGCTGACCACCAACCATAAAGACATCGGCACGATGTACTTGTGGTTCAGTTTCATCATGTTCCTGCTGGGTGGCTCGTTCGCCATGGTGATCCGCGCCGAGCTGTTCCAGCCTGGCTTGCAGATCGTGGAGCCGGAATTCTTCAACCAGATGACTACCATGCATGGCCTGATCATGGTGTTCGGCGCGGTGATGCCGGCCTTCGTCGGCCTGGCCAACTGGATGATTCCGCTGATGGTCGGCGCGCCCGACATGGCACTGCCACGGATGAACAACTTCAGCTTCTGGCTGCTGCCGGCGGCCTTCCTGCTGCTGGTATCGACGCTGTTCAGCCCGGGCGGAGGGCCAAACTTTGGCTGGACCTTCTACGCACCGCTTTCCACCACCTATGCGCCAGCCAGCGTCACCTTCTTCATCTTCGCCATCCACCTGATGGGTATCAGCTCGATCATGGGGGCGATCAACGTGATTGCCACCATCCTCAACCTGCGTGCCCCCGGCATGACGCTGATGAAAATGCCGCTGTTCGTCTGGACCTGGCTGATTACCGCGTTCCTGCTGATTGCGGTGATGCCAGTACTGGCCGGCGTGGTAACCATGATGCTGATGGATATCCACTTCGGTACCAGCTTTTTCAGTGCCGCAGGTGGCGGTGACCCGGTGCTGTTCCAGCATGTGTTCTGGTTCTTCGGTCACCCTGAGGTGTACATCATGATCCTGCCCGCCTTCGGTGCGGTCAGCTCGATCATCCCGGCGTTCTCGCGCAAGCCGCTGTTCGGTTATACCTCGATGGTGTATGCCACCGGCGCCATTGCCTTCCTGTCATTCATCGTCTGGGCCCACCATATGTTCGTGGTCGGCATCCCGGTGGTAGGCGAGTTGTTCTTCATGTATGCCACCATGCTGATTGCCGTGCCCACCGGGGTGAAGGTATTCAACTGGGTCAGCACCATGTGGGAAGGTTCGCTCACCTTCGAAACGCCGATGCTGTTCGCCATCGCCTTTGTCATCCTGTTCACCATCGGTGGTTTCTCCGGGTTGATGCTGGCGATCGCCCCGGCAGACTTCCAGTACCACGACACTTACTTCGTGGTGGCGCATTTCCATTACGTACTGGTGCCTGGTGCAATTTTCGGCATCTTTGCCTCGGCCTACTACTGGCTGCCGAAATGGACCGGCCACATGTACGACGAAACCCTCGGCAAACTGCACTTCTGGCTGTCGTTCGTCGGCATGAACATGGCCTTCTTCCCCATGCACTTCGTAGGCTTGGCCGGCATGCCACGGCGCATCCCCGACTACAACCTGCAGTTCGCCGATTTCAACATGGTGTCGTCGATCGGCGCGTTCATGTTCGGCGCCACGCAGATCTTCTTCCTGTTCATTGTCATCAAGTGCATCCGCGGTGGCGCGCCGGCACCGGCCAAACCCTGGGATGGCGCCGAGGGCCTTGAGTGGTCGATACCCTCGCCTGCGCCCTACCACACCTTCCAGACACCCCCGGAAGTGAAATAGGAACCCGCCATGAACGGCCTGTCGGTGAAACGCCTGGTAACGCGCCTGTTGATGCTGACGGTGGTGATGTTCGCCTTCGGCTTCGCGCTGGTGCCGATCTACGACGTCATGTGCAAAGCCTTCGGTATCAACGGCAAGACCGGCGGCCAATACGAAGGTAGCCAAATCAGTGACCCGACGCGTGCTGTGCGGGTGCAGTTCATGTCGACCAATGCCAGCGACATGGTCTGGGACTTCTACTCCACTGCCGACCAGCTGGAGGTCAACCCGGGGGCGGTGAACCAGATGATCTTCATTGCCCACAACCCGACCGACCGGCCGATGAGTGCGCAGGCAATACCCAGCATTACCCCGGCCGAGGCCGCGGCCTACTTCCACAAGACCGAGTGCTTCTGCTTTACCCAGCAGGTGCTGCAGCCCGGCGAACGCATCGAGATGCCGGTGCGCTTCATCGTTGACCGCGACCTGCCGGCCAGCGTGAAGCACCTGACACTGGCCTACACCTTGTTCGACATCACCGCTCGCCACCCGCCGGTCGCGCACGTTGCGGCGCAGGACGTCCAGGGCGCCCGTTAAGGGAAGGAGAACAGCAATGGCAAGTCATGAGCACTACTACGTTCCGGCGCAGAGCAAATGGCCGATCATCGCCACCATCGGCATGTTCATCACGGTATTCGGCCTGGGCACCTGGTTCAACGACATGAAGGCGGGCCACCCGGATTCGCACGGGCCGCTGATTTTCTTCGTGGGGGCGTTGTTTCTGGCCTACATGCTGTTCGGCTGGTTTGGGGCAGTGGTCAAGGAGAGCCACGCCGGGTTGTACAGCCCGCAGCTGGACCGCTCGTTCCGCTGGGGCATGAGCTGGTTCATCTTCTCCGAAGTGATGTTCTTCCTGGCCTTCTTCGGTGCGCTGTTCTATGTCCGCGTACTGGCGGGGCCGTGGCTGGGTGGCGAAGGGGCCAAAGGTGTTACGCACATGCTGTGGCCAACGTTCGAATTCACCTGGCCGCTGCTGCACACTCCTGACCCCAAGCTGTTCCCGCCGCCCAAGGAAGTGATCGACCCATGGCATCTGCCGCTGATCAACACCATCCTGCTGGTCAGTTCCAGTGTGACAATCACCATTGCCCACCACGCCTTGCGCCGTGACCACCGCGGCCCGCTGAAATTCTGGATGGCGCTGACCATTGTCCTGGGCATCAGCTTTATCGCACTGCAGGCCTTCGAGTACCACGAGGCCTATACCAAGCTGGGGCTGACACTGGGTTCAGGGATCTACGGTGCGACGTTTTTCATGCTTACCGGGTTTCACGGCGCCCACGTGACATTGGGCACGATCATTCTGATCGTGATGTTCGTGCGCATTCTGCGCGGGCATTTCAACCCGGAAAAACACTTCGGCTTCGAGGCAGCCAGTTGGTACTGGCACTTCGTCGATGTGGTGTGGGTGGGGTTGTTCATCTTTGTCTATGTGTTGTGAATACAAAAAACCTGTAGGGGCGGGTGAGCGCTTCAGAAAGGGGCGTGGGAGACCAGTTGACCGCTGATCAAGCCCCAGGCGACCAGGCCTATGGTCAGGGCTGCCAGGGTCACCCGTATGGTCAGCGCCTTGAGCAGACGGGTCGATTTTTCATCATCCTTGACCAGAAACACCAGGCCACTGAACAGGCTGGCAATCGTGGCCAACAGCATCAGGACAATCGCGGCCTTGAGCATGGCGTTACTCCCGGGGGATGCGGTGATGTGGATAAGTATAGCGAGGCGCCCGTGAGGCCGTTTCGCCCAGGCTGGGTACCGACGCTGGCGGTGCTTGCACTGCTGCCGGGGCTGATTGCGCTTGGTTGCTGGCAACTCGGCCGAGCCGAGGAAAAGCGCGTGCTGCTGGCCACCTATGCAGAACGGCGGATTGAAGCGCCGATAGCCACCGCCCAGCTCCTCTCGAAAGAAGACAACGCCTTCCGCCGCGTGCACTTGTATGGCCGCTTCGACGCCGAGCACAGCGTGCTGCTGGACAACCGCATGCGCGACGGCAAACCCGGTGTCGAGCTGCTGCAGCCCTTCCACGACCAAGCCAGCGGCCTGTGGTTGCTGATCAATCGTGGTTGGCTGCCATGGCTGGACCGCCGGGTGCCGGTGCACTTCGAAACCCCTGCCCAGGCCTTGGCGCTGGATGCCTCTGTGTATGTCGCGCCCGGTAGCACCTTCCAGCTGCACCCGGACCCCATCGGCGGGCAATGGCCGCATCTGTTGACCGCTATCGATGCCGCGCAGCTATGGCAACAGCTTGATCGCGAAGGCTTCGCCCAGGAATTGCGCCTTGAGCCGGGCCCTGCGAGCTATCGCCTGGACTGGCCAGTTGTGGCCATGAGTCCCGAAAAACACGTGGGCTACGCCGTGCAGTGGTTTGCCCTGGCTACCGCTCTGGTTCTGCTCTACCTCTACTTCGGCTGGCACCAAAACAAGGAGAAACGCCATGGCCACCGCCACTCCACTGGACGTGCCTGAACGTAGCAAGCCCAGAGCCCGTGGGCGTTTGCAGCTGTTACTGATCCTGCTGGTGGTGCTTGGGCCGATGGTTCTGGCCACCAGTATGTACAAGCTCAAATTCTGGGTGCCGGAAGGCCGCAGCTACCATGGCGCCATGATTGGCAATGGGGAAAGCCGTGCCGATCTCGGCGTGGCGGGGCAGGGCGAGCGCTGGCAGTTGCTGGTAAGCGCCCCCCAGGCCTGCACCGAAGACTGTCAGCGCCTGGTGTACCTGGCTCGGCAGATTCAGATCGGGCTGGGGCGTGATGCCAGCCGCGCCAGCCATGCGCTGGCCGCCGCCCAGCCGCTGAGTGCCGACTATCAGGCACTGCTCGGCCGCGAGTACCCGCAGTTGCAGCGCTACCCGCTGGATGCGCAACGTTACCAGCAGAAGGTTGTCGAGCCCGGCCCGCAGCTGTGGATCGTCGACCCGCACGGCAACCTGGTGCTGCGCTACGACGGCAAGGTCAACGGCAAGCACGTGCTGGATGACCTGCGCCACCTGCTCAAGCTGTCCAACATCGGCTAGGAGCCTGCCATGGCCAGACCTGGATTTCGCCTTGCTGTGTTCGCCACCCTGCTGGCACTGCTGGTCGTCCTGCTCGGTGCCTATACCCGCCTGACCCACGCCGGCCTCGGTTGCCCCGACTGGCCTGGGTGCTATGGTTTTATCAGCGTGCCCAAGAGTGAAGCGCAGTTGGCCCATGCCGAGCTGCACTTTCCTGAGCACCCGGTGGAAGCTGCCAAGGGCTGGGCCGAGATGGTCCACCGCTACTTTGCCGGTAGCCTGGCCGTGGTGATCGCCCTGCTCGCGTTCCAGGCAATGCGCCGGCATGCCCGCGATGGGCAGCCTTATCGCCTGCCAATGCTGCTACTGGGTGTGGTGCTGGCCCAGGCAGCCTTCGGTATGTGGACGGTCACCCTGAAGCTATGGCCGCAGGTGGTCACTGCGCACTTGCTGGGTGGCTTTACCACGTTGAGCTTGCTGTTCCTTTTGTCTCTGCGTCTGTCCCGGGCCTTTGCGCCCTTGCCGAAACTGCCGCTGAGCCTGCGCCGGATCGCTGCGCTGGCGCTGCTGGTGGTAATCGGCCAGATCGCCTTGGGCGGTTGGGTCAGCGCCAACTACGCAGCCGTGGCCTGCATCGACCTGCCGACCTGCCATGGCCGGTGGTGGCCAGCGGCGGACTTCAGCAACGGCTTCCACCTGACCCAGCACGTCGGCCCCAATTACCTGGGCGGACAGCTGGACAGTGATGCGCGTACGGCCATCCACATCAGCCACAGGCTGGGCGCGCTGCTGGTGACCTGCGTGCTGCTGATGCTCAGCTGGAAGCTGCACCGCTGTGGTCTCCCCGGCCTGGCGCGGCTGGTGCTGCTGGCGCTGGCCTTGCAAGTGGGCCTGGGCATCAGCAACGTCGTGTTCCACCTGCCGCTGGCGGTGGCTGTTGCGCACAATGCCGGCGGGGCGATGCTGCTGCTGAGCATGGTGCTGGTGAACTACCGCATTCGAGTGGTCGACAAGGTTCAAGTGGGTGTCGGCCATGGCTGGCGTCTGCGGCCGGTGGTCGGGGTGGGCATTTCCCATCATATGAGGAACGACTCGTGGCGACGCTTCTAAGCGTACGACGGGCTCGCTGGCGCGATTACCTTGAGCTGACCAAGCCGAAGGTGGTGGTGCTGATGCTGATCACCTCGCTGGCGGGCATGTTCCTGGCCACCCGGGCGGGCGTCAGCTGGAGCGTGCTGTTGTTCGGCAACCTGGGCATCGGCCTGTGCGCGGGTGGCGCGGCAGTGGTCAATCATGTGGTGGATCGGCGTATCGATGCGCTGATGGCACGCACCCACAAACGGCCTTTGGCCCAAGGCCGAGTCGAGCCTCTGCCGGCGCTGTTGTTCGCCTTGGCCCTGGCGCTGCTGGGCATGGTCCTGCTGCTGGTGTTCACCAACGCCCTAACCGCCTGGCTGACCCTGGCCTCATTACTCGGTTATGCGGTGCTCTACACCGGCTTTCTCAAGCGCGCCACGCCACAGAACATCGTCATCGGTGGCCTGGCCGGTGCCGCTCCGCCGTTGCTCGGCTGGGTGGCGGTAAGCGGCCATGTCAGCGCCGAACCCTTGCTGCTTGTGCTGATCATTTTCGCCTGGACCCCGCCGCATTTCTGGGCGCTGGCCATCCACCGCAAGGAGGAATACGCCAAGGCCGATATCCCGATGTTGCCGGTGACCCACGGCGAGCGCTACACCAAACTGCATATCCTGCTGTACACCCTGATCCTGCTGGCGGTGAGCCTGCTCCCGTATGCCATCCACATGAGTGGCCCGCTGTACCTGGCCTGTGCCCTGGGCTTGGGCCTGCGCTTCCTGCGTTGGGCCTGGGTGTTGTACCGTAGCAGCCGGCCGCACGCGGCGATCGGCACCTTCAAGTACTCTATCGGCTACCTGTTCGCGCTGTTCATCGCGTTGCTTCTTGACCACTACCTGTTGCTGAGCCTATGACCCGAACCCAGAAAACCGTCTTCATCCTCGTTGCCCTGGTCGCGTTGATCCTGGGCCTGACCGTCAACAAGGTGCTTAATGGTCGTGACCAGCCCAACCCTGCCGAGCTGATTGATGCGGGCATCATCCTGCTGCCGCAGAGCCGCGCCGTGGCTGATGTCACCATGACCAATCAGGACGGCCAGCCGGTGCAGATGGATGACCTCAAGGGCAAATGGTCGCTGCTGTTCTTTGGCTACACCTACTGCCCGGACATCTGCCCGACCACACTGGCCCAGCTGCGCCAGGTGAAGAGCGAGCTGCCCAAGGATGCCGTCGACCGGCTGCAGGTGGTGTTGGTGAGCGTGGACCCTAACCGCGACACGCCGAACCAGTTGAAGCAGTATCTGGGCTATTTCGACAAGGACTTTGTCGGCGTGGCGGGGTCGATCGAGGATACCCAGAAGCTGGCCAATGCCTTGAGCATTCCGTTCATTCCGGCGGATACCAGCAAGCCGGGGTATACCGTGGATCACAGCGGTAATCTGGCGATCGTCGGCCCGGATGGGAGACAGCGTGGGTTCATTCGGGCGCCGTTCAACAACCAGAAGCTGGGGGCGCAGCTGCCGGGGCTGGTCAAGCGGGATTGAGTCAGCCCCAAAAGCTTCGCGGGTAAACCCGCTCCTACAACGATGTGTGTAGGGGCGGGTTTACCCGCGAAGAATAGAGCGTGATAGGTCGGATCAGAACGCCGGAACCACAGCGCCTTTGTACTTCTCGATGATGAACTGCTTCACCTCAGGCGAGTGCAGTGCAGCCGCCAGTTTCTTCATGTCGTCCGAGTCCTTGTTGTCCGGGCGGGCAACCAGGATGTTCACGTAAGGCGAGTCGCTGCCCTCGATGGCCAGCGCGTCTTTTTCCGGGTTCAGCTTGGCTTCCAGCGCGTAATTGGTGTTGATCAGGGCGGCATCTACCTGGGTCAGCACGCGCGGGATGGTGGCGGCTTCCAGCTCACGGAACTTCACGTTTTTCGGGTTTTCGGCAACATCCTTCACGGTCGACAGGATGTTCTTGTTGTCCTTGAGCTTGATCACGCCAGCCTTGTCCAGCAGCAGCAAGGCGCGGCCGCCGTTGGTGGCGTCGTTGGGGATGACCACGGTGGCGCCGGAGGACAGCTCGTCCAGCTTCTTGATCTTGGTCGAATACACGCCCAGTGGCTCGATGTGCACGCCTGCCACGCTCACCAGCTGGGTACCCTTGGCCTTGTTGAACTCATCCAGGTAAGGCTGGTGCTGGAAGAAGTTGGCGTCCAGGCGCTTTTCGGCCACCTGTACGTTCGGTTGGATGTAGTCGGTGAATTCCTTGACCTTCAGCTCTACGCCCTCTTTCGCCAGTTGTGGTTTGACGAAGTTGAGGATCTCGGCGTGCGGCACCGGGGTGGCGGCGACGGTAAGGGTATCGGCCTGGGCCGAGAAGGCCGCGACAGCGGCAGCGACAGCAAGCAGCTTCTTCATTGATCACTCCTTGTGAGGGCCGCGACGGCCCCCGAACGGGTCGGCCAGGCCGACCCCATTGGGGTTACTTACGGGAAAAATGCACGACCAGTTTGTCGCCCACGCTCTGCAGTACTTGAACCAGTACCAGCAGCAGTACCACGGTCACTACCATCACATCGGTCTGGAAACGCTGGTAACCGAACCGGATAGCCAGGTCACCAAGGCCACCGGCACCCACCACACCGGCCATGGCGGTGTAAGAAACCAGGGTGATGGCGGTTACGGTAATGGCCGCGAAGATGCCCGGACGGGCTTCCGGCAGCAGCGCACTGGTGATGATCTGGCGGGTTGTGGCGCCCATCGACTGGGTGGCTTCGATGATGCCGCGGTCCACTTCACGCAAGGCGGTTTCAACCAGGCGCGCAAAGAACGGCGTGGCACCCACCACCAGCGGCGGGATGGCGCCTGCAACGCCCAGCGAGGTACCGGTGATCAGCACGGTGAACGGGATCATCACGATCAGCAAAATGATGAATGGCAGCGAGCGCAGGATGTTGACCACCAGCGACAGCAGCGCGTAGACGCCTTTCTGTTCGAACATCTGCTTTGGCCCGCAGAGGAACAGCAGCACGCCCAGTGGCAGGCCCAGCAGCACGGTGAAGAACAGCGAGCCGAACAGCATGATCATGGTGTCGACGGTGGCCAGCCAGATTTCGGCCCAGTCGACGTTGGCAAAGAAATTCAGGGCGTCCATCAACGCAGTACCTCCATATGTACGTCAGCTGCCTTGAAGCGGGCGAACGCCGCTTCCATGTCTCCGCCGATCAGGGCGAGAGTGAGCTGGCCATAGGGGACATCCTTGATGCGGTCGATACGCCCGGCGAGGATGCTGTAGTCCACACCGGTTTCGCGGGCCACGGTGCCCAGCAGCGGTGCGTAGGTGGCGTCGCCCTGGAAGGTCAGGCGTACGATGCGGCCTGGCACGTGGGCAAAGTCGTCGCGCTGCTCGCCTTCGTCGACCTGCTCGTCTTCCTGGACGAAGCGCTTGGTGGTGGGGTGCTGGGGGTGCAGAAACACCTCGGCCACCGAGCCTTGCTCGACGATCTGACCGGCGTCCATCACTGCCACGCGGTCGCAGACACGGCGGATCACGTCCATCTCGTGAGTGATCAACACGATGGTCAGCTTCAGTTCACGGTTGATCTCGGCCAGCAGTTGCAGGACCGAGGCCGTGGTTTGCGGGTCGAGGGCACTGGTGGCCTCGTCGCATAGCAGGATCTTCGGGTTGGTGGACAGGGCGCGGGCAATGCCGACGCGCTGTTTCTGGCCGCCGGACAGCTGCGCCGGGTACTTTTTGGCGTGGTCCGACAGGCCAACGCGAGCCAGTAGCTCGGTGACGCGCTTGTCGATTTCGCTGCGCGACAGCTCACCGGCCAGGGCCAGTGGCAGGGCGACGTTGTCGGCGACGGTCTTGGAGGCCAGCAGGTTGAAGTGCTGGAAAATCATCCCGACCTGCTGGCGGAAGCCCCGCAACTGGCTGGCGTTGAACGCGGTGACGTCTTCGCCGTCGACGATGATCGTGCCGCCGGAGGGTTCCTCCAGGCGGTTGATCAGGCGCAGCATGGTGCTTTTGCCTGCGCCGGAATGGCCGATCAGGCCGAACACCTGGCCATCTTCGATGGTCAGGCTGGTCGGATTCAGTGCGGGGATTTCCCTACCGGCAACGCGGTAGGTTTTATGTACCTGTTGGAACTCGATCACGTAGCGAACCTTGTGGGGCGCATTGAAATTTGGGTCAGCGGTTAGCTGGGGTCGCGCATTTTAGCCTTTTCCCATAGCTGTTCTTAGCATTTATTTCGTCATGCACCAATCCATCGGGCATATCGCGACAACCGGTAATCCTGATTGAACGCTCGGCAACGTCCTCCAGTCACTACTTGAACAAGCCCTGAACGGGCACGCCTTAAGACTGATGAGGAGAGCCGATCATGCCCAGCAAGAAAACGGATGCGCCCAAGCACAGCGAGGCCGCCGGTACCCAGACCCCTGACAGGGCCAACACCAATGTCAAGCTGCAGAGCCTGGAGGCCGACCGCAGCGATGCGACCGGGCAGGCCCTGCGGACCAACCAAGGCGTGCGCATTGCTGACAACCAGAACTCCCTCAAGGCGGGCGATCGCGGACCTTCGCTGCTTGAAGACTTCATCATGCGCGAGAAAATCACCCACTTCGACCATGAGCGTATCCCCGAGCGTATCGTGCACGCCCGCGGTACCGGGGCACACGGATTCTTCCAGAGCTATGGCAACCACGCCGAGCTGACCAAGGCCGGCTTCCTGCAAGACCCGGAAAAGATCACCCCGGTTTTTGTCCGCTTCTCGACGGTTCAGGGCCCACGCGGTTCTGGCGATACGGTGCGAGATGTGCGGGGCTTTGCCGTCAAGTTCTATACAGATGAAGGCAATTTCGACTTGGTCGGCAATAACATGCCGGTGTTCTTCATCCAGGATGCGATCAAGTTCCCCGATTTTGTCCACGCGGTGAAGCCAGAGCCACACAACGAGATACCGACCGGCGGTTCGGCTCATGACACCTTCTGGGATTTCGTCTCGCTGGTGCCGGAGTCGGCCCATATGGTCATGTGGGCCATGTCTGACCGCGCCATCCCGCGCAGCCTTCGAATGATGGAAGGCTTTGGCGTGCATACCTTCCGCCTGATCAATGCCGAGGGCGTGGCGAGCTTCGTCAAGTTTCATTGGAAACCGCGCCAGGGCGTGCATTCCCTGCTGTGGGACGAAGCCCAGAAACTGGCGGGCAAGGACACTGACTTCCAGCGCCGTGACCTATGGGAAGCCATCGAAACCGGTGATTACCCGGAATGGGAGCTGGGCGTGCAGATTGTGCCTGAGGCTGACGAACACAAATTCGACTTCGACCTGTTGGACCCAACCAAGATCATCCCGGAGGAACTGGTACCCGTCACGCCGCTGGGCAAGATGGTGCTCAACCGCAACCCGGACAATTTCTTTGCCGAGGTCGAGCAAGTGGCGTTCTGCCCAGGCCATATCGTGCCAGGTATCGACTTTACCAACGACCCGCTGCTGCAGGGCCGGCTGTTCTCGTACACCGATACCCAGATCAGCCGCCTGGGTGGGCCGAACTTCCACCAGATCCCGATCAACCGGCCGGTAGCGCCGAACCACAACAATCAGCGTGATGCGCTGCACCAGCACGTTGTGCACAAGGGCCGGGCTTCCTACGAGCCCAACTCGATTGACGGCGGCTGGCCGAAGGAAACCCCACCTGCGGCGCAAGATGGCGGCTTCGAGAGCTATCAGGAGCGTATCGATGCGCACAAGATTCGCCAGCGCAGTGAGTCGTTCGGTGATCACTTCTCGCAGGCTCGGCTGTTCTTCCAGAGCATGAGCCCGACCGAGCAACAGCACATCATCAAGGCTTACAGCTTCGAGTTGGGCAAAGTGGAGCGTGAACATATCCGCGCCCGTGAAGTGAATGAAATTCTCGCCAACATTGACCTGAAGCTGGCGGCGGCGGTTGCGGCCAACCTGGGCCTCCCTGCGCCGAAAGCGGGTACGGTGCAGGTGAAGGGTAGCCAGCTGGCGCAATCGCCTGCGCTGAGCCAGATGAACCACCCAGGTTCGGTGGGTATCAAGGGGCGCAAGATTGCCGTGCTGGTTGCCGTTGGCGTCGACGCTGCCAGCGTGGACAAACTGGTCAAGGCCCTGGAAGCGCACAGTGCCCGGCCGATGCTGCTGGGGCCGACCTCGGCGCCGGTGAAGGCGGCGGATGGCAAGCAACTACCGGTAGCGGCGTCGATGGAGGGGATGCCTTCGATCATGTTCGACGGGATTATCGTGCCAGCGGGCAAGGCCTCTACGGATGCGCTGGCGGCTAGCGGATTGGCCAAGCACTTCGTGCTGGAGGGTTACAAGCACTTGAAGGCGCTGGTGCTGACCAAGGAATTGGCGAAAGCGTTGGGGCTCAAGGAGGACAAGGGGCTGTTGCTCGGGGATGAGCAGAAGGCAGTGGATGCCTTTGTCAAAGCGGTTGAAGGCCACCGGGTGTGGGAGCGGGAGGCGGCAGCTGAAGCTGTTCCTGCCTGACAAGGCCTTTTCGTGGCTAAACCCGCTCCTGATGTAGGAGCGGGTTTACCCGCGAAGCTTTTACTGCTGATGCGGGACCAGCACCACCTGTGCCGGCAGCGAGCGCTGAATCTCATGCTTCTGCTTCAGCTCGAACCCACTGTCAATCTTGCGCACACGCTTTTCCAGCAAGGTCTTCAGCCAAGGTGCATCCTCGGTGCGCGGTACCTGGAATACCACCTCACACTGGTAACTCACCACATCGGCGGCAATGTCGTCCAGTTGGCGGCGCAGCGCGCGGCTGTCAGTGGTCTTCAACGCCACCACGGTACTTGGCGCTGTCGGGTCGATGATGCGTGCCTCGGGCTTGGCCTCGGCGGCTTTCAGCGCAGCTTCAGCCTTTTCCAGCTCGGCCTTGCGGGCCTGGGTCACGGCATCCCCGCCGGTGACCGCTGGCGCCTGCGGCATCAGGGCCCGGGCACGGGCCAGCGCGGTAGCTGCCGCGTTCACATCACCCTTCTGCAGGACGATCTGGCTACGTTGCAGATAAGCTTCGGCCAATTGGCGCTGGTATTGCTCCAGGCGTGCATCATCCGGCGACTGGGCCTGCAGTGCTGCAAGCTGGTCTTCGGCGGTAGCCAGCTCGTTGCTGGCGATGTTCTGTTGCAACTGCTGCCAGGCATCTGCTTGAGCAGGTGCGGTGGCCTGTTCGACCGGCGCATTGGAACAGGCAGCCAGGATCAGGGAAAACGCGGCAACAAGCAGATAACGGGAGGCGAACGGCTTCATTCCTGCGACTCTCTATTTGCGCAAAAAGCGAGCAAGTCTACACCCAGGTGCGCACGCTCGAAAATAGGCCTTACAGACCCTTTACCGGCCAAAGGTTGCAAGGCGTGCCTGCACACGCCTTGCTTCTCAGCGTTTTGGCAGGGCCAGGCTCAGCAAGAATAGCACTGCGGCGCAGACCACGATCGAGGGCCCGGCGGGGGTGTCCTTGAACCAGGACATGGCCAGGCCGCCGCACACTGCGGTGACACCCAGCAGGCTGGCACCCAAGGCCATCTGCTCTGGTGAGCGGGCGTGGCGCTGTGCCGCAGCCGCAGGAATGATCAGCAGCGAGGTGATCAGCAACACGCCAACGATTTTCATGGCAACCGCAATCACCACTGCGATCAGCAGCATCAGCGCCAAGCGCAGGCCGGCCACGGGCAGGCCTTCGACCATGGCCAGTTCTTCGTGCACGGTAACCGCCAGCAGCGGCCGCCACAGCACAGCGAGCAGCAGCAGGACCAGTGCACTGCCACCGAGGATCCAGGCCAGGTCGCTGGTGCTGATGGCCAGCAGATCGCCAAACAGGTAAGCCATCAGGTCGATGCGCACATCGTGCATGAAGCTCAGCACCACCAGGCCCAGCGACAAGGTGCTGGGGGCCAGGATACCCAGGAGGGTGTCGGAGGCCAACGGCTGGCGTTGCTGCAATGTCACCAGCAGAATCGCCAGCAACAGGCAGCCCACGGTTACCGCCAGCGCCGGGCTGACATCCAGGGCAAAGCCCAGGGCCACACCGAGCAGCGCGGCGTGAGACAGGGTGTCGCCAAAATAGGCCATGCGCCGCCATACCACGAAGGAGCCCAGTGGGCCTGCAACCAGTGCCAGGGACAAGCCGGCAAGCAAGGCGTAGAGAAGAAAATCAGCCATGCTTGCAGTGCTCTCCGTGAACATGGGTGCCAGGGGCGACCACCGAGCCATGCAGGTCGTGGCTGTGGTCGTGATGGTGGTGGTAGATGGCCAGGCTCGGTGCGGTCTTGCCGAACAGTTCGACGAACGCCGGATCACCGCTGACTTGCTCGGGGTGGCCCGAGCAGCATACGTGGCGGTTCAGGCACACCACCTGGTCGGTAGCGCTCATGACCAGGTGCAGGTCGTGGGACACCATCAGTACGCCGCAGCCGTGGCGGTCGCGCAGGCGGGTGATGAGGTTGTAAAGCTCGGTCTGGCCGACCACGTCCACACCTTGTACCGGTTCGTCGAGCACCAGCAACTGGGGTTCGCGCAGCAGGGCGCGGGCCAGCAGCACGCGTTGCATTTCGCCGCCGGAAATAGTCTGGATCGGGCTGTCGATGACCTGCTCGGCGCCCACTTCCTGCAGCGCCGACAAGGCTGCCGCGCGGTCTACGCCGGGCACCAGGCGCAGGAAGCGCAGCACCGACAGCGGCAGCGTGGCATCAACTTGAATCTTCTGCGGCATGTAGCCAATGCGCAGCTTGGGTTTGCGCCATACCTTGCCGCGATGTGGCTTGAGCAGGCCAAGTACGGCGCGCACCAGGGTCGTCTTGCCCGCCCCGTTGGGGCCAATCAGGGTGACGATCTGGCCTGGGGCGACCGACAGGTCGATGCTGTCGAGCACCGCCTCACCGCCAAAGGTGACGCCGACCTGCTCCAGGCGAATCAGGGCGTCACTCATGCCGCGCTCCGGCAGTTACCGCACAGGCCGACCACTTCCACGGTCTGGGTCTCCACCGTGAAACCCACGCCTTTGGCGCTGTTGATGATGGCCTCGCTGATGCTGCTCTGCTCGAGTTCGATGGCCACATGGCAAGCCCGGCAGATCAGGAACTGGCCTTGGTGCACGTGCTCGGGGTGGCTGCAGCCGATGAAGGCGTTCAGCGATGCGATGCGATGTACCAGGCCGTTTTCCAGCAGGAAGTCCAGCGCACGGTACACCGTGGGCGGCGCGGCGCGGCGGCCGTCCTGCTCACTGAGCACAGCGAGGATGTCGTAGGCGCCCAGTGGCTTGTGGCTCTGCCACACCAGCTCCAGCACACGGCGGCGCAGGGCTGTCAGGCGCAGGCCCTGGCGGGTGCACAAGGCGTCGGCTTCAGCCAGTGCACTGTGTACGCAATGGGAGTGGTCGTGAGGACGGTTGGCCAGCGGTGTGATGGACATGGGCAGCGACGGTTCTGGACAGAGACGTTATTATGTTACCTGTTTCTGCAGATTCGAGTATCCACCGTGTCCCGATTCCTGGCTCTGTTTGTCGCTTTCATCGCATTATCCGCGCAGGCCGACGTGCGTGTGCTCACCACTATCAAGCCCCTGCAGCAGATTGCCGCTGCCGTGCAGGAGGGTGTTGGCAGCCCTGACGTGCTGCTGCCGCCCGGCGCTTCACCCCACCACTATGCGCTGCGCCCCTCCGACGTGCGGCGGGTAGGCGATGCCGACCTGCTGTACTGGATCGGCCCGGACATGGAGAACTTCCTTGCGCGTGTGCTGGGAAGCCGCAGCAAGGCCACAGTGGCTGTGCAGTCGCTACCGGGCATGAAGCTGCGCCACTTTGGCGAGGACAGCCATTCCCATAAGGAAGAAGACCATGACGATCATGACCACGACCATCGCCCAGGCAGCCTGGATGCGCATCTGTGGCTATCGTCGGCCAATGCGCGAGTTATCGCGGCGAAGATGGCAGCTGACCTGGCCCACGTCGACCCGGCCAATGCGGCTCGCTATCAGAGCAATCTGAAGGCCTTCGATGAACGCCTGGATGCGTTGGATGGGCGTATCAAGGCGCGCGTGACCGGTATTGCCGGCAAGCCGTACTTCGTCTTCCACGAAGCCTTCGACTATTTTGAAGCTGAATATGGCTTGAAGCACGCGGGCGTGTTCAGCGTGGCATCCGAGGTGCAGCCTGGGGCGCAACATGTGGCGGCCATGCGCAAGCGTCTTCAGGAAGTGGGCAAGACCTGCGTGTTCAGCGAGCCGCCACTGCGGCCGCGATTGGCCGAGACCCTGACTGCCGGGTTGCCGGTACGCCTTGCCGAGCTGGATGCCTTGGGTGGCACCGATCCGGTGGATGGCAAAGGGTATGAGCGCTTGCTGGAGAAGCTGGGCGGTGACCTGGCAGGCTGCCTGGAACAGTTGTAAGCCTGTACCGGCCCCTTCGCGGGTGAATCCGCCCACAGGTACTGCACAGGCCTCAAGGCTGTCGCTATCCCTGTGGGAGCGGGTTCACCCGCGAAGAAGCAGACGCGGTCTACAGCGCGAACGGCAGGTGCAAAGCCACCTGCTGGCGCTGCGCCAGACGCACTTCGAACTCGCTCGGATCGTGGATCATCACATCCATCCCGGCAAACGACTCGGCCGCAATCAGGCGCGACAGCCAGAAACGCACGCAGCCTACCCGCAACATTTCCGGCCACAGCTCGGCTTCGGCTGCAGTGAACGGCCGTAGCGCCGCATAGGCTGCCAGCAGCGCCTGGGCGCGTGGTACATCCACCGCGCCCTGCTCATCCAGGCACCAGTCGTTCACGGTGATGGCGATGTCATACAGCATTGGCCCGGAGCAGGCATTGTAGAAGTCGATCACACCGGTCAGGTGGGTGCCTTCGAACATCACGTTGTCGCGGAACAGGTCGGCATGCAGGTTGGCCCGCGGCAAGGCCAGGATCTGCGCCTTGTGTGCGCTGATTTCTTCCAGCGCCGGCTGCAGCAATGCGGCTTGCTCCGCAGTCAGGCGTGGCAGTAGCTCGGCACCCGAGGCCAGCATCCAGTCCAGGCCGCGGTCGGTGCGGCGCTCGATGATGTGCTCTCGGGTGGCCAGGTGAATGTGTGCCAGTAGCTCGCCGACCTGGGCGCAGTGCTGGTTGTTGGGTGCCTTGATGTGTTTGCCCGACAGCCTGGGCTGCAGCAATGCAGGCTTGCCGCACAGCTCGCGCAGGCCGTTGCCGTCGCGATCACGAATGGCATAGGGCACCGGCATGTCGGCACCGTGCAGGGTATCGAGCAGCTCGATGAAGAACGGCATGTCCTCGCTGGGTCCACGCTCGATCAGCGTCAGGACGAACTCCCCCTGTTCGAGGCTGACGAAGAAATTGCTGTTCTCGGTACCGGCGGCAATGCCCTGGAAGTCGAGCAGACGGCCCAGCTCGTACGGCGCCAGAAAGGTTTCCAGCTCAGGCCGGGTCACGGGGGTGAAGACTGACATGATGAAAAATTGCCCATACGGGCACTTCCGCCGGGAAGTGCCGGGTTGATGTGAACGGTGCGCGTCAGCTTACCACTCGAAGATCTTCCAGGACGGAATCAGCATGTCCGGCTGGTCGGATCGAATGAAATTGGCATCAGTGCCATCAGCGCGTACCAGAAAGTAAGGCTTGCCGTTTTTCGGCGTGATCTTGATCGCATACAGGAAGCCGTTTTGCCGGTATTCCTGGATGGTTTTATCGCCTTCCGTGCGAATGGTCACCTCGGGATCGGCCGAGGGGGCGTCGTCCGCCGCCAGGGTGACGACAGGCATGGTTGCCAACAGGCCGAGCAGTAACAGGCGATTGAGTGTGCGCATGATAACCTAGTCCCTTTGTCGTCAATGATTCTGGCTATTCTAGCGCCGGACCCGTCGAAAAGGTTGATTCTGCTCATGAGCCAAGCGCCCCTCGTCCTGGTGGACGGTTCCTCCTACCTTTATCGCGCCTTCCACGCGCTGCCACCGCTGACCACGTCCAAGGGCATGCCGACCGGCGCGGTGAAGGGTGTGCTGAACATGCTCAAGAGCCTGCGCAAGCAATACCCCGACAGCCTGTTCGCCGTGGTGTTCGACGCCAAGGGCGGCACTTTCCGCGATGCCATGTTCGCCGAGTACAAGGCCAACCGCCCCAGCATGCCGGACGACCTGCGGGTACAGATCGAGCCGCTTCACGCCAGCGTCAAGGCGCTGGGCTACCCGCTGCTGTGTGTGGAGGGTGTCGAGGCTGACGACGTGATCGGCACCCTGGCGCGCAGCAGTGCCGCCCTGGGTCGCCCGGTGATCATCTCGACCGGTGACAAGGACATGGCGCAGCTGGTGGACGGGCACATTACCTTGGTCAACACCATGACCGGAAGCGTGCTGGACGTGGCTGGCGTGCACGAGAAATTCGGCGTCGGCCCGGAACACATCATCGACTTCCTGGCCCTGATGGGTGACAAGGTCGACAACATCCCCGGCGTGCCGGGCGTGGGCGAAAAAACGGCGGTGGGGCTGCTGACCGGCATCGGCGGCGGCCTCAGCGACCTTTACGCCAACCTGGACAAGGTGCCAACGCTGGCCATTCGCGGCGCCAAGACCTTGCCGGCCAAGCTGGAGGAGCACCGCGACGCGGCATTCCTGTCCTACGAACTGGCCACCATCAAGGTTGACGTGCCGCTGGATGTGGAGGTCGAGGCGCTGGTGTGCGGTGAACCTGACCGCGAGGCGTTGCTGGCGTTGTACACCGAGATGGAGTTCAAGAGCTGGGTCGCCGAAGTGCAGCGCGATGCGGCCAAGGCTGGTGATGATGTCGCCCCGGCCGTGGAGCCTGCGGCCAAGGTCGAGCCCAAATACGAAACCATTCTCGACCAGGCCCGATTCGACGCCTGGCTGGAGAAGCTGCGCCAGGCACCGCTGTTTGCCTTCGACACCGAGACCACCGGCCTGGACGCCCAGCAGGCGCAGTTGGTCGGCCTGTCCTTCGCAGTCGAGCCGCATGAAGCGGCCTATGTGCCGCTGGCCCACGATTACGAAGGCGCGCCGGCCCAGCTGGACCGCGAGGCCGTGCTGCTGGCGCTGAAACCACTGCTGGAGGACCCGGCCAAGGCCAAGGTCGGGCAGAACGCCAAGTACGACATCAACATCCTCGCCAATGGCTCCCCTGCCATCGAGATGCGCGGCGTGGCCTACGACACCATGCTCGAATCGTACGTGCTGAACTCCACCGCCACCCGTCATGACATGGACAGCCTGGCGCAGAAGTACCTCGACCACACCACGATCGCCTTCGAGGACATCGCCGGCAAGGGTGCCAAGCAGCTTACTTTCAACCAGATCAACCTGGACAAGGCCGGCCCCTACGCCGCCGAAGACGCCGACATCACCCTGCGCCTGCACCATGCATTGCAGGCCCGCCTGGCACAGACGCCGAGCGTGCAACCGGTGCTGATGGATATCGAGATGCCGCTGGTGCCGGTGCTGGCCAGGATCGAGCGCCAGGGTGCGTTGGTCGATGCCGAGCTGTTGAAAGTACAGAGCGGTGAGCTGGGCGTGAAGATGGCTGAGCTGGAGCTGCGTGCCTACGAGCTCGCCGGTGAGACGTTCAACCTCGGCTCGCCCAAGCAGCTGGGCACGATCCTTTACGACAAGCTGGGCATGCCGGTGTTGAGCAAGACCGCCAAGGGCCAGCCATCCACCGCCGAAGCAGTGCTCGACGAACTGGCCTTGCAAGGCTACCCGCTGCCAGAGGTGCTGATGCAGTACCGCAGCCTGAGCAAGCTCAAGAGCACCTACACCGACAAGTTACCGGGGCAGATCAACCCGCGCACCGGGCGTATCCACACGTCCTACCAGCAGGCCGTGGCGGCCACCGGCCGGTTGTCGTCGAGCGACCCGAACTTGCAGAACATCCCGATCCGCACCGCTGAAGGGCGGCGTATCCGCCAGGCGTTCATCGCCAGTCCGGGTTACAAGCTTCTGGCGGCGGACTATTCACAGATCGAGCTGCGCATCATGGCCCACCTGGCCAAGGACGAAGGCTTGCTGCATGCCTTCCGCAATGACCTGGACGTGCACCGCGCCACAGCAGCCGAAGTGTTCGGTGTGGCCCTGGAAGACGTGACCACCGACCAGCGCCGCAGCGCCAAGGCCATCAACTTCGGCCTGATCTACGGCATGAGCGCCTTTGGCCTGGCCAAGCAGATCGGCGTCGACCGCAAGCAGTCACAGGACTACATCGATCGCTATTTTGCCCGCTACCCAGGCGTGCTGGCCTATATGGAGCGCACCCGCGCCCAGGCGGCCGAGCAAGGCTTTGTCGAGACCCTGTTTGGCCGTCGGCTGTACTTGCCAGACATCAATGCCAAGAACCCTGCCCTGCGCAAGGGCGCCGAGCGCACGGCGATCAACGCCCCAATGCAGGGTACTGCTGCCGACATCATCAAGCGGGCCATGGTCAAGGTAGATAACTGGTTGAGTGAGAGCGGGCTGGATGCCCGGGTGATCCTGCAGGTGCACGACGAACTGGTGCTTGAAGTACGCGAGGACCTGGTGCAGCAGGTGAAAGATGAAATTCGCCAGCACATGAGCCAGGCCGCGCAGCTGGATGTGCCGCTGCTGGTCGAGGCAGGAGTTGGTGCGAATTGGGACGAAGCTCACTGATTGAGCAGGTAAAACTGTGTAGGATCTGCGGCGTAGTGACGCGGATCCGGACACCGCTCAGTGCCGTGGGTGCTTAAGTTTCATGAAACTATCGCAAATAGTTTTATGGGTTTCGGAACTAAACCGGTGAAGCGGAACTCAGAGTAACTGAATGGCTGGTGAAGCCCTTCGATGCTCCTATGTTGTGTTAAGTGTTGGCAGATATCTGGACCCCGCCCTAGCGGTCCGGACTTGGACCCCGAACTTCCCCCTCCCCATACGAAGTCCGGGGTTTTTTTTGCCCGGAATTTGCCGCATGGCTTGTACTGAGCCCCCGTAGGAGTGGGTTTACCCGCGAATGCGATGTCGAATTCACCGCTGCATTCGCGGTAAACCCGCTCCTACAAGGGCCTGCGCCCAATCACCAAAGCGTGTCCAACCCCGATCAGGTGTAGGAGCGGGTTTACCCGCGAACACGGTAGTGGCGGCAACGGTGAACGGCGGGTGGAGAGCAGGCCCGGCCCTTTCGCGGGTAAACCCGCCCCTACGGTTCAGGCGCAAAGCATTAAACGACCGGCTTGTCTTCCAGTTCCATCCAGTCTGCCAGCACTCGGTAGGCGTCTTCCACGCCCAGGCGCTTGGGTGCCGAGAACAGTTGGATGGTCACGCCATCCCCCCAGCCCTTGCGGATTTCCGACTGGACTTTCAGCAGTGTGTTCTTGCCCGCGCCGTGGGTCAGCTTGTCGGCCTTGGTCAGCAGGATGTGCATCGGCATGCTGCTGGCCTTGGCCCAGTCGAGCATCATCTTGTCGAAGTCGGTCATCGGGTGACGCACGTCCATCATCAGGATCACGCCACGCAGGCACTCACGGCTGCCCAGGTAGGCTTCCAGGTGTTTCTGCCAGTGCTGCTTGAGCGGAATCGGGACTTTTGCATAACCATAGCCCGGCAGGTCGACCAAACGCCGTTCATCGTCCAGACTGAAGAAATTCAACAGCTGGGTGCGCCCGGGAGTTTTCGAGGTACGCGCCAGGCTGGCATGAGTCAGGGTATTGAGGGCGCTGGATTTGCCGGCGTTGGAACGGCCGGCAAAAGCCACCTCGTAACCCTGGTCGTCCGGGCATTGTTCGACCTTGGCTGCGCTGAGGGCGAATTTGGCTTTCTGGCAGAGGCCGAGGATGGGGTTCTTGACTTGCATGGGATATCCGATGTGGGTGTTGCCTGACTTTGTAGAGCCAAGCCTGGCAAGCGGTGTCGTTTCCGTTTGGATGGCGGAAGTATATAATGCCCCAGTTTTTGTGTGCTCATTCTCCCAGCGAAGGAGAACGGGCATGGGGTGTCGAACAATAGCTCGCGCAACAGAACGCAGCGCGGCCCCCAACCCTGAAGGTCGTTCCGCATGGCGAAATGGCTG
This sequence comes from Pseudomonas sp. 2,4-D, assembly GCF_030418155.1. Classification (NCBI taxonomy): domain Bacteria; kingdom Pseudomonadati; phylum Pseudomonadota; class Gammaproteobacteria; order Pseudomonadales; family Pseudomonadaceae; genus Pseudomonas; species Pseudomonas sp. 2,4-D. The sequence continues at coordinate 109,051 of NZ_JAUHUI010000012.1, forward strand.
CTTGCTGTCGGTATGTTCCTGCCGTTTTTCAGCGCACAGGCTACACAGGATCCCGAGGTGTTGTACAACCGCACGTGTGCGGCCTGTCACACCGGGCAGTTGCCACAGGCACCCAGACGGGGTGACCGGGCAGCATGGGAGCCAAGGCTGGCGCAAGGCATGGATGTACTGGTGAAGCACGTGACCCAGGGTTTCAAGGCTATGCCGCCGCGTGGATTGTGCATGGACTGCAGTGCCGAGGACTACCGTTTGGTCATCCTTTGGATGAGCGGCAGTCCCGATACATAACATTTCACCCTTAGCCGTGTTGGATTAGCTGATGAACAAACTAGTCGTGAGTCTGCTGTTGACCTTGGGTGTCGCTGGTGCGGCCACTGCTGCGCAACCTATCAAAGGCGATGCCGCCGCTGGCCAGGCCAAGACCGCCGTCTGTGGCGCCTGCCACAATCCCGACGGCAACAGCCTGGCACCGAACTTCCCGAAACTGGCCGGCCAAGGCCAGCGCTATCTCGAAAAACAACTCCACGATATCAAGTCGGGCAAGCGTACCGTGCTGGAAATGACAGGCATGCTGGCCGCATTCAGCGACCAGGATCTGGCCGATATCGCCGCCTACTTCTCCAGCCAGAAAGGCAGCGTGGGTGCCGCCGATCCCAAGCTGGTCGAGCGCGGCCGCGCGCTGTTCAATGGCGGCGACCTGGAAAAGGGCATGCCGGCCTGCACTGGCTGCCACTCGCCTAATGGCGCGGGCATCGCCCTGGCCGGCTTCCCGCACCTGGGCGGGCAACACTCGCAGTACGTGGCCAAGCAGCTCACTGACTTCCGCGAAGGCAACCGCACCAACGATGGCGATGCCATGACCATGCGCACCATCGCTGGCAAGCTGAGCAACCATGACATCGAAGCGTTGGCCAGCTACATCCAGGGCCTGCATTAACTTTCGGTTAATGTTGTAGGTCAATGATGAAAGGGCGGCCGGGCTGCCCTTTTTTCCGTCCGCAGCCGTTACACTACAGAACTCGAGCCCTTCCCGGCCTGTCTCAGTGCAGGTCGCGTCGTGGCGACCCATGACTGCTCAGGAGTAAAGCATGCGTAAACTGATTCTCAGCGCTGCGCTGGTCGCCGCCAGCGTATTCGGTATGACTGCCGTTCAGGCCGCCGAGCCTGTGGCCGGCAAGGAATACATCGAGCTGAGCAACCCTGTTCCGGTTTCCGTGCCTGGCAAGATCGAAGTCGTCGAGCTGTTCTGGTACGGCTGCCCACACTGCTACCACTTCGAGCCGACCATCAACCCTTGGGCTGAAAAGCTGCCGAAGGACGTCAACTTCAAGCGCGTACCGGCCATGTTCGGTGGCCCGTGGGATGCACACGGCCAGATGTTCCTGACCCTCGAAGCCATGGGCGTCGAGCACAAGGTGCACGCTGCGGTGTTCGATGCCATTCAAAACCAGCACAAGCGCCTGACCGACAAGAACGACATGGCCGACTTCCTCGCCACTCAAGGTGTGGACAAGGACAAGTTCCTCGCCACCTTCGACTCGTTCGCCATCCAGGGCCAGGTCAAACAGGCCAAGGAATTGGCGAAGAAGTATGAGATCACCGGCGTACCTAGCATGGTCGTCAACGGTAAGTACCGCTTCGACCTGGGGACTGCCGGCGGGCCGGAAGGCGTGCTGAATGTCGCCGACCAACTGATCGACAAGGAGCGCGCTGCCAAGTAGGCGGCGTCACCCATGCCCCGCTTCAGAGCTACGCGTGGCATTGGCCTGCACGAGCCGCAGGTCAACGAGCATCACCTGCAGGCCCCAGGCCTGCCCGAGGATGGTCGTCTGCGGCTGCTCAGTTTCAACATCCAGGTGGGCATCAGCACCGAGCGCTACCGCCATTACCTGACGCGTAGCTGGCAGCACCTGCTGCCGCATAACGGGCGTGCCGTTAACCTGCAGAAGATCGGCAGGCTGCTGGGCGACTTCGACCTGGTGGCCCTGCAGGAAGCCGATGGTGGGAGCCTGCGCTCGGGCTACGTCAACCAGGTCGAACACCTGGCCCACCTGGGGGCCTTCCCCTACTGGTACCAGCAGCTCAACCGCAACCTTGGGCGTTTTGCCCAGCACAGCAACGGTGTGCTCAGCCGCCTGAAACCGCAACTGCTCGAAGACCATCCGTTGCCTGGCCCGGCCGGGCGTGGCGCGATTCTGGTGCGGTTTGGCGAAGGCGAAGATGCGCTGATAGTGGTGATGATGCACCTGGCATTGGGGGCCAAGACCCGCGCCCTGCAGCTGGGTTATATCCGCGAGCTGATAGGCGGTTACCGTCACCAGGTGCTGATGGGTGACATGAACACCCATGCCACTGACCTGCTGGAGCATTCGCCGCTGCGCGATTTGGGCCTGGTCGCCCCACAAGTCGAGGCCACCTTCCCCAGCTGGCGACCGCAGCGTTGCCTCGATCATATCCTGCTCAGTTCAAGCCTCACGCTGGAGCGTGTCGAGGTGCTGGCGCAGCCAATTTCGGACCACCTTCCCGTTGCTGTCGAGATTCGATTGCCTGATGCATTGACTGTGGATACGCTGCCGGTTTTGAGCTAATTGCCATCACCGTTTGCGGACCCGGGCATGACTGAAGACGCTGAGCGCTGGAAAGAAAAATACCTTAAAAGCATCGAGCAGCAAGAAAAGCTCGAACGCCGTTGGGATGCCCGTCTTGACCTGCTGCGCCGAGGCCTGGTGCGCAGCACCCTGGCTGCTGAAGGCAGTGACAAGGTGGTAGACGAGTGCATGAAGGAAATGCGCGATGTCATTCGCAGCGACAACATGGACGCCGGCCTCGCTGGCTTGATTCCGCGCCTTGAGAAAGCGGTACTGGATTCCGAACAGCGTCGCGAAACCCGCATGCACCAGGTCAGCGATGCGCTGACCGCACTGGTTGGCCAACTGCAAAGCCTGCCCCTGCCCAGCGATATCTCGCGGCCATTGAAAAAACTGGCGAAGAAGCTCGACGGCGGGGTTGCCCAGTCACGCGAGCTGCCGCCGCTTTTGGGCGAGTTGAGCGGCTTGCAGGGGCGCGCGCTGTCGGCCCTTGGCAAGTCGGGTGAAGAAGCCCGACCCGGTTTTCTGCAGCGGTTGTTTGGAAGCCGCGAGGAAGATGCACAGGCAGGAGCAGCGCTTGCGCCGGTGGCGTTGTCTGCTGCCGAGGTTGTGCCCCAGGCAGCCGGCAGTGCCGAGCCCTCGCGGCCAGATGACGTCGATGCGCTACAACCGTTGCCGGCCCCTGCTGCTCCGACTGCCGAGGTGGCCGAAGCGCCCGAGCTTGAGCTGGAGGCATTTGGCCCGGCGCTGATCGAAACGGCCGAAATGCCGCCTGCCCCGTTGCCAAGGGACAAGTCGCCATTGCCGGAAGCTGCAGTTTCCGCCAGCGAGCCGTTGGCTGAGGCAGAACCCTTACAAGCCCTTGAAGTAACCTTTGGTGAAGACGGCCCCTATGCCCTGCCCTACGCAGTGGAGCCGCCTTACAGCCAGGTTGCCGCGCACATCGAGCAGACCCTGATCGGTCTGCTCGATGACCTCAGCCTTCCCGAGCGACACAAGGCTCAGGCGCTGGAGATGCGCGAGCGGGTTGCTCGCGGCTTGAACTGGTATGAGCTGATCCCGGTGCTGGATGACTTGGCAGTACTCATGCTGGCGATTACCGACAGCGGTCAGCACGAATTCGAAACCTACCTGCAGCAACTCAATGAACGCCTGGAAGGTTTCCAGAGCCACCTGCACGAGGCCAGCGCCGGCCACGCGGACAACAGCACTGCTGCCCGCGAGCTGGATAGCCAACTGCGAGAGCACGTCGACGGCCTGCAGAGCAGCATGCAAGGTGCCGCCGATGTAGACAGCCTCAAGCACATTCTGGAAAACCGCCTGGAAGGCTTACTGGTGACGATGGACGAGCACAAGCACGAGCGTGATCGCCGCGAGCAGGAACTGGCCGGTCGCCTGCAAGGCTTGTCGGAGCGGGTGGCGAGCATGGAGCATGAGGCGCTTGGCTATCGCGAGCACCTGGAAGAACAGCGCCAGAAAGCCCTGCTGGACCCGCTCACCGGCCTGCCCAACCGTGCGGCCTGGAGCGAGCGAGTCGAACGCGAAATGCTTGACTGGCAGGAAAACGGCGGCCATCTGGCGATGGCGATTCTTGACCTGGACCATTTCAAACGCATCAACGACAACTATGGTCATCTGGCTGGGGACAAGGTCCTCAAGATCGTGGCCGACCAGTTGCGCAAGCGTCTGCGGGGCCGTGATTTCATCGCCCGCTTTGGCGGCGAGGAATTCGTCCTGCTGCTGCCGCAGACCACGCCGGCAGTCGCTGCGCAAGTGGCCGAGGTGTTGCGTGCCACAGTCGAAGCCTGCCCATTCCACTTCAAGGGAGAACGGGTGGTGATCACCACCTCCATCGGCCTGGGTGCATTCCGTTCTGGCGAACGCAGCGACCAGGTGCTCAAACGGGCCGATGCAGCGCTGTACCGGGCAAAGGAGCTGGGGCGCAATCGCGTCGAGCATGGTTAGCCAGCCGCTGTCCGGCAGGCACAGCGCAGGTGAGCACGTTATACTGTAGCGCTCATACGCTGAGGCCACTGACGTGCTTTCCACGCTTAAAAAAACCCTGATTTCCTTTTTGCTGTTGTCTGTCGCCGGTTGCTCGACGGGCCTGCGCATCGACCGCAGTCACCCTTCGGCCAATCAGGACAACCGCATCCAGTTCGTTGTCCTGCATTACACCAATGCTTCGCTGGAGCGCTCGCTGGCGCTGCTTACCCAGGGTGAGGTCAGCAGCCATTACCTGATCGGTGATGGCCCGGCTACGGTGTATCAGCTGGTAGATGAAAACCGTCGCGCCTGGCATGCCGGTGACAGCCAGTGGCAGGGGCGCACCTGGCTGAACTCCTCGTCCATTGGTATCGAGATCGTCAACCCGGGCTTCACCGACACCCCGAACGGCCGGGTCTGGCACCCTTACAGCGAGGCGCAGATCCAGTCGCTGATCGCACTGCTCAAGGACATTGTCAAACGCAACAACATCGAACCACGCCATATCATTGGCCACAGTGACATCGCCCCGCTGCGCAAGCTGGACCCGGGGCCATTGTTCCCGTGGAAGCGCCTGGCCGACGCCGGGCTGGGTATCTGGCCGGATGCCAACGCCGTGGCACGGCAGCAAGCCTACTTCAGCGTCAACCCGCCAAGCGTTGGCTGGTACCAGCAGGAGCTGGCACGGTTTGGCTATCAGATCGAGCAGACCGGCGTGCTGGATGTCGCCACACGTCATGTGATCGCCGCCTTCCAGATGCGCTTCCGCCCGCAGCGCTTCGACGGTATGCCGGATGCGCAGACAGCAGCGATGCTGCAGGTACTTAACCGTATGCGTTGAGTCACGGCGGGCGGGGTCCTTGTTGCAAGCCTTGCGCTGCGAAGAGGCGAGTTGGGTCGACGCAGTTGTATCGACTTAACGGTCTCATCGCAGCCACAAGGCTGTTTCTACAAAGCGCGTGGATGGATTGCAGCGAAGCGCCAAACGGTGAGGGTGATTATTGATTCCGTTGCTATACCTTGGTTATCAACTGGATGCCTTCGATGTCAGCCTTCATCGCCTTGCTGCGCCAAATTTTTTACCGTCCCTGGATGCTGGCCACTTTGGCAGCGCTGGCCAGCGCCGCGGTGTTGCTCTCTGCCAGCATCGGCATTGCCCTGCAACAAATGAAACAAAGCGAAAGCGAACAGATGAATGCCCAGGGCGAGCGTTTTCTGGAACGGCTCGAACAGGTGTTCGGCCAATTGCGCGAAGGGGTCGACCTGCTGCAGGCCCAACCCTTGCGCGGCTGCAGCCCGGCAATGCTGGCAGCCTTGCAGCAGGTTGGCCTGAACTCGCGGTTCATCTATGAAGCGGCTTATGTAGATGGCAATGTTGCCTGCTCCAACCGCGGTGATGAGCGAGCGTTCGTTCCCTTGCGGGCGCCAGATATCCAGGGGCCGACGTACAGTTACTGGCTTAACACCACCACCGAGCCGAACGAGAACCTGGCAGCACTGATGCTGGGCCGGGGCAAGTTTCTGGTTTCCACCTCCCGTGGGCATTTGACCGATGTGGTGGACCTGCCCCCAGGTGGCAGCCTGGTCGTGGTGCTCGACAACGGCGCCCGGGCCATTCCGGTGCTCGGCCCGCCACAGGTATGGCCACCGCCCTCGGCCTGGTCGACCAGCCACAAGTCGCTGCTGGAACTCAGTGATCGGCTGATCTACCGAATGCCGACCAAGTCGCCGGATTACCAGTTGGTGCTGATTGCCCCGAGGGCCAGTCTGCCGCTGAAGATGAACGGCATGCTCTGGTTGCTGTTCCCCGGTAGCGTGCTGGCGGCCTGCTGCATCGGTTGGTTGGTACTGCAGTTGATTCTGCAACGACGGTCGATGAGTTCAGAGTTGCAGAATGCCTTGCGTCGTGGAGAGCTGCAGGTGCTCTACCAGCCAATCATCGAGCTCGACAGCCGGCGCTGTGTGGGCGCCGAGGCCTTGGTGCGCTGGCGCCGCCCGGACGGCACCCTGACCAGCCCGGACCTTTTCATTCCGCTGGCGGAGAATACCGGGCAGATTCGTCAGATCACCGACTTTGTCCTGCAGCGTGTGCTTGAGCAGCTAGGACAGCTACTGCGCTCGCACCCCAAGCTATACATATCGATAAACCTGGCGGCCTGCGATGTGATGGTGCCACGTATTGGCCGGGTGGCGGCGCGCTTGTTGGCCTTGCATCGAGTGGCGCCCAGCCAGATTGCCTTCGAGGTGACCGAGCGCGGCCTGATCGACGTGGTGGTCGCCCGTGACAATCTGCAGGCGCTACGTGCCGTGGGGCACCAGGTGCTGATCGACGACTTTGGTACCGGTTATTGCAGCCTGGCCTACCTGCAAACCCTGCCAGTGGACTGCCTGAAGATCGACAAGGCATTCATCGACGCTCTGGGCCACGATGCCGCCAGTAGCGGCGTGGCCCCGCATATCATCCGCATGGCCCATGACCTGCACCTGCGGGTAATTGCCGAAGGTATCGAGTTCGAGGACCAGGCGGTGCTGCTGAACAGCGAGGGGGTCAATTATGGCCAGGGCTGGTTGTTTGCCCGGCCGCTGAACGCCCGGCAGTTTGCCGAGTTGGTGACTCGTGGGCACCTGCCGCGGCGGGTTTAGGCGCGTTGAAGCAATCAGACCGGCAACGCCATGTAGAACTGGGTCCCCTGCCCCGGCCGCGAAAACACGCCCATGCGCCCTCCGTGCAGCTGCACAATTTCCTTGCACAGCGCGAGCCCCAGCCCAGCACCGCCTTTCTTGCGACCTACCTGCACGAAAGGCTCGAAGATGCGCGCTTGCTGCCCATAGGAAATGCCCTCTCCATTGTCCTCGACGCTGATGATCACCCGTTCCGCATGCCGTCGGGCATGCAGGCGGATGCGCCCGCCATTGGCGGTATGGCGGATGGCGTTGTGCAGCAGGTTGTCCAGCACCCGGTCCAACTGGGCGACGTCGGCCTGGATGCGCGGTAGCGGCGGGTCCAGTTCCTTGATCAACTCGATCTGCTTGTGCGCAGCTTGTTCGGCAAAGCGCAATTGGGCTTGCTCCAGCAGTTCGTCGATGGCGCAGGGGGCCAGCTCAAGCTTTTGCAACCCGCTCTGATAACGGGAGAAGTTGAGCAGGTCGTTGATCAGCTGGGTCAGGCGCTGCATTTCTTCGCCGATGGTTTCCAGCAGGTCGTTCTCGCGAGCCTCGGGCGGGAACTTGACCCGCTCGCGCAGCAGGCCGAAGGCCATGTGCATACCGGTCACCGGGGTACGCAGTTCGTGGGAGGCGCGTAGCACGAATTCGCTGCGTACCCGCTCGAAGGCCCTTTGCTCGGTCACATCGTGCAGCACCATCACCGCGCCAAGGATTGGCCCCTGCGGGTGGCTGACCGGGGTCAGGCTGTAGGTGAGCAGACGCGATTCTTCATCGACCTCCATGTTCAGGTCGTCCGGTGGGCGATCGAGGCTGCCCCCGCGCAGAACCTGGCGCAGTTGTTGCTCAAGCTCGGGCCGCTGCAAGGCTTCTACCAGGCTGCTGCCCACACGGCTGTCGTTCCAGCCCAGCTGGCGCTGCGCCACCGGGTTGAGGTGCTCGAGGCGGCCCTGGCGGTCGATGATCAGCAGACCGTCGTCGATGCTGTCGAGCACGGCTTGTAAACGCTGCTGGCCGGCCAGCAGTTCGTCAACGTTGGTGGCCTGGTGCTTGCGCAAGGCATCGGCCATCAGACCAAAGCGCCGGGTCAGCTGGTTAAGCTCGGCGGCCTGGGCCACCGGCAAGGTAACGTCGAAATCGCCCTTGCCCAGTTGGTCGGCCGCCTTGGCCAAGGCTTCGATCGGCTGGCCGAAACGCCGGGCGATGTTGTGCGCGGTGATAAATCCCAGTACCAACACCACCAGCCCCATCAGGCCGAGTACACCACTGACTAGCAAGGCGCGGTCACGGGTGCGTTCCTCGCTACGGGTGATCAGGTCCAATGCGTGCTTGTGGGAATCGATCAAGTCGGTGCGCACCTGATTGAACGCGGCCCCCAGCGGCTGATCGACACCCATGCTGCGAGCGGGTGCGGCGCTGTCGCGATATGTCTGGAGGAAGGCCTGGTAATTGCTGCTGGCCTTGCTGAAACCGGTGCGCTCGCCGCCTTGCTCCAGCCCTTGGTTGAGCAGGTCCTGGAAGCTTTCCTGCAGCAGCCGCAGGCTTTCCGGGGCGGTGTCTTCATTGAGAATAAGCATCAGCTGTTCGCCCAGGTTCTGGCGCAACTTCAGCCCCACTTCCAGTGCATGGGTGGTATCGCGCACCAGTTGCTGTTGCACTGTAGCCATCTGCAGCATGCTGACCAGGCCCAGCAACAGCCCTAGCAACGCCACAGTGATGAGCGCCGAGATGCTGAGGAAAAGCCGCGTGCGCAGCTTCATGGGCGGCCACTTCATAGGTTGTACTGCTTGCGCTTGCGGTACAGGGTAGAAGCATCGATGCCCAAGGTCTTGGCGGCTTGGTCGAGGGTATCGCTGGCAGCCAGAACGGCACCGATATGGGCACGTTCCAACTCATCCAGGCTAAGCGCGGCACCTACGCGTGGTGCATTGCCGGCGGGTTGTTCACCCATGCCCAGGTGGCTGATTTCCACGCGTTCCTGCGGGCAGATGATGCTGGCCCGTTCCACTACGTTGCGTAGTTCGCGAATGTTGCCAGGCCAGCGGTAGTTGAGCAGGGCGGTGCGCGCCTCGTCACTGAAACCGCGGGCGGGCCGGGAGTATTCCTTGACGAAACGGGCGAGAAAGCGGTCGGCCAGGATGAGGATATCTTCACTGCGCTCGCGCAGGGGGGGCAGGTGCAGGGTAATCACGTTCAAGCGATACAGCAGGTCTTCGCGGAAGCGGCTTTCGCGCACCATTTCTTCGAGGTTGAGGTTGGTGGCAGCCAGGATACGTACATCTGCACGCCGGGTAACCGGGTCGCCGACGCGTTCGTATTCCTTGTCCTGGATGAAACGCAACAGTTTGGGCTGCAAGGTCAGCGGGAAATCGCCGATCTCGTCGAGGAATAGTGTGCCCCCGTCAGCCTGGCTGACCCGCCCGAGCGTGCTTTCGCTGGCGCCGGTGAAGGCGCCGCGGGTATGGCCGAATAGCTCGCTTTCCATCAGCTCGGCGTTAAGCGACGGGCAGTTGATGGTCACGCAGGCTTTGCGTGCACGCTTGCTCCAACCATGGATGGCCCGTGCCAGCTCGCCCTTGCCCGTACCAGATTCGCCAAGGATGAGGATGTTGGCGTCAGTGATGGCGACTTGGCGGGCGGTTTCAAGCACCGCCATCATGGCCGGGCTATGGGAGTCGAGGCCGTCCTTGGGTTTGCGTATTTCACCTTCCAGGGCTTCCAGGCGCGCAGAAAGCTGGCGCACCTCCAGTTGCTTGGCAGTGGCCAGGCGCAACTGGTCAGGGCTGCATGGCTTGACCAGGTAGTCGGCAGCGCCGGCCTGGATGGCATCTACTGCGGTGTCGATCGCCGAGTGCGCGGTGACGATCACCACCCGCATCCACGGGGCCTGGATACGCATCTGTGCCAGTACGTCGAGGCCGTTGTCTTCACCCAGGCGCAAATCGAGGAAGCATAGGTCGAACACCTGGCGCTGCAGTAGGGTTTCTGCCTGGGCGGCGCTGTTGGCCGTGGCCACGCTGTAGCCCTCGTCTTCCAGGCAGTAGCGGAACGTGCGCAGGATCGCGGACTCGTCATCCACCAGCAGAATTCGGCCTTGGTTGTCCTGGGCTGATTCCATTTCCTGTGCTCCTTAGGGAAAGATCTTTATTTAGTGTGGGAAAAATCGGGCAAGTTGCATGGTCAATTCTGAAGGATTCTGTCCTTTGCATGCTAGCCAGTGGCCAAACGATGTCTACAAGCCGTGATTCTTCAATGATTTGCTTAGAGACACGCGCTGGCACATTGGTTGCGATGATTTTCGGATTTTGCCCACGAAGGAGGCGCTGTCATGCCCTTTTCCCTGCGTACAGCCGTTTTGGCCGCCACCCTGCTGCCAATCTTTACCCCTGCATTCGCCGACCCTGTGCAGGACGCGCGCCTGGAGGGCGCCCTGCAAACCGCTTTGTCAATGAACCGCATGCTTGATTCATTTCGTATCAACGTTGAAGTGGACGGCAAGCAGGCGCGGCTTTCCGGTGAGGTGGAGAACGAGGTCGAGCGGCAGCTGGCCGAGGACGTGGCCCGTGCTACCCGGGGCATCGAACAGGTGGAGAACCTGCTGCAGCTCAATACCCAACTGGTGGAGCGTCCACTGGAGCTGCGTGCCTACGCCCAGCGCCTGGAGGATGTGACCTTGGCGGCGGTGATCCGTGCTCGGCTGTTGTGGAGCCGTACCACCGAAAAGGCCTCTATAGAAGTACAAAGCAGTGAAGGTGTGGTGACGTTGCGTGGCAAGGTCGACAGTGCCGAAGCCAAGGAGTTGGCGGGCGTGGTAGCGCGTACCACCGACGGCGTGTACCTGGTCAACAACCTGGTCAGCCTCGATACCGCTGCCATGGCCAAGGCGCGAGAAACGCCGGCGGGCGCGCTAACCGGGCCGCAGCCAAGCGACAGCTGGATCGTCGACAAGATCCAGAGCAGCTATCGCTTCAGCCGCAATCTCGATGGCCTCAACCTGAAGGTGGCCAGCGAAGCAGGCATGGTGCGGCTCTCGGGCGAGGTGGTCAGCGCGGAGCAGAAAACCATCGCCGTGGAGATCGCCCGACAGATCATAGGCGTACGGGGCGTGGATGCTGACCTGCTGAAGGTGGCGACCAAGGTGGAAGGCTGATCGTGCAATTCGCACGATCACACAGGCGTCATCGTGCAGGATACGTCCTCGCGGTTTCTTTTAATAATTACTAAGTGATTGATTTATAAGGATTTTATTTAAATCAAAAGGCTGGCATGCAGGCTGCAATTACCTGTTCAGGTTTGAACAAAAAATACAGCAGGAGGAGCCAGCATGAACCGCCAATCCGTCAACCGCTCGCAGAGCGCTGCACTGCCTTTGCGCCAGATGCTGACACTCGGCATGGCGATGCTGCTGACCTTGGCCGCTGGCCTCTTCTATTACAGCTTGCAGACGGCGCGTCTGGCTGAGCAAGTGGCAGCTCAGACTGCACTGTTGACGCAGATTCAGGCAACTCGTGCCAATACCTTGGTCAAGGCCGCTGACTGGCAGCCAGCTGGCCAGGCCATTGCCTCACCGGCCACTGTGGAAAAATTTGTTCCCCAGGAACGTTGGGTTTTCTGACCAGGCGGCCGGATCGATTCCGCAAAGAGAAAGGAGAACTACCATGCTGAGTTGGGCTATCACTTTCCTCATCATCGCCATTGTCGCCGCTGTACTGGGCTTCGGTGGTATCGCGGGCGCTGCTACAGGTATCGCCAAGATCCTGTTCATTGTCTTCCTGGTGTTGTTTGTAGCCTCCTTCTTCTTTGGACGCGGACGAGGTTGAAGATGAGCAGGAAGCTTCGTTCAGCCGTGGTCGCCGCCCTGTTGCTGGGCGGCAGCGCGGCGGCCATGGCGGCCAATGACGGCCAGGTTCGGGTCGACCAACTGCTCGGCTCGGACCCGGAGTACCGCGAAACCTGGCAGGACACCCTCGAAGGCGAGGAACGCCTGCCCGATTGGGTGGTCAATCTGACCGGCAGTTCCCAGCAGCAGATGTCTGCCGTTACTGAGGACGGCGACAAGTACCTGGTCGGCCCGCTGTGCGAAAAACAGGACAATTGCACCTACAAACGGCTGATCGTGGCGTTCAGCTGGGACAAGGATGATGCCTACGGGATGCTCGTCGAGGTGCCCGAAGGTTTGCCGAGCGACAAGTCGCCCACCCGCCATGCGCAGTACCGCTGGCTGGGCGAACCTGACGACGGCATGAAGGCAATGCTGCAGGAGCAGCTCAAGCGTGACCCGAACTGGTACTGAGCATTGTTGCCGGTACGGATGAAAGGTCACTCACTGTCACGTAATAGAAGCTGAAGCTTTCTATAGTTCAGCCTTCTATGATGCGCCGCCCCGAGGAGGGGTAGCACATGACCAAGGGGTCGGGCTGCTCTGATTGTTACAGGATCGGAGTGGCCTAGGGGTACAGGGAGTGCCTCCAGTAATGGGCCGGGTCAGGAAAGGCGGAATCGGAAGTCTCAGGTCGGCGGTGTCACAGGGATACCTTGCCAGACCTGACTTCCGAGGAGCCATGTAGGAAACGTCGCTTCCCTTGCGCGTTTTTTCCCTTGGGACACATTTTGTCTCGACCGTACATCAAATTTTTTTCGACCTTCTTGATGCTGCTACAAGTGGCATTTCCGCCATTCGGATTGTCGAACAGGCCATCTTTCATGTCCTACCTGTCCCGCCAAATCTGCCGAAATATGGCGGTTTGGTCTTGTTCGGGATTCCGAATGTTATAAATCAAGCACTTGCGAAGCTGCCGGCTAGGTCGAAAACAGTATGCATAAACGGCATGGGCTATGCGTTTCAGGCATTAGCTTTCGCCCCCTGCCGTCGCAATAGTTGCCGCCTTTTTCGCTGGCCAGAGCGCCCTGTCGCTCGCCTGCGGTGTCCTTACATGACGTCGCCTGACGGAAGCCCTTACTGTCCGTGACCTTGCCTATGGCTCTGTTACGGGTGTTTCCGCCAGGTGCCATGACCACTAAAACAAAGGGTAAAGACATGAAGAAGGCAAAACTGAGCCTCGCCTGGCAGATCGTCATCGGTCTGGTCCTGGGTGTTGCAATCGGCGCGCTACTGAATCATTTCAGTGCAGAAAAGGCATGGTGGATCAGCAACGTCCTCCAGCCCGCTGGTGACATCTTCATCCGCCTGATCAAGATGATCGTCGTCCCGATCGTGATTTCGTCGCTGATCGTGGGCATCGCCGGTGTTGGCGACGCGAAGAAGCTGGGCAGCATCGGCCTGAAGACCATCATCTACTTCGAAGTGGTGACCACGATCGCCATCGTCGTAGGCCTGGTGCTGGCCAACCTGTTCCATCCGGGTGCCGGCATCGACATGAGCACCCTGGGCACTGTGGATATCTCCAAGTACCAGGCGACAGCGGCCGAAGTGCAGCATGAGCACGCGTTCATCGAAACCCTGCTCAACCTGATTCCGTCGAACATCTTCGCAGCGCTGATGCGTGGCGAAATGCTGCCGATCATCTTCTTCTCGGTGATGTTCGGTCTGGGTCTGTCGAGCCTGCAGGCAGAACTGCGTGACCCGCTGGTGCGTACCTTCCAGGCTGTTTCGGAGACCATGTTCAAGGTCACGCACATGATCATGAACTATGCCCCGATCGGCGTGTTCGCCCTGATTGCGGTGACCGTGGCCAACTTCGGTTTCAGCTCGCTGCTGCCGCTGGCCAAGCTGGTGGTGCTGGTGTACTTCGCCATTGCCTTCTTCGCCTTCATGGTACTGGGCCTGGTTGCCCGCCTGTTCGGCTTCTCGGTGATCAAGATCATGCGCATCATGAAAGATGAGCTGATCCTGGCCTACTCCACCTCCAGTTCGGAAACCGTGCTGCCGCGGGTGATCGAGAAGATGGAGAAGTACGGTGCGCCAAAGTCGATCTGCTCGTTCGTGGTACCGACCGGCTATTCGTTCAACCTCGACGGTTCGACCCTGTACCAGAGCATCGCGGCGATCTTCATTGCCCAGTTGTACGGTATCGACCTGTCGTGGAGCCAGCAGCTGCTGCTGGTGCTGACCCTGATGGTCACTTCCAAAGGTATCGCGGGTGTGCCGGGCGTATCGTTCGTGGTACTGCTGGCCACCTTGGGCAGCGTGGGCATACCGCTGGAAGGCCTGGCCTTCATCGCGGGCGTGGACCGCATCATGGACATGGCCCGTACTGCACTGAACGTTGTGGGCAACGCCTTGGCTGCATTGGTCATTGCTCGCTGGGAAGGCATGTACGACGCGGTCAAGGGCGAGCAGTACTACGCCTCGCTGATGGCCGAGAAGCAGGGAGCTGTAGTGGTTGGCGAAACCGCCAAGCGCTGAGCCTGATGGCTGTTTGACCAAGAGCCCCGACTTGTCGGGGCTTTTTGTTATCTGCGAGATCTTGAGCCGCGCCTACAAAGGCTCGCGATCGCCAGTCACAGGCTGCGATACGCTATTATTCGGGCACTTTTCAGGGGGAACATACGGATGCTCAACGGCCTTTGGCTCGGCTTTTTCCTGGTGGCGGCGGTGTCCGCCATGGCCCAATGGCTGGTGGGTGGCAACGCAGGCATCTTCGCGGCAATGGTCGAAAGCATCTTCGCCATGGCCAAGCTGTCGGTCGAGGTGATGGTGCTGCTGTTCGGCACACTGACCCTGTGGCTGGGCTTTCTCAAGATCGCCGAGAAGGCCGGTATCGTCGAGTGGCTGGCCAAGGTGCTAGGCCCGCTGTTCGCCCGCCTGATGCCGGAGGTGCCGCCCGGCCACCAAGCCCTGGGCCTGATCACCATGAACTTCGCTGCCAACGGCCTGGGACTGGACAACGCTGCTACGCCGATTGGCCTGAAGGCCATGCGCGCGCTGCAGGAGCTGAACCCCAGCAGTACTACGGCGAGCAATGCGCAGATTCTGTTTCTGGTGCTCAACGCCTCGTCGCTGACCTTGCTGCCGGTGACCGTCTTCATGTACCGGGCCCAGCAAGGCGCGCCAGACCCGACCATGGTGTTTCTGCCAATCCTGCTAGCGACCAGCGTCTCGACCCTGGTTGGTTTGCTGTCGGTGGCAGTGATGCAGCGTTTGCGTCTGTGGGACCCGGTGGTGCTTGCCTACTTCATCCCCGGCGCTTTGCTGCTGGGAGGCTTCATGGCTTTTCTTGGCACCCTGTCGGCCGCTGCGCTGGGCAGCCTGTCGTCGCTCCTGGGCAACCTCACGCTGTTTGGCGTGATCATGCTGTTCCTGGTGGTGGGCGCCCTGAAGCGGGTGAAGGTGTATGAAGCCTTTGTCGAAGGCGCCACGGAAGGCTTCGATGTGGCCAAGAACCTGCTGCCCTACCTGGTGGCGATGCTGGTGGCGGTGGGTGTGCTGCGCGCCTCTGGTGCCCTGGAGCTGGCCCTGGACGGTATCCGCCATGCGGTGAACTGGATGGGCCTGGACACGCGCTTCGTCGAAGGCTTGCCCACCGCGCTGGTCAAGCCGTTCTCTGGCAGCGCAGCGCGGGCAATGCTGATCGAGACCATGCAGACCCAAGGCGTGGACAGTTTCGCTGCCTTGGTGGCGGCGACGATTCAGGGCAGCACCGAAACCACCTTCTACGTACTGGCCGTGTACTTTGGTGCCGTGGGCATCCAGCGCGTGCGCCATGCGGTCGGTTGCGCACTGCTGGCCGAGTTTTCAGGGGTGGTCGCGGCGATCTTCGTCTGCTACTGGTTCTTTGCCTGAAGCTTCAGTTGTGCCTGGTTGGCCTGGGTGATGGTCCAGTTCACGACTTGCCCCACCAGCTGGTCGCTGGCCTGGCCGAAGCCGGCGACCACTGCTGATACCTGTTTGTCGTCCAGCGGTTGGCGGATTTCGAAGCGCTTGCTGGCCAGGATGCGTTGGTTGCGGCCCTGGACCAAGCGAGCGTCATAGCGGATCACCACCTCCACTGCCCCATCCGTGCGGTATTCACTCTGAAATGCCTGCAGCTCGCCGGCCAGCTCGTAGTCTGCCTGCAGGTTACTGTCGTCAGCGCTCAGGCGCTGTACCTGGCCCTCACGCTGGAACCCGTCGAGCAAGCGGTTACGCAGCAGCACCGGGGCCGCATCGCTCCAGCGCGCGCCCTTGTAGCTGCTCACCACATTGCCCTGGGGAACCACGGCAATCCTTGGCCCGGCCAACACTTCACTGGCCAGCGGCTTGTTCAGGCGCAATGACCAGTCCAGCGGCGGCGCTGTGCGGCTGGGCTGGTTCACCGGCAGGCGATAAAGATCCACAGGTTCGCTCTGCGGCAGGATCGAGCAGGCACTGGCCAGGCTCAGCGAGGCCGCCAGGGTCAGCAGGCGCAGCGACGGATTCATGGCTGGAACTCCTTGTTGTTGTCGCGGCCAAGCAGGTAGCCGCTTGGGTCGGCCTCCAGTTGCCGGGAAATGCCTTTGAGCGCGTTAAGGGTTTCGCGCAGTTCACGAATGGCCGGGGCGAGCTGGTTCAGGCTCTGGGCGCCGTCACCGATAGCCTCGCTGTTGTTCTGGAGCAGGTTATTGATGGTTGCCGTGCTTTGGGCCAGTGACTGCATGGCCTGTTCGGCGCTGCCGATCGCCTGTTTGCCTTCGCTATCCAGCAGGCCGTTGGCATTGCGCATCAATGCCTGGGTTTCGGCCAGGGTAGCGCTGGCCTGCTTGCCCACCTGCACCAGCTGTGCGATGGCCTCGGCGATGCTGCCGTGCTGGCCGGCAAAGGCGCCGGTGGTCTTGTCGAGGTTGGCCAGCGTGTTGCTGAGGTGGCCTATGTTGTCCTCGGAGAACATCTGGTTGGCGTTATGGAGCAGCATGTTGATGTTGGTCACCAGGTCGCTGCTGTCGTTGAGCAGACGCGAGATTGGCGATGGCGAAGCGATGATCACCGGCAGCTTGCCATCCTTGCCTTTAAGCTCGGGGCTTTGCGGGGTGCCGCCGCTGAGCTGGATAAACGAGTTGCCGGTGACGCCGGCCAGGGTCAGCTTGGCCTGGGTGTCTTCCTTCACCGGGGTATCGGCGCTCAGGCGCACCCGTGCCAATACCCGGCGCGGGTCTTTCGGGTCCAGACGCAGGGTAGACACGTCGCCCACCTTGATGCCGTTGTACTGGACCGTGCTGCCGGGAGAAAGACCGGACACGGCTTCGTTGAACACCACTTCGTAATCCTTGAAGGCGTCGTCGACACTGGACTTGGCCAGCCACAGGCCGAACAGCATGGCCCCTGTCACCACCAGAACGGTGACCAGGCCGATGAGGACGTGATGGGCTCGGGTTTCCATTGCTCAGCGCTCCTGTCCGGCACGGGTGGCAGCCTGTTCGGCTGCGCGCCCGCGTGGGCCGTGAAAGTATTCTTGGATCCAGGTGTCGTTGGTCTTCTCGACCTCGGCCAGCGGGCCGGCCACCAGGACCTTCTTTTGCGACAGCACCGCGATGCGGTCGGTGATGGTGTACAGGGTGTCGAGGTCGTGGGTGATCAGGAACACCGACAGGCCCAGCGCATCGCGCAGGGTAAGGATCAACTGGTCAAATGCCGCGGCACCGATCGGGTCCAGGCCAGCCGTGGGTTCGTCGAGGAACAGGATGTCCGGGTCCAGGGCCAAGGCGCGGGCCAGCGCTGCGCGCTTGATCATGCCCCCCGACAACGAGGCCGGGTACTTGTCGGCAGCCGAGATCGGCAACCCGGCAAGGGCCAGTTTCACCCCGGCCAGGTGCTCGGCATCGCTACGGGACAGCCCGGCGTGCTCGATCAGCGGCAACGCCACGTTTTCGGTCACCGTCAGCGAAGAGAACAGCGCACCCTTCTGGAACAGCACGCCAAAGCGCCGCTCGACCAGTGAACGCTGTTCATCGCGCAGGCCGGTCAGGTCCTGGCCGAGCACCTTGATCTGCCCTTCATTGGGCCGGCGCAGGCCAATGATGCTGCGCAGAAGCACCGATTTGCCGCTGCCTGAACCGCCTACCACGGCGAGGATTTCGCCGCGGTACAGGTCAAGGTCAAGGTTTTCATGCACCACCTGGCGGCCGAAGCGGTTGCAGATGCCGCGGGCTTCGATTACGCAATCGTGGCCACTCACCAGCCCATCTCCATGAAGAACAGCGCTGCCACCGCATCCAGCACGATGACCACAAAAATCGACTGCACCACTGCCGAGGTGGTGTGTGCCCCCACCGACTCTGCGCTGCCGCTGACCTTGAAGCCTTCCAGGCAGCCAATGGCGGCGATCAGGAAGGCGAAGAACGGTGCCTTGGCCAGGCCTACCAGGAAGTGCTGCACGCCAATGTCGCTTTGCAGCAGCGACAGGAACATGGCCGGCGAAATATCCAGCGTCAGGGCGCATACCACCGCCCCGCCAACGATGCCGCAGATCATGGCGACAAAGGTGAGCAACGGTAGCGAAATCAGCAGGGCCAGTACCCGCGGCACCACCAGCAGCTCCATGGGGTTGAGGCCCAGAGTGCGGATGGCGTCAATTTCTTCGTTGGCCTTCATCGAGCCGATCTGCGCGGTGAACGCGCTGGCAGTACGGCCGGCCATGAGAATGGCTGTCAGCAGCACGGCGAACTCGCGCAGGAACGAGAACGCAACCAGGTCGACGGTGAAAATGGTCGCGCCGAAGTCGGCCAGCACCGTGGCGCCGAGAAATGCGACTACGGCGCCCACCAGAAAGGTCAGCAACGCAACGATGGGCGCGGCGTCCAGCCCGGTCTGCTCAATATGTGCCACCACAGGAGTGAAGCGCCAGCGATGTGGCTGGAAGGCGCGGCGCAGCAAGGTTTCCAGAATCACACCGACGAAACCAAGCAGTTGCATGCTGTCCTGCCACAGCGTGCCGACGGCGCGGCCGATACGCTCCAGCAGCAGCAACAGCACATTGCGCTCGGGCTCCTTGACCGGGATGCAGTAATCCTGGACCGAACAGTAGACGTTTTTCAGCAGCGCCTGGCTGGCTTCAGGCAGCGCGTGGGTGCAGCGCGACAGGCGCTCGGAGCCTAGCAGTTCGGCCAGCAGCGAAGCGCCGGCAGTGTCCAGGCGGCCCAGCTGGCTGAGGTCGGCGACGGTGTCGGCAGGGCACTGCGAGCGCAGGCGCTCGCTCTCGCGCTTGAGTTTGGCGTAGTGTGCCAGGGTCCAGTCACCGGTAATACGCAGGCAGGCCGGTTGGCTGCTGGCGTCCAGGGTGGCGCTGGGGGTGGTCATAGGCTCCATGCAATTGACTCGGCGCTAAGGCTTAGGGGCTGATCATAGCGCAGGGGGCATGGGCTGTTTGGTGATTATGTGCTGTGTGTACGCTTGGCAACAGTGACCTGGAGCCGCCTTGTGCTGCGCAAGGCAGGGGGTCAACTACCCGCGGGTGCATCATTGACCACCTTGAAGCGCAGCACGCCGATCACTTGCCCATCCTCGGTCAGCACCCTCACCTGCCACTTGCCTACCGGGTTGGGCGGGAAGTTCTGCTTGTGGGTCCAGGCACGATAGCCTTCCTTGCGCCCGCCGTGGATGTCCAGGGCAATGCGGTCGACCTCTTGGCCGTCCTTCTGCCACACGTGGTAGATCCGCTCGTTCAGGCCGCGTGGCGCGTTGATGGCGGTGTAGGCATACAGGCCACTGCTGCGGATGCGGCTGGCGGCAATTTCGTCCAGCGAGTCGCCCGGTTGGCGGTTCATTACTTCGGTACTCACCGCCACCTCGGTCATCCACAGGGTTGCCGGCGGTACCCAGGAGCGCAGCAGCCAGCCGCCGGCACCGACCGAGAGGGTAACCAGCACCAGTGCCACGGCGCGGCGCCAGTTGTTGATCGGGAAGCTGCTGGCCAGGCTGGGGAACGACAGGGCCATGGCCGCGATCAGGGCCAGCTTGAAGCTTTGTGCGGTGGTCAGATGCAGGATGATCGGTAGCGCGGTCAGCAGGGCGGCGAACAACGTCAGGGTATGCAGCGCCAGGAACAGCCAGCGCCGCGGTGCCAGCCACTTGTAGTACAGCGGGTCGATGATCGAAACCAGGCCGGCGGCGCCGAGCAAGCCGGTGAAGACCAGCTGACCGCTGTTCCAGGTGGTGGTGATGAAAAAGAACGGCAGCACGAAGAACAGCGTTTCCTGGTGGATCATCTGCGTTGCATAGCGCAGCAGCGGCTGAGGGATCTCGCGGTTGAAAGTGCGCGCGAACAGCCCGGTGAGGGTGTTCTCCAGCATCAGCCAGACCCAGCTGACCAGCATGAGCACGGCGACCCAGCTGGCCAGGCCAGCCTGGCGGTCGACCAGGATGAAACTGCCGATACCGGAGAGGAAACCGCCGAGCGCAATGATGCCTGGGTAGCGCTTGAGGAGTTCGATGACGCGCTGGACGATATGGGGGATTTGAGGCATTGGGGGCTACGACAGAAAAGTGAGGTGGCTATGCCAGCCTCTTCGCGGGCAAGCCTGCGAAAGGGTCGGTACTGGCAAAAGGATACCGCCTATTTACTGCTGCCGTGTAGCACCACTGGGCCGTTCAGGCCCATGCCGCCGCCAGCGCAACAGCCCCGCTGCCAGGCACAGCCCCACAAGCAAGGCCATCAGCCCGTAAAGCTCGTCATAGCCTAGCAACGGCTTTTCGATGCGCACATAGCCATCTTCCTTGAGCAGATCCTTCAGTGCCTCGTTGGCCTGTTCCAGGCTGACCTGGCGCAGCTTGCGCACCGGGCTGGCAAAGCGCCCGTCGGTATAGTCGTTCAGCGCCCCCCAGTAGTAGTCGGCCAAGGCGCTGTTGCCTTGGGTGCTCCAGCTTTCCTTGGCGATGCTGGCTTCCTTGATGCGGGCGAAGGTGTCTGGGTCCAGGCCTTCCTTGCGCAGGTGGTCGAACAGGGCCTGCATCACCTTGACAGCCTTGTCGATGTCATCGCGCTCGAGGTCCGCATTGAGGCTGAGCAGGCCGGTGTCGCCAAAGCTTTCGCGCTGCACGGAGGGGCCGTAGGACAGCCCGTTGCGCAGGCGCAGCTGGTCGTACAGCGCCCAGTCCAGGTAGTGCGACAGCAGGTCGAGGGTGGCTTGGTGGTCGTTGTCCAGCACCGGCTCGATGAACAGCCAGTGCAATTTGACGCCATCACCCAGCCAGCCGCGGGTCAGGTTGCGACGCTGCTGGGCCTGTCGGGTGATGCTTTCAAGGTTGCGGCGCTCTTCTGGTTCAGTGGCGGGCAATTCGCCAAACGACCGCTCCAGATAGGCCGGAAGCAGGCGGTCGAGGCCACCGACCATGATCAGGGTCATGTTGTTGGCGGCGTACCAGCGGTCACGCAACGCCTGAACTTGCGCCAAGGTCATGTCGTCGAGGTTGGAGCGCTCCGGGCATTTCAGCCCCAGCTCGGTGGCCAACTGGTCGTTGGCCGGGTGGCCGATATCCTGGCGGTCGAGCCAGCGCTGCAGGTGGCCATAGTGGCCGCCATCCTCACGCTCTATGATGCGCTTGGCGGTGGCCAAGGCCTTGGCGTCGATGGTGGTATCGCGGATGACTGCCAACAGCAGGTCGAGGACCTTGCGCTGGTTGCGCGCCGGGGCCTCGATTACAAAGGTGGTGTCGGCACTGCTGGTATAGGCGTTCCACTCGCCGCCGAGCGCTTGCAGGCGCTCTTCCAGCCCGCCTTCGCCTGTTTCGTCGATGCCACTGAACAACAGGTGCTCAAGCAGGTGTGGCAGCTCTTTCTGCTCGCAGTCGAAATCATCCAGGCCCACGCCGACCACTAGACGAATCGCCACATGGTCCCGTTCGTAGCCGTTTTTCAGGATGACCTGCAGACCATTAGGCAACAGGTAGCCTTCAACCCGCGAGCGGTCGAGGGCGAACGAGGGCAGGCTGCAGATCAGCAGGCAAACGAACATCAGGCAACGCATGGGCGAGCGAGGGTCCTCAGCTAGGAGAAATCACGGCTGGCGGGCTTCATCGGGCACACTGTCGAGCATCAGCCCTCCGGTGTCCGAGCCGCCCAGTACCACATAGGCACTGCTACAGAACAAAGAGTTCAACCGCTTCATGTCGGCGATCAGCTCCAAGTGTAGCGAACTGGTCTCGATACTTTGCACGACCTTGCGCTGCAGGCGGCTGACATGGGCGTGTGCGAGGCGCCGTTCCTGGGCACGGAACCGGCGTTTTTCCCGCAGCAGCAAGCGGGCGCTTTCCGGGTCGGCACTGAGGAACACCGACAGGCCCAGGCGCAGATTGGCCAGTAATTGCTCCTGCAGGCCGGTCAGTTCTTCCAGGCCTACCTGGGAAAATTCCCGACGCTGGCTGGTTTTCTGCTGCTGAACCTTGCGCAGCATGCGTTCGATCAAGTCACAGGCGAGTTTGAGGTTTATTGCCAGCTCGATGATTTCAGCCCAGCGGCGGTTGTCCTGTTCACTGAGGTCTTCCCGTGACATCTGCGCCAAGTACAGCTTGATTGCGCTGTACAGGGCTTCGGCGTCTTCGCCCAAGGCGCGAACTTGCTGTGGCAAGGCGGTCTGGGTGCCACGCAGGGCTCCAAGCATCGCTTCGAGCAGGCTGTCGACGATGTCCCCCAGGCGCAAAGTCTCGCGGGCGGCGTTGGCCAGCGCCAGGCTGGGCGTTTCCAGGGCCGAGGCGTCAAGGTGGCGCGGGCGCACCTGACCATTGCCGGTTTCCCGTTCAGGCAGCAGGACGTTGCACAGCCGACCCATCGGTTTGACCGTGGGCAGCATGATCAGACAGCGCAGTGTGTTGTAGAGCAGGTGAAAACCGATGACCAGCTCCTGAGGGCTGAAACTCAGCGAGTCCATCCATTCCACCAGCGGGTGCAGCACAGGGATGATCAGCACCAGGCCGATCAGCTTGTACAGCAGGCTGCCCAAGGCCACCCGACGCCCGGCGGCGTTCTGCATGCTGGTACTGATGAAGGCCAGCAGCCCACTGCCGATGTTGGCGCCGACCACCAGCCCGATGGCTACCGGCAAGCTGATCAGTTCGGCGCCGGCCAGTGTCGCTGTGAGCAGAACGGCGGCCAGGCTGGAATAGGAAATCATGGCGAACATTGCACCGACCAGAGCGTCGAGCATGATGTCGCCGGTCAGTGAGGCAAATAGCACTTTCACACCCTGGGCATGGGTGATCGGCGCAGCTGCCTGCACGATAAGCTCAAGTGCCAGGATGATCAGGCCAAGCCCGATGCCAACTCGGCCCAATTGGCCGGCCCGTGTCTGCTTGCGCGAAAGGAAGAAGATCACACCAAGGAAGATCAGCAGCGGCGACAGCCAGGACAGGTCGAAGGTCAGTACTCGGGCCATCAGTGCGGTACCCACGTCGGCACCCAGCATGATGGCCAAGGCCGGGGTCATGGCCATCAGGCCTTGGCCGACGAACGAGGTGACCAGCATGGCCGTGGCGTTGCTGCTTTGAACCATGGCCGTGACCAGAATACCGGCGATGAATGCCAGCGGGCGCTTGTCCATGTTCTGGCTGATGATGCGCCGCAGGTTCGAGCCGAATACCCGGAGGATGCCGGTACGCACAATGTGGGTGCCCCAGACCAGAAGCGTAACGGCCGAGAGCAGGTTGAGCAGGGTCAGCATGGCGAAGGCCCCCTGTTGCATAGGCCCAGCGGGCCAAGAAAAGAAACGTGAGCGTTTGAAGAATTTTCAGTGCTCACTCAAAGCTTTAGTTGTTTTGCGCAGCTGTCGCCAGCTTCGCATGGCAGTCATATATTTGAAATAGAACTCAAATGAATGATCGCCTGTATGGGTCTCTTCGCGGGTAAACCCGCTCCTACAGTGATCGAGTACAGAAAAACGGGCATGAAAAAGGGCCCCGCGAAGGGCCCTTGCTGTGCTGTACTTCCTTGACCTTATTGACCCGGAATGTCCTTGCGCAGTTTCACCGGGTCATGATCCTTGCCATCTTTGCGGGCCATGGCGGTGCGCATGCGGATGTTGATGGCTTCCACCCCCAGCGAGAAGGCCATGGCGAAGTAGACATAGCCCTTCGGCACGTGCACATCGAACGCTTCGGCGATCAGTACTGTACCGACCACGATCAGGAACGACAGCGCGAGCATCTTCAGCGACGGGTGCTTGTCGATGAAATTGCTGATGGCGCCGGCGCACAGCATCATCACCAGCACAGCCACTACGATGGCGGCGACCATCACCGGTACGTGGGAAACCATACCCACTGCGGTGATCACCGAGTCCAGCGAGAACACGATGTCGATGATGGCGATCTGGATGATGGTGTAGAAGAACTTGCCACCTGCGCCTTTGGGCTCCTCTGCGTTCTCGTCCTCGCCTTCCAGGCCGTGGTAGATCTCTTGCGAGCTCTTCCATAGCAGGAACAGGCCACCGAAGAACAGGATCAGGTCACGCCCGGAGATGCCCTGGCCAAAGACCACGAACAGGTCGGCGGTAAGGCGCATCACCCAGGTAATCGACAGCAGCAGCATGATACGGGTGACCATGGCCAAGGCAAGGCCGAAGATCCGGGTGCGTGGCTGCATGTGCTTGGGCATGCGGCTGACCAGAATCGAGATCATGATGATGTTGTCGATACCGAGGACGATCTCAAGCGCGGTAAGGGTGAAAAAGGCAACCCAGATTTCCGGGCTGGTCAGCCATTCCATGTATTTTCCTTCGAGCGGTAATGGCAACGCGCCCCGGTCAGGGCGCGTCGCGTACGTGATACGGGTTTATTAAAGACTACTGAACAGCGGGAAAATCCCCATCAGCAGTGCGCCGAGCATTATGCACAGGCATACCAGCACTGCCCACTTGAGCGTGAAGCGCTGATGATCGCCGAACTCGATACCGGCCAGGGCCACCAGCAGGTAAGTGGAGGGTACCAGCGGGCTGAGCAGGTGTACCGGCTGCCCGACGATCGACGCACGGGCCATTTCTACCGGGGTGATGCCATAGTGGCTAGCGGCCTCGGCCAGGACCGGCAGCACGCCGTAGTAGAACGCATCGTTGGACATGAAGAACGTGAACGGCATGCTCACGATCGCGGTGATTACGGCCAAGTATGGACCCAGCGCCTCGGGGATGACCGCCAGCAGGCTCTTGGACATGGCGTCGACCATACCGGTGCCGGACAGGATGCCGGTAAAGATGCCGGCGGCGAAGATCAGCCCGGTCACGGCCAGTACGCTGCCGGCGTGGGCGGCGATGCGGTCCTTCTGCTGTTGCAGGCACGGATAGTTGACGATCATGGCGATACTGAAGGCAATCATGAACAGCACTGGCAGCGGCAGCAGGCCGGCGATCAGCGCGACCATCAGGGCGGCGGTCAGGGCACCGTTGAAGTACAGCAGTTTGGGCCGACGTGCGTCCGGGTACTGCGAAACGGTAATTTCGCTGTGGTCGATGTCGTCGGTAGGCAGATGCAGTTCGCCCAGGCGGGCACGCTCACGCTTGCCATACATGTAGGCAATGGCCAGGATCGCCAACACACCGAACAGCATGGCCGGGATCATCGGCACGAAGATGTCTGACGGGTCTACGTGCAGGGCGCTGGCAGCACGAGCGGTCGGCCCACCCCACGGGGTCATGTTCATCACGCCGCCGGCGAGGATGATCAGGCCGGCCATGATCCGCGGGCTCATGCCCAGGCGGCTGTACATCGGCAGCATGGCGGCGCAGCAGATCATGTAGGTGGTGGCACCGTCACCGTCGAGCGAGACCACCAGGGCCAGTACAGCGGTGCCGACCGAGACTTTCAGCGGATCGCCCTTGACCAGCTTGAGGATCTTGCGAACGGCCGGGTCGAACAGGCCGGAATCGATCATCAGGGCGAAATAGAGGATGGCGAACATCAGCATCACGCCGGTAGGTGCGAGCTTGCTGATGCCCTCTAGCATCATGGGGCCGATCTTGGCGGAAAAACCACCGAACAGGGCGAACAGGATCGGTACCAGAATAAGCGCGATCAAGG
Organism: Pseudomonas sp. 2,4-D; assembly: GCF_030418155.1. Classification (NCBI taxonomy): domain Bacteria; kingdom Pseudomonadati; phylum Pseudomonadota; class Gammaproteobacteria; order Pseudomonadales; family Pseudomonadaceae; genus Pseudomonas; species Pseudomonas sp. 2,4-D. The sequence goes on from NZ_JAUHUI010000012.1 coordinate 135,205, forward strand.
CCGAAAGGCGCTTGGTCATGATCAGGTACATGAACGTGATGACCATGGCAAAGCCGAGGAAGGTCAGCATGGCAATACTCCAGGCGTGGCGCGGCGAAAGGACAGTCGATTCGGGCGTATCAGCGCGTAGGGCGCTGTGCGGGGAGCATGCGGAGGGGGACTACGAAAAGGCGGGCACAGGAATACATCAGAATCACCATTGTTGTTGTTGATTGGGCCGGGCGCGGTATTGACCGGGTGCCCTGGCTGACCGGTCTTGTGCCGGTAGTGGGCGCTATCCTAAAAGGGCAAGCTTTCAGCCAGCTTTCGCTGAAGCAAAGGTGACGAGAGGTAGGTGATGCAGGATGTAACCGAAGGTGGCTGCCATTGTGGAGCCCTGCGTTATCGGCTGGAGGGCAACCTGACGGACATTGCCCACTGTCATTGTTCGATCTGCAGGCGGGTCAGCGGTGGACTGGTGGTCACCTGGCTTACCCTGCCCCGTTCTGGGTTCCAGTGGTTAACGGGCGAGCCGAGCTGCTATGTGGCGCCTGCCAGTTGCAGCCGCTACTTCTGTGGGCAGTGTGGGGCGCATGTGGCGCTGGTGACCACTCATAGCCCCCAGACGATCGATGTGACGGTGGCGACGCTGGATCACCCTGAGCGGGTACGAGCCAACCGGCATATCTGGGTAGGCAGCCGGTTGCCCTGGTTGCATCTGGATGAGGATTTGCCCTCGGAAGATGAGGAGCGCCTGTAGGCGTGGGCTTGCCCGCGAAAGGGCCAGCCCTTCATACATCACAACTGCAGGCCACCAGCAGCCTTGTGCAACGCCCGCAAGTGCTCGCCGATCTGTTTCACGTTGGCCTCGACCGCTGCAATTTCCTTGGCCCGCGACGGCTCCAGCAGCGCCCTCACCTCTTTGTCCAGGCTGGTGCTCAAGCGCAACAGCTGTGCCTGGCGCTCTCTGCTCACCTGCTCCAGGTGCTTGCGCTCTTCTGGCTGCGGCAGCCCGTAGCCTTTGGAATCGAGCAACTCTGCCGGGCGGCTGAGAAAACCGCTGTTGGCAAGCATTTGCTTGAGCGTGGCATCGGCTTTGTTGATGCTGCCATCCTTCAATGCTGCGGCATTCAGGTAACGCTGCTTGACCTCGTCCTGGGCCAGCAGAAGCTGCCGGCGCAGGCTGGCCTGCTCAAGCAGAAGCAGTGCCGCGCTGGTGCGCAGGTCAGCCTTGGCGAACCAGCTACGGCGCTGCTCGGCATTGAGGGCCAGCCAGTCTTCAACCAGAGCTTGCTTGATTGGCAATTGCTTTCTCAGCACCTCGAACATGGCCTGGTACCGGTCGCGGTAAGAATCGAAGCGGTAGCCCAGGCGTAATGCTTCGCGCGGGTTATCAAGCACGCTGGTGTCTGCCAGCCCCCTGCCCTTGAGCACGGCCAGCAAACCGTTGGGCATGATGCTGTCCAGGTCGTTGAGGCGTGGATTGGCGGTGCCGCTGCGCAGCAGCTTCAACGACTCCACTGCACAGTTGTTGGACAGGAACCAGTAGTTGCCGTCATAGCTCCAGTGCATCTCGGCGGCCTGGCGCACCAGGTTCTCGATTTCGTCGCGGTTGAGCTTCAAGGGCACTGAGGCCAGGCTGCGCAGCTCGGTCTTGGTGTATTCGTCGATCACCTGGCCCAGCGGCAGCACGAATAGCCGCGACGGGTAGTTGCCGACCAGCCCGTCCCAGCTGGACAGTTGCACGTCGTTGACGAAGGCGCGGTACGACAGCACCAGGCTTTGATCGAGGTCCAGGCGGCAGTCTGGTCCACGTGGGCGGCCCGGCTTGCAAATCACCAGGCGCAGCATGCTGTGTCCCCAGCGGCTGACCAGGTTCTGATTGGCTTCAGCCAGCAGATAGTCCACTTCGTAGACCCGCTCTGGGTCGATTTCACCTAGCGGCTGGCGGGCGAAGTCGCTGCCGGCATTGATGAATGGCAGGCCCTTGGCACAGGTGTCCTGTTGGGGTGCCCAGCCGAAGTGTTCGCGGAGGTACTGATACAGCGCCGGGCGACGGCAGCTGTAGCTCGGGTCGAGGAGGAAATACTCCATATTGACCGCAATGTATTCCTTGGGGCTGCTCAACTCATAGCTGTCGGGGCTGCGCACGAATTGGCCATTGTGCTGTTCGCGCTCGCCGCGTCGGCCCACGTACTGCTGCCACCCGGCCAGGTCGAGCAGGCGTGGGTCGTCGCTCAGGGTGAAGCGACGCTCGGCCTGCCCGCGGCATTCTTCCGGCAGGCCGACCTTGCCCAGCGTGCCTTGCTGGCGCTTACAGCGTGCAATCAGCGAATTTTCGGTGCTGGGCCACAGGCGGGCACGGTCGTAGAGATGGGTGAGCTCGTGCAGCACGGTGGCCAGCAGCTCTTCACGCACCGTGCCATGTGGGCGGTCGGTGCGCTCGGCGGCGGCGCTGCCATCGGCGAGGCTGGGCAGCAAGCGGCGGTTGAGCTCGAGGGTGGATATCAGGGAAGCCTGCCCATAGGCGTCGGCAGGCATGTTGTCGCTCCAGCTGACCCGCACGTGGCGGTCCAGCTGTTGCTTGAAGTGCGGTGGCAGCTTGCCCATGGCCTCGTCGAGCAGGGCCTGGGAGGCTTGTGTTTGTTGTGGGTCGAGGCCGGACGCCTGCAGCTCAAGCTGCAGGTCGGCCAAGGCGGGCGTGCCGAGCAGCGTCAAGGCGCAGCCGAGCAGCCAGGCACGCACGCGCTTCACAGTGCGAGTATGGCTTCAGCCAATACCTGGTCGCTGGCGCCGCGCGCTTCCGGTACTCGCTCGCGCAGGGTATTGAAGGCCGCCTCGAGTTGGACGCCGCGGATGTCACCGTTGCTGGCGACGAAGCTTGCAGCGTCGTCGTGGGCTTCGCGCACCACTTTGGAGTCGCGGATCGAGGTGGTGGTGTCTGAGGTGAAGTCGATCGAACGGCCAAAGGCACGCACGATGATGTTGCTGGTGGCCACCAGGGTCTGTGCCTGGGCCAGGTCGGCCAGCAGGAGCATGCCGAGGGAAGCGGCAATCAGCGGTTTGCGCATGGAGCATCTCCGAAAAATACAGGGAGTCAGATGTAGTTATTGGACGAGAATTGCCTGCGCCAGTTCCAGATCGCCGACGGCGTGCCGTGCGCAATTGTGGCGTAATGATTCCAGGGCGGCTTCCAGGCGTGCACCGCGGATCAGCCCGCCGCTGGCAACGAATGCGGCGGCATCGTCGCGGGCCTGTGTGACCAATTTGCGATCGAATGGTGCGGCTGTGACCTGGCTGGTGACATAGCCGGTGATGACCAGGCTTTGTGTGGTGGTATCCATGGCATGGGCGCTGGCCATGCCTGCGGCGGCGAACAGCAATGGCAACAGGTAACGCATAAGCTTTCTTGAAGGCTGGAAATGAACGGCGAAGCCTAACTCAGGTGCGAGGGCCGAAGCCAACGCACCTGTTGTGCATGGCGCGTATCAGAGTGCCAGGATGGCCTGGGCCAGCTGTGCATCGCTGGCTTGCAGGGCCGGCATGTTCGAACGGATGTGCACAAAGGCGCTTTCCAGTCGGGCGCCGCGGATAGCGCCCTGAGTGCCGACGAAGCTGGCTGCGTCATCGCGGGCTGCCTGGACAATCTTGTCGTCGCGGAAGGAAGAGCTCACGTCGGATGTGGCGTCGGTGGAGGCAGCAACGGCGCCCACTACCGCGTCGGTGGTGACAACGAAACTGGTGGCATTGGCAGTGCCAGCCAGGCCAAGCAGCAGGGCGGCGCCAAGCAGGTGTTTACGGTTCATGATGTGGACTCCTGGGTAGGTCAGGTTGGTTCTGCTGTATCGGACGTTTGCAGGGCTCGTCACGGTACGTTTTCATCAACGGGTTCTAGCAGACGGTTAGGCCAAGCGTACCACGCAGTGCTGCGTAGAGATGACAACGACTGCTGTGTCAGACAACTGTTAAGGCGAATTTTCGTATTTGTAAAACTGTACTGGTCGCGATCTGAAGCACGCGACTGCGCGTCTCTCGGGCAATAAAAAACCCGCTGCAGTCACCTGCAACGGGTTTGAGGAATTCACGGTGCCGGCGAAGCCGGCAAGCCGGGAGCTTAGCGCCAGAAAGGCTTGCTCAGCTCTTCGTAACGCTGCGACTCGCTGATACCGGCGTCTGCCAGCAGGCGGGAGTCCAGGCGAGCCAGTTGACGACGGCTGGTCATACGGCGCTGCCACAGCAGCAGGGTCGACAATGCGCGCAGTGGCAGCGAAGTGTTGGATTGCTGGGCGTTGCTTTCAAAAACCAGACCGGAACTGAGGGTACGTTCCATGATGCTTCATCCTTCCGCTTATGGCGGCATTAGGTAGTGATTTAACTGATGCCAATGATCCTCCTCTGTCGTCCATAACAGTAGATACAGTTCGGTGGAAAGACGATGGCTCAGTTAACTGTGTAACCCTACTGTTGCACTCGAAATAGGCGTAACTGTACTGGTCCGCACTTATTTGGTGCGTTTCGATTCGAAGAAGGGGATTTGTCAGTCGGGAAGGTATGAAAACACCAGTACAGTAGTACAGTTTATGCTGCTGATAGAGGGGTGGCGTAGTGATAGAAAGGTTTGACTGTTATGCCCCATTCGCGGGTAAGCCCGCGAAGAGGCCGGAACAGCGGAAGCAGGGCCGCCGTTCCGTACCACATCTGGATCAGCTGGCCAGCATGCGCCCGGTTTCTTCCAGGTTTTCGTGCCAGCTCAGGGCTTCACGCAGGATGTGCGGGGTATGGCCGCCACGCTGGCAGGCGCGGTCAAAGTAGTCGTTCAGCGCAGCGCGGTAGTCTGGGTGCACACAGTTGTCGATAATCGCTCGCGCCCGTTCGCGCGGCGCCAGGCCACGCAGGTCCGCCAGGCCCTGCTCGGTGACCAGGATGTCCACGTCGTGCTCGGTGTGGTCGACATGGCTGACCATTGGCACCACGCTGGAAATCGCCCCGCCTTTGGCAATCGACTTGGTGACGAACACCGCCAGGTGGGCGTTACGGGCGAAGTCGCCGGAGCCACCGATGCCGTTCATCATCCTGGTGCCACAGACGTGGGTGGAGTTGACGTTGCCGTAGATATCGAACTCCAGTGCGGTGTTGATACCGATGATGCCCAGGCGACGTACCACTTCCGGGTGGTTGGAGATTTCCTGCGGGCGTAGCACCAGCTTGTCCTTGTAGCGCTCCAGGTTGCCGAACACATCGGCATTGCGGCGCGTCGACAGGGTGATCGAGCTGCCGGATGCGAAGCTAAGCTTGCCGGCGTCGATCAGGTCGAAGGTGGAGTCCTGCAGCACTTCGGAGTACATGGTCAGGTCTTCGAACGGCGATTCGATCAGGCCGCACATCACCGCATTGGCAATGCTGCCAATGCCGGCTTGCAGCGGGCCGAGCTTGTTGGTCATACGGCCTGCATCCACTTCCTTCTTGAGGAAGTTGATCAGGTGGTCGGCGATGCCCTGTGTTTCATCATCTGGTGGCAGCACAGTGGACGGCGAATCCGGCTGGTCGCTGATGACGATACCGACGATTTTGGCCGGATCGATCGGGATCGCGGTGCTGCCGATACGGTCGTCTACCTTGACCAGCGGGATTGGCGTGCGAGTCGGGCGGTAGGTTGGGATATAGATGTCGTGCAGGCCTTCGAGGTTGGTGTTGTGCGAGAGGTTGATCTCCACAATCACCTGCTTGGCGAAGATCGCGAAGCTGGCCGAGTTGCCCACCGAAGTGGTTGGCACGATGTGGCCTTGCTCGGTGATGGCCACGGCTTCGATGACCGCGATGTCCGGCAGCTTCAGCTGCTGGTTGCGCAATTGCTCGACGGTTTCCGACAGGTGCTGGTCAATGAACATCACCTGACCGTCATTGATGGCTTTGCGCAGGGTGCTGTCGACCTGGAACGGCATACGGCGGGCCAACACACCGGCCTCGGTCAGTTGTTTGTCCAGGTCATTGCCCAGGCTGGCGCCGGTCATCAGGCTGATTTTCAGTGGCGATTGCTTGGCACGTTCGGCCAGTGCATGCGGTACGGCCTTGGCTTCGCCGGCGCGGGTGAAGCCGCTCATGCCGACAGTCATGCCGTCCTCGATCAGACCAGCGGCATCAGCCGCACTCATTACCTTGCTGTGCAGGGAGGACAAGCGGATACGATCACGGTACATGGATTGTTATCTCGGGCTACTGAAACTACTGCAGCGCAGTCTAGAGATTTCGCCCATTGCCGTCCCACGACCATGGTCGTATGAGAAGCCTTGTATTTGAGCCGTTGATCCGGATCAATAAAAGAAAAGCCCCGGCAGATTCTGACCAGGGCTTCCTTTATATCAGCTGGTTTGCAGCGGCTGGTGTCACTCCACCGCCTTGACCATGTCCTCGATGACCTTCTTGGCGTCACCGAACACCATCATGGTCTTGTCCAGATAGAACAGTTCGTTGTCCAGGCCGGCATAGCCGCTGGCCATCGAGCGTTTGTTGACGATGATGGTCTTGGCTTTGAACGCTTCGAGGATCGGCATGCCGGCGATTGGCGACTTGGGATCGTTCTTCGCCGCCGGGTTGACCACGTCGTTGGCGCCCAGCACCAGCACCACGTCGGCCTGGCCGAACTCGGCGTTGATGTCTTCCATCTCGAATACCTGATCGTACGGCACTTCAGCCTCGGCCAGCAGTACGTTCATGTGCCCGGGCATGCGGCCCGCCACCGGGTGAATCGCATACTTCACGGTCACGCCGTTGTGGGTCAGCTTCTCGGTCAGCTCTTTCAGCGCGTGTTGTGCGCGGGCCACCGCCAGGCCGTAGCCCGGAACGATGATCACGCTGTCGGCGTTGCTGAGCAGGAAGGTGGCATCGTCAGCCGAACCGGACTTCACCGGACGCTGTTCTTGCGAACCTTGCGCCGCGCCAGTGTCGGTATCGCCACCGAAGCCGCCAAGGATGACGTTGAAGAACGAACGGTTCATCGCCTTGCACATGATGTACGAGAGGATGGCACCGGACGAACCTACCAGGGAACCGGCGATGATCAGCATCGAGTTGTTCAGCGAGAAGCCGATGCCGGCCGCTGCCCACCCCGAGTAGCTGTTGAGCATCGACACCACCACTGGCATGTCGGCGCCGCCGATCGGAATAATGATCAGCACACCCATGATGAAGGCCAGGACCAGCATCAGGGTGAAGGCACTGTAGTGGCCAGTGAAAGTGAACAGCAGGCCTAGGGCGATGGTGGTCAGGCCAAGGATCAGGTTCAGTTTGTGCTGGCCAGCGAACTGTACCGGTGCGCCCTGGAACAGGCGGAACTTGTACTTGCCCGACAGCTTGCCAAAGGCGATCACCGAACCGGAGAAGGTAATGGCACCGATGGCGGCCCCGAGGAACAGCTCCAGGCGGTTACCGGTGGGGATCGGGTCGCTGATGGCAGCCACAATACCCATCGACTGCGGCTCTAGTACGGCGGCGATGGCGATGAATACCGCGGCCAGGCCGATCATGCTGTGCATGAAGGCGACCAGTTCGGGCATCTTGGTCATTTCGACGCGTTTGGCCATGATTGAACCGGCGGTGCCGCCGACCAGCAGGCCGACGATGACATAGCCGATACCGGCAGTGGCAAGTTCAGCCCCGAGTTTATAAATGAGGCCAACCGTAGTGAGGATGGCGAGCCCCATGCCGATCATGCCGAACAGATTGCCGCGCCGCGAGGTGGTCGGGTGCGACAGGCCCTTGAGCGCCTGGATGAAGCACACCGAGGCGACGAGGTAGAGGAGCGTTACCAGATTCATGCTCATGCTTACTTCTTCGCCTCGTTCTTGGTTTTCTTCTTGAACATTTCAAGCATGCGGCGGGTGACCAGGAAGCCACCGAACACGTTGACTGCGGCAAGGGCCACGGCCAGGGTGCCCATCAGCTTGCCGGCCGGGGTCACGGTCAGGGCTGCGGCCAGCATGGCGCCGACGATGACGATTGCCGAAATGGCATTGGTGACCGCCATCAGTGGGGTGTGCAGCGCCGGGGTGACGTTCCACACCACGTGGTAGCCCACATAGATGGCCAGCACGAAAATGATCAGGTTATAGATGCCGTGGGAAATCAGCATGTCTTCCATTGTCGTGCTCCTTAGCCGTTTTTGCGGACGACCTGACCATCACGGCACATCAGGCAGGCCGCGACGATGTCGTCTTCGAGGTTGATGATCAGCGCGCCATCCTTGTCGAACAGCAGCTTCATGAAGTCCAGCAGGTTGCGTGCATACAGTGCCGAGGCATCGGCACTCACCTGGGCCGGCAGGTTGGTCGGGCCGACGATGGTCACGCCGTTCTCCTGCACCACCTGGTCTGCGACGGTCAGCGGGCAGTTGCCGCCTTGGGCTGCAGCCAGGTCGATGACCACCGAGCCAGGCTTCATCTGCGCCACGGTTTCGGCGCTTAGCAGGGTCGGCGCCTTGCGCCCGGGGATCAGCGCGGTGGTGATGACGATATCGGCCTGCTTGGCGCGCTCGTGCACGGCCTGCGCCTGGCGCTGCATCCAACTTGCCGGCATTGGTCGGGCATACCCGCCAACACCTTCGGCGCATTCTCGCTCCTCGTCGGTCTCGTATGGCACGTCGATGAATTTTGCACCCAGTGATTCGATCTGCTCTTTCACGGCCGGGCGAACGTCGGATGCTTCGATCACCGCACCCAGGCGCTTGGCTGTGGCGATGGCCTGCAAGCCGGCAACGCCGGCGCCCAGTACCAGCACGCGTGCGGCCTTAACGGTACCGGCAGCGGTCATCAGCATTGGCATGAAGCGTGGGTAGTGATGGGCTGCCAGCAACACGGCCTTGTAGCCGGCGATGTTGGCCTGCGACGACAGCACGTCCAGGCTCTGCGCCCGCGAGGTTCGTGGTGCGGCTTCCAGGGCGAAGGCGGTAATACCGCGTTCGGCCATCTTGCCGATCAGTTCACCGTTGAAGGGGTTGAGCATACCCACCAGAAGGCTGCCGCTGTTGATCAGGGCCAGTTCCTGGTCGTTGGGGGCGACCACTTTGAGTACCAATTGGGCGCCGTAGGCATCGGCGGCGCTCCCAAGGGAAGCACCCACGGCTTCATAGGCACTGTCCGGAATGGCGGCGTTGAGCCCTGCCCCCCGTTGAACGGTGACCTGATGGCCCTGGCCAATCAGTTTCTTGATGGTTTCGGGGGTCGCTGCGACCCTTGTCTCACCGGTCTGCGTCTCGAGAGGAACACCAATGTGCACGACTATTTCTCCTGCGGTGACCTTTTGTCTTTGTAGAAGCCAGCACACTTCGGATGGTGCGCTGGGGCGGCTGTGGAGCGCCAACCCGCCGGATCCCGGGCGGGGCGAAGCATTTTGCAGACGAACCCGAAGGCCTTCAACCGGTTCTGGAGCGAAACGAAGTCAAAACTACAAGTCACCCTGTGACCGCTTGTCGCAGCTATAGGGTTGCAGCCCGTCAAACATGCGCCATTGGCAGATTAGGAGAAAAAATCAAAAAAAAAGCGGCCAATTCGCTTACGACTAGTTGGATGTCGCAAAATAACCCGCAAAGCCGCGTACTGAGCACGGTTAAAGGGTGTTTTTGTGCTTGCGTTACAGTTTGCGAATATGCGACATATACATACATCTGTAGGTGTTTAAAATAATTGACTACAGGGTCAATTTGTCGCGTTTGTCCCTGAGCTATTTATGTAGGCCTGAGCCTGACCTACCAGCCAGTCGCGAAAGGCGCGTAGCGACGCCGACTCCACCTTGCGCTCTGGAATCATCAGATAGTAGGCCTTGTCGCTACTCAGGGCATGCCTGTTAGCGACCACCAGCCTTCCCTCCTCCAACTCCCGCTGGATCAAGAACGGCGGTATCAGGGCAATGCCCATATCGTGCATGGCCGCCTGGGCGAGCATCGAGAATAGTTCATAGCGCGGGCCTGTCATGTCGCGCTCCACATTCATCCCAACACTTCCGAACCATTGCCGCCAGGCATACGGGCGTGTGCTCTGCTGCAGCAGTGGTAGCTGCGCGATGTGGCGCGCCTCGAGCATGCCTTGGTCGTTCAGCAGCGCCGGGCTGCACACAGGTACCGGGTTTTCACCCATCAGTTGGTGCGACTGGGTGCCTGACCAGTCCGCATCACCAAAATAGATGGCGGCATCGAAGGTAGTGTCGGCAAACAGGAATGGCCGGGTGCGGTTGGTGAGATTGACTGTGACCTCCGGATGGCACTGCTGGAAGTCCTTGAGCCGTGGAAGCAGCCATTGAGTGCCAAACGTCGGAACTACCGCCAGCTCGATCACATTGGCGCCTTGCTGGCGCATTACCGACAAGGTATCGCGTTCCACGGCGTCCAGTTGGGCCGCCACCTGGCGACTGTAGGACAGGCCGGCTTCGGTCAGCCTTACGCCGCGGCGCGACCGACGGAACAGTTCCACATTAAGGAAGGCTTCCAAGCCACCGATCTGCCGACAGACGGCACCCTGGGTCAGCGCGAGTTCCTGAGCAGCCTTGGTAAAGCTCTCGTTACGGGCTGCCGCCTCGAAGCAAATCAGGGCGGCGGTACTGGGGATCTTACGGCGCATGTACGTCAACCTCACTTGTAAGGCTGTCAATTAGGCGTTTTGCCGATTTACGGAGTGACAAAATATCACTAATCGGTGCGCAATCCTCGTTTGTCCCCGTGGCCGATCAGGCCTAGGCTCAAAGGCACAAGAAACTGCCCCCTATTTCGAGGATTCGCTCATGGCCGGTAAAGCAAGCTTCAACTGGATCGACCCGCTGCTGCTGGATCAGCAGCTCACTGAAGAAGAGCGCATGGTGCGTGACAGCGCTTATCAGTTCGCCCAGGACAAGCTGGCGCCGCGTGTGCTCGAGGCCTTCCGCCACGAGCAGACCGACCCCGCGATCTTCCGCGAGATGGGTGAAGTCGGCCTGTTGGGTGCAACCATCCCCGAGCAATACGGTGGCAGCGGCCTGAACTATGTGTGCTACGGCCTTATTGCTCGCGAAGTGGAACGTATCGACTCGGGTTACCGCTCGATGATGAGTGTGCAGTCGTCGTTGGTGATGGTGCCGATCAACGAATTTGGCACCGAAGCTCAAAAGCAGAAGTACCTGCCCAAGCTGGCCAGTGGCGAGTGGATCGGTTGCTTCGGTTTGACCGAGCCTAACCATGGCTCCGACCCTGGCTCGATGATTACCCGGGCGAGAAAGGTCGACGGGGGCTACCGGCTGACCGGCAGCAAGATGTGGATCACCAACAGTCCCATCGCCGATGTGTTCGTGGTGTGGGCCAAGGATGATGCAGGCGATATCCGTGGCTTCGTACTGGAAAAAGGCTGGCAAGGCCTCAGTGCCCCGGCAATTCATGGCAAGGTTGGCCTGCGCGCCTCGATCACTGGCGAAATCGTCATGGATAATGTGTTCGTGCCAGAAGAGAACATCTTCCCGGACGTGCGGGGGCTCAAGGGCCCGTTTACCTGCCTGAATTCGGCTCGCTATGGTATTTCGTGGGGTGCGATGGGTGCCGCTGAAGCCTGCTGGCACACCGCCCGCCAATACACCCTGGATCGTCAGCAGTTTGGTCGACCACTGGCCGCCAACCAGTTGATACAGAAGAAGCTGGCCGACATGCAGACCGAAATCACCCTGGCGCTGCAGGGCTGCCTGCGTCTGGGGCGCATGAAGGATGAAGGGACGGCTGCGGTGGAAATCACCTCCATCATGAAGCGCAATTCCTGCGGCAAGGCGCTGGATATCGCCCGTATGGCGCGTGACATGCTGGGCGGCAACGGAATCTCCGACGAGTTTGGTGTGGCCCGCCATCTGGTTAACCTGGAGGTGGTCAACACCTATGAAGGTACCCACGACGTGCATGCACTTATCCTGGGGCGTGCGCAGACTGGTATCCAGGCGTTCTATTAATAAGGAGCAAGCCATGGGCGCGCTATCACATCTGCGGGTGCTAGACCTTTCGCGCGTGTTGGCCGGCCCGTGGTCTGGTCAGATTCTGGCTGACCTTGGCGCCGACGTGATCAAGGTCGAGCGCCCAGGCAGTGGCGACGATACCCGCTCATGGGGGCCGCCTTTCCTCAAGGATGTCGAAGGTGAGGACACCAGTGAGGCGGCTTACTACCTGTCGGCCAACCGCAACAAGCGCTCAGTGACCATCGACTTTACCCAGCCGGAGGGGCAACGGCTGGTGCGGGAACTGGCGGCGAAGTGCGACATCGTCATAGAGAACTTCAAGGTGGGTGGGCTGGCTGCCTATGGCCTGGACTACCAGAGCCTCAAGGCGGTAAACCCGCAGCTCATCTATTGCTCCATTACCGGCTTCGGTCAGACCGGGCCCTATGCCAGGCGCGCTGGTTATGACTTCATGATCCAGGGGTTGGGTGGGCTGATGAGCCTGACCGGTCGTCCGGAGGGTGAAGAAGGCGCAGGGCCGGTCAAGGTGGGTGTGGCGCTTACCGATATTCTGACCGGGTTGTACTCCACGGTCGCCATGCTGGCTGCCCTCGCCCACCGGGATCAGACAGGTGTCGGCCAGCATGTCGACATGGCATTGCTCGATGTGCAGGTGGCCTGTCTGGCGAACCAGGCGATGAACTACCTGACCACGGGCACCCCTCCCCGTCGGCTGGGTAATGCGCATCCTAATATAGTCCCTTACCAGGACTTTCCGACGGCAGATGGCGATTTCATTCTTACCGTCGGTAATGACAGCCAGTTCCGTAAATTCGCTGAGGTGGCCGGGCAGCCGCAATGGGCGGAGGACCCTCGGTTCGTTACCAACAAGCTGCGGGTGGCCAACCGGGCTGAGCTGATACCATTGATTCGCCAGGCTACGGTGTTCAAGACCACGGCTGAGTGGGTGGCCCAGTTGGAGGCTGCAGGAGTGCCATGTGGGCCTATCAATAACCTGGCGCAGATGTTCCAGGATCCCCAGGTGCTGGCGCGCGGGTTGGCGTTGAATATTCCGCATCCATTGGCGGGTAGTGTGCCGCAAGTTGCGAGCCCGATACGGTTGTCGGAAACGCCAGTGGAGTATCGTCGGGCGCCACCCTTGTTAGGCGAGCATACCGAAGCGGTGCTGGGGGAGGTGTTGGGGCTGGATGTCGGCGAGGTGCAGCGCCTTCGTGGTGCTGGTGTGCTCTAGATGAATAGCGGGGAGGCCGTCAGGCCTCCCCGCTTTGTTTTTTCTGCGCTATCAACGGTTATTGAAATTAAAGGTTGACGCCCTCTCGAATCCCCTTATAATGCGCCCCACTTCCAGCGACAACGGAACGAAAAACTCCTTGAGATTCAATGAGTTAAGTAGTGAAGGGAAAGCTGGAGGGGCTACGGTCGAATGATCGAAAGCGGTTGAGATGATGGTTGACAGCGCTTCCAAGTGCTGTATGATTCGCCTCCCGCTACGAGAGATC
>NZ_JAUHUI010000092.1:0-1086 GCF_030418155.1 Pseudomonas sp. 2,4-D
AGGCGACGAAGTGGTTGATACCATGCTTCCAAGAAAAGCTCCTAAGCTTCAGATAACTGGGAACCGTACCCCAAACCGACACAGGTGGTTAGGTAGAGAATACCAAGGCGCTTGAGAGAACTCGGGTGAAGGAACTAGGCAAAATGGCACCGTAACTTCGGGAGAAGGTGCGCCGGCGAGGGTGAAGGACTTGCTCCGTAAGCCCATGCCGGTCGAAGATACCAGGCCGCTGCGACTGTTTATTAAAAACACAGCACTCTGCAAACACGAAAGTGGACGTATAGGGTGTGACGCCTGCCCGGTGCCGGAAGGTTAATTGATGGGGTTAGCGCAAGCGAAGCTCTTGATCGAAGCCCCGGTAAACGGCGGCCGTAACTATAACGGTCCTAAGGTAGCGAAATTCCTTGTCGGGTAAGTTCCGACCTGCACGAATGGCGTAACGATGGCGGCGCTGTCTCCACCCGAGACTCAGTGAAATTGAAATCGCTGTGAAGATGCAGTGTATCCGCGGCTAGACGGAAAGACCCCGTGAACCTTTACTATAGCTTTGCACTGGACTTTGAATTTGCTTGTGTAGGATAGGTGGGAGGCTTTGAAGTGGGGACGCCAGTTCTCATGGAGCCATCCTTGAAATACCACCCTGGCAACTTTGAGGTTCTAACTCAGGTCCGTCATCCGGATCGAGGACAGTGTATGGTGGGTAGTTTGACTGGGGCGGTCTCCTCCCAAAGAGTAACGGAGGAGTACGAAGGTGCGCTCAGACCGGTCGGAAATCGGTCGTAGAGTATAAAGGCAAAAGCGCGCTTGACTGCGAGACAAACACGTCGAGCAGGTACGAAAGTAGGTCTTAGTGATCCGGTGGTTCTGTATGGAAGGGCCATCGCTCAACGGATAAAAGGTACTCCGGGGATAACAGGCTGATACCGCCCAAGAGTTCATATCGACGGCGGTGTTTGGCACCTCGATGTCGGCTCATCACATCCTGGGGCTGAAGCCGGTCCCAAGGGTATGGCTGTTCGCCATTTAAAGTGGTACGCGAGCTGGGTTTAGAACGTCGTGAGACAGTTCGGTCCCTATCTGCCGTGG